>JBDHRX010000012.1:0-39074 GCA_039807785.1 Burkholderiaceae bacterium
CCCCGGCGCGCTGGCGGCGGGCGCATGCTGGGGCTGGGTGCCCTGCGGCATGGTCTACGGAGTGCTGGTCGCCGCCCTGGTCTCCGGCAGCGCGGCCGACGGCGCGCTGCTGATGCTGGCCTTCGGCCTGGGCACGCTGCCGAACCTGCTCGCGCTGGGCGTCGCCGCGCAGCGCGGCGCGCGCCTGCTCGCGAGCCCGGGCGCGCGCCTGGCCGCCGGCCTGGCGATCGTGGCCTTCGGCATCGCCGGCCTGGCGCGCATCGACCCGATCGGGCATCTGCACGCCGTGGTCGACGCCTGCCTGAGCGTCTTCCGATGACCGGGGCGACTGCCTGCTTCCACTGCGGCGAGCCGGTCGAGCGGCCGGGACGGTGGACGACGACGATCGATGGCGCCGGGCGCGAGATGTGCTGCGCCGGCTGCCGCGCGGTCGCCGACGCGATCGTCGCCGCGGGCCTCGACGACTACTATCGCGCGCGCAGCGCGCCGGCGGCCGGAGCCGCGGTCGTGCCGCCGGCGCTGCGCGCGCTCGAGGTATACGACGAAGCCGACGTGCAGGCGCGCTTCGTGCGCAGCCGGGAGGACCGGCGCGAGGCGACGCTGATGATCGACGGCCTGCGCTGCGGCGCCTGCGTCTGGCTGCTCGAGCAGGGGCTGCGCCGCAGCGCCGGCGTCGAGGCGGCATCGGTGAACCTCGCCACCGGCCGCGCCACGCTGCGCTGGAATCCGGCCGCGACCCGCCTGTCGGCGCTGCTCGACGCGATCGCCCGGCTCGGCTACCGGGCGCTGCCCTTCGATCCGCGCGAGCGCGAGGCGCAGATCCAGCGCACCAGCAAGGCGATGTTCCGGCGTCTGTTCATCGCCGGCCTCGGGATGATGCAGGTCATGATGTACGCGGTACCGGTCTATGTCGCCGGCCCCGGCGACATCGAGCCCGGGCACGAGCAGTTGCTGCGCTGGGCAAGCCTGCTGCTGACGCTGCCGGTCGTGCTCTACTCGGCCAGCCCGTTCCTCGCCGGCGCCTGGCGCGACCTGCGGGCGCGCAGCGTCGGCATGGACGTGCCGGTGGCGATCGGCCTGCTGGCGGCGTTCGGCGCGAGCATCCGCGCCACCGTCACCGGGCATGGCGAGGTCTATTTCGACTCAGTGACGATGTTCGTGTTCCTGCTGCTGGCGGCCCGCTACGTCGAGTGGGTGGCGCGTCGGCGCGCCGGCCGCGCGATCGACGCGGTCGCCGCGGCGGTGCCCGACCTGGTGGACCGGGTCGACCCCGGGCGCGGCACGGTCGAACGGGTGCCGGCGACGCGGCTCGCGCCCGGCGAGCTGTTCCGCGTGCCGGTCGGCGAACGGATCGCGGTCGACGCGGCGATCGTCGAGGGCCGCACCGCGATCGACCAGTCGCTGCTCACCGGCGAGTCGCTGCCGGTGGCGCGCGGCCCCGGCGACGCCGTCCCCGGCGGCGCGATCAACGCCGGCAGCCCGGTGCTGGCGCGGGTGCTGCGCACCAGCGCGGACAGTGCGATCTCGACCATCGAACGGCTGGTGGACCGGGCCGCCGCCGACAAGCCGCGGCTGGCCGGCCTGACCGAGCGCATCGCGCGCTGGTTCGTCGCCGCACTGCTGGTGCTCGCGGCCGGCGTCTGGCTCGCCTGGATGCAGGCCGACCCGGCGCGGGCCGCGCACATCGCGATCGCCGTGCTGGTGGTCTCCTGCCCCTGCGCGCTGTCGATGGCAACCCCGGCCGCACTCGCCGCCGCGACCGGCGCGGCGATGCGACGCGGGATGCTGGTCGCCCGCGGCGACGCCCTGGAGCAGGTGGCCGCCTGCACCGACGTGGTGTTCGACAAGACCGGGACGCTGACGCGAGGTCGTCCGGAGCTGGTCCGGGTGGCCGTGCTGGGCGCCGCGTCCGGCGACCGCCCCGGCCCCTCCTCGGCCCCCTCCTCGGCTCCCTCCGCCGACCCGCCCTCCGGCCCGCCCCCCGACCCCGACGCGGCGCGCATCCGCGCCCTCGCCGCCGCCGCCGCGCTGGAATCGGGGCAGGCCCATCCGCTGGCCGACGCGATCCGCCGCGCCGCGGGCGACAGCGACGCGCTCGCTCCCGGCGGCGAGCGCGAGACCGTGCCGGGGCTGGGCGTCGAGGGCCTGCTCGACGGCCGGCGCTACCGCCTCGGCTCGGCCGCCTTCGTGGCCGCCTGGCATCCCGCGATCGAGCGGGCCGCCGCCCCGGCCGGGGATCCCGCCCCGGACTCGTCCGGCGACACGGTGGCGTGGCTCGCCGACGCCGACGCCCCGATCGCGCGCCTGCACTTCCGCGACACGCTGCGTGACGAGGCGCGCGGAGTCTGCGCCACCCTCGCCGCCGCCGGCCTGCGCCTGCACCTGCTCTCCGGCGACCGCGCGGCCGCCGTCGCTCCGGTGGCCGCCGCGCTGGGCATCGAGGCCGTCGTCGCCGACGCCAGCCCTCAGGACAAGCTCGAGTACGTGCGCGCGCTGCAGCGCCGGGGCCGCCGGGTGCTGATGGTCGGCGACGGCATCAACGACGCTCCGGTGCTGGCGGCCGCCGACGTCTCGGTCGCGGTCGGGCAGGCCAGCTCGCTGGCCCGCACCGCGGCCGCGGTGGTGCTGCTGGGGCGTTCGCTCGACGACCTCCCGGCGCTGCGCGCGCTGGCGCTGCGCACCCGGTCGGTCGTGCGCGCCAACCTCGGCTGGGCGCTCGGCTACAACGCGCTCGCGATCCCGGCGGCCGCGCTCGGCTGGGTACCGCCCTGGCTCGCGGCGATCGGCATGTCGACCAGCTCGCTGCTGGTGGTGCTGAACGCGCTGCGCCTGATCCCGGCCGCCTCCGGCGCGCGTGCGCCGCGGGCCGCGGCGCGCCTCGCGCCCGCCGCGCCGTCCGGAGACGGGACGGCACGCGAGAGCTCGTGATGGAAGCGCTCTACCTGCTGGTCCCGCTCAGCCTGGTGATCGTCGCGCTCGCCGCCTGGATCTTCCTGCGCATGTCCGACAGCGGCCAGTTCGACGACATGGACGCTCCCGCGCACAGCATCCTGCTCGACGACGACCGACCCGCCGGGACCGATCCGGGCGGCGACGGTGTGGCGCCGATGCAGCAGAATCGGCCGCCCGGCGAGGGCGAAATGCGTTAGCGGCGCCGCCTCACGCTGTAATTGATCCAGCGCAAGTGCTACCGTGACGCCGCTCACGATAATTCCGGCGACGAATCAGGGGGATCGAATGACCTACAACTACAAGGTCGTGCGCCAGTTCGCGGTGATGACCGTGGTCTGGGGCGTGGTGGGAATGCTGGTCGGGGTATGGATCGCCGCGCAGCTCGCATGGCCGCAGCTCAACTTCGACATCCCGTGGATCACGTACAGCCGCCTGCGGCCGCTGCACACCAATGCGGTGATCTTCGCGTTCGGCGGGTCGGCGCTGTTCGCCACCTCCTACTTCGTCGTGCAGCGCACCTGTCAGGCGCCGCTCTTCGCGCCGAAGCTCGCCGCGTTCACGTTCTGGGGCTGGCAGCTGGTGATCGTCGCCGCCGCCGTCACGTTGCCGCTCGGGCTGTCGACCACCAAGGAATACGCCGAGCTCGAATGGCCGATCGACGTCCTGATCGCGCTGGTCTGGGTGGCCTATGCGATCGTGTTCTTCGGCACCATCGCCAAGCGCAAGACGCCCCACATCTACGTGGCCAACTGGTTCTTCGGCGCCTACGTGATCACGATCGCCGTGCTGCACATCGTCAACAGCGCCGCGCTGCCGGTGACCTGGACCAAGTCGTACTCGGCGTACGCCGGGGTGCAGGACGCGATGGTCCAGTGGTGGTATGGCCACAACGCGGTCGGCTTCTTCCTGACCGCCGGCTTCCTGGGGATGATGTACTACTTCATCCCGAAGCAGGCCGAGCGCCCGGTGTACTCGTACCGGCTGTCGATCGTGCACTTCTGGGCCCTGATCTTCACCTACATGTGGGCCGGCCCGCACCACCTGCACTACACCGCGCTGCCCGACTGGGCGCAGAGCATCGGCATGGTGTTCTCGCTGATCCTGCTGGCGCCGTCGTGGGGCGGCATGATCAACGGGATCATGACGCTGTCGGGTGCCTGGCACAAGCTGCGCGAGGACCCGATCCTGAAGTTCCTCGTGGTGTCGCTGTCGTTCTACGGCATGTCGACCTTCGAGGGCCCGATGATGTCGATCAAGACGGTCAACGCGCTGTCGCACTACACCGACTGGACGGTCGGCCACGTGCACTCCGGCGCGCTGGGCTGGGTCGGGTTCATCACGATGGGCTCGATCTACTACCTGATGCCGCGCCTGTTCGGCCGCACGCAGATGCACAGCGTGCGACTGATCGAGGTGCACTTCTGGGTCGCGACCATCGGCGTCGTGCTCTACATCGCCGCCATGTGGATCGCCGGCGTGACCCAGGGCCTGATGTGGCGCGCGACGAACCCCGACGGCACGCTCACGTACGCGTTCGTCGAGTCGCTCAAGGCCACGTACCCGTACTACTACATCCGCGTGCTCGGCGGGGCCCTGTACCTGGCGGGAATGGTGATCATGCTCTACAACTGCCTGATGACGATCCGGAAGGGCCGGGCGGTCGACGCCGAGATCCCCAAGGTCGCGGTCGCCCACGCCTGAGCCCCGCCGGAGAAGACGATGAAATTCGCGCACTCGCTGATCGAGAAGAACCTGCCGCTGCTGATGGTGCTGATCCTGGTGGCGATCAGCTTCGGAGGGCTGGTCGAGATCGTGCCGCTGTACTTCCAGAAATCCACCACCGAAGCGGTGGCGGGCTGGAAGCCCTACGGCGCGCTCGAGCTCGCCGGACGGGACGTCTACATCCGGGAAGGCTGCGTCAACTGCCATTCGCAGATGATCCGCCCGTTCCGCGCCGAGACCGAGCGCTACGGCCACTATTCGGTGGCCGGCGAGTTCGTCTACGACCGCCCGTTCATGTGGGGCAGCAAGCGCACCGGCCCCGACCTGGCGCGCGTCGGCGGGCGCTACAGCGACGAATGGCACCGCGTCCACCTGATCAATCCGCGCGACCTGGTGCCCGAGTCGAACATGCCGGGCTATCCGTGGCTGGCGCGCGAGAAAGCGGACGACGGCACCATCCAGCGCAGGATGGCGACGCTGCGCAAGCTCGGGCATCCGTACAGCGACGCGGAGATCGCGGAAGCGCCGAAGGCCCTCGAGGGCAAGACCGAGATGGACGCGCTGATCGCCTACCTGCAGGTGATGGGCACCGCGATCCGCAGCACGGCCCGCTGACGGGACGGGCGCCCGGATGGACATCAACGTGCTGCGCGGCGTGATCGCGGTGGTGTGCCTGGTGCTGTTCCTCGGCATCGTCTGGTGGGCGTACAGCCGGCACCAGAAGGCGCGCTTCGACGAAGCCGCGAACCTGCCCTTCGTCGAGAAAGACTAGAAAACGGAGCAATCGGACATGGCCGACTTCACCAGTTCCGGCTGGAGCCTCTACATCTCGATCGTGACGCTGCTCTCGATCGCGTTCTGCGTCTGGCTGGCGCTGGTCCTCGCCAAGGGCCGGACCACCGCCGGCGCCCAGGTCGATACCACCGGGCACAGCTGGGACGAGACGCTCGAGGAGTACAACAACCCGCTGCCGCGCTGGTGGCTGTGGCTGTTCATGATCACCTGCGTGTTCTCGCTGGTCTACCTGGTCCTGTACCCGGGCCTCGGCGCCTACCAGGGCATCCTCGGCTGGAGCCAGAAACAGCAGTACGACCGCGAGGTCGCCCGCGTCGACGAGGTGGTCGAGCCGCTGTTCGCCAAGTACCTCGCGCAGGACATCCCCGCGGTGGCCGCCGACCCGCAGGCGCGCGAGATCGGCGAGCGGATGTACCTCACCTACTGTGTCCAGTGCCACGGATCGAACGCGCGCGGCAGCCGCGGCTTCCCGAACCTGGCCGACCGCGACTGGCTCTGGGGCGGCGACCCCGCCGCGATCGTCGCCTCCATCACCGGCGGACGCCAAGGCGTGATGCCGCCGATGGGCGCGGCGGTCGGCTCGGCCGACGACGTGCAGAACCTGGCGAACTACGTCGCCTCGCTGTCCGGCAGCGGCCACGACGCCGCGCGCGCGGCGCTCGGCAAGCCGAAGTTCACGGCCGGCGGATGTGTCGCCTGCCACGGCGCCGACGGCAAGGGCAACCCGGCGCTCGGCGCGCCGGACCTCACCGACAAGACCTGGCTGTACGGCGGCGGGATCGCCACCATCGCCGAGACCATCAACAACGGACGTTCCAACCAGATGCCGGCGTTCGGCGAGATGCTGGGCAAGGGCAAGGTGCACCTGCTCGCGGCCTACGTCTGGGGGCTTTCCAACCGGCCCGAGGGACAGGGCGGCCCGCGTTGACCTCTCCCGCGCCCTCCCCGCAAGGGGCCGGTCCCGACGTCGAGGTCGCCCTCTACGAGGTCCGGCGCAAGATCTACCCGCGGGCCGTCACCGGGTGGTTCGCGGGATGGCGCTGGGCGCTGGTCTGGTTCACGCAGCTCGTCTTCTACGGCCTGCCCTGGCTGCAGTGGGGCAGCCGGCCCGCGGTGCTGTTCGACCTCGAGGCGCGCCGCTTCTACCTGTTCGGCCTCGTCCTGTACCCGCAGGACTTCATCTACCTCACCGGGCTGCTGGTGATCTCGGCGCTCGGCCTGTTCCTGTTCACCGCGGTGGCGGGACGCCTGTGGTGCGGATACGCCTGTCCCCAGACGGTCTACACCGAGATCTTCATGTGGATCGAGCGGCGCATCGAGGGGGATCGCGCCCAGCGCATGAGGCTCGACCGCGCGCCGATGAGCGCCGCGAAGTTCGGCCGCAAGGCCGCCAAGCACCTGCTGTGGGTCGCGGTCGCGCTCTGGACCGGCATCAGCTTCGTCGGGTACTTCACCCCGATCCGGGAGCTGCTGGGCGCGCTGCTCACGCTGTCCACCGGCGCCTGGCAGACCTTCTGGGTGTTGTTCTACGCCTTCGCCACCTGGGGCAACGCCGGCTTCATGCGCGAGCAGGTCTGCAAGTACATGTGCCCGTACGCGCGCTTCCAGAGCGCGATGTTCGATTCGGACACGATGATCATCACCTACGATCGCGAGCGCGGCGAGCCGAGGGGCTCGCGCTCGCGCAAGGCCGATCCCACAGCGCTCGGCCTGGGCCACTGCGTCGATTGCGAGATCTGCGTGCATGTCTGCCCGACCGGCATCGACATCCGCGAAGGCCTGCAGTACGAATGCATCGGCTGCGCCGCGTGCATCGACGGCTGCAACCAGGTGATGGACCGGATGGGCTACCCGCAGGGGCTGATCCGCTACACCACCACGAACGCGCTCGCGCACAAGCTCGACCGGCGCGCGATCCTGCGCCGGGTGCTGCGGCCCCGGGTGCTCGTCTACTCGGCGATCCTGCTGGCCGTCACGGTCGCGATCTTCGGCCATCTCGTGCTGCGCGCGCCGATCAAGGCCGACGTGATCCGCGACAGCGCGCTCGGCCGCGAGGTCGAGGACGGGATGATCGAGAACGGCTACCGCCTGCAGATCATCAATCCCTCCGAGCAGACGCGCAGCTTCCGGATCACGGCCGACGGCGTCCGGACGATCTTCATCGCCGGCACCTCGCAGTTCGAGGTCGGGCCGGCCGGCGTCCGGATGGTCCCGATCGCGGTCCGGGTCATGCCGGGCAACGGGGCGCCGGGCAGCAACAAGGTATCGTTCCGTGTCGAAGCGGTCGACGATCCGTCGATCGCCGTCGACGTCCGCTCCACCTTCTTCGTACCGCGCTGACTCCGGATTCCGGCATGGCCTCGACGACGATGAATGCACCCGTTCCCTGGTACCGGCATCGCTGGCCCTGGCTGCTGGCGATCGCGCCCGCCGCCGCGCTGATCGGCGGCATCGCCACGCTCTGGCTGGCCGTGACCACCGCCGACTCGATGGTGGTCGACGACTACTACCGGGAAGGGCGGGCAATCAACCAGCAGCTGGCCCGCGACCGCCAGGCGAGCGCGCTCGGCCTGAGCGCGACGCTGTCCGGCGCCGGCCGCGGAACCATCGAGCTCGCGCTCGCCGCCCGGCACGGCGCCGGCTGGCCGCCGCAGCTGACGCTGCGCGTGATCCACGCCACCCGCGCCGAGCTCGATGCCACCCACCTGCTCCAGCACGCCGGCGACGGCCGCTACCGCGCCGCCGGGAGCTTGCCGGCGGACGGCCGCTGGCTGGTGCAGGTCGAGGACCCGGGACGCAGCTGGCGACTGGTCGAGCCGGTGGTCACCCGCTTCGACGTGCCGGTCGCGCTCGAGGCCGCGGGCCCATGAACCCCAACCCGCCGCGCGAGACGCAGACGATGGACGACGACCGGCCGCCGGTCGGCAGCCGGAGGTTCGGCCGGTTCATGATGCAGGTGCTCTGGCCCGCGTTCCTGATGGCGATCGTGGCCGAGGGCGTGCTGTTCTCGATGGTCGATCCGCGCGATCTGGTCGTCATCGGCCTGCCGCTGGCCGACAGCCGGGGAGCCGCCTACACGGTCGGCTTCTTCGCGTTCTGGGCGCTGTTCGCCTGCTCGAGCGGGATCACCTACCTGCTCAGCCACGGCATGGACGATCGCAGCGCGGGCAGGCCCTAGGCATCCTCCGGCCCGACGCGCCCGAGCCGGCGCCGGTCGCGCTTGGTCGGCCGGCCGCCGGCGATCGCCGCCGCGGGCTCGGCCTGCAGGCGCCGCGCCTCGCGCCGTTCGGCGCGGCGCGCCATCGAGGCCTCAGACTCCCGATACAGCGCCTGCGCCGCCGTCGCGGACCCGCGCATGTCGCTGAGCGCGAGCACGTACAGCATGCGCTCGGTGTCGTCGATCCGCAGGCGGATCTCGTCGCCGACGCGCACCGGTCGCGCCAGCTTGACGCGGTCGCCGCCGACCAGCACCCTGCCCCGCTCGATCGCCTGCTGCGCCAGGCTGCGCGTCCTGAAGAAGCGCGCCGCCCACAACCACTTGTCGATGCGCACGCCATCGGCTGCGACAGGCGTCCGGTCATCGGAGGAGCTGCGCTTCGGCATCGTCGGTCGGGCGGCGGGACGAGAGTCGTTCTCGGCTATCATTCTAGCGGCCTGCGCCACCGCATGGCCGCTGCGGAGCCCGACCCATGACCGTGCCTTTCAAGGAGCGCTACTTCGAGGACTACCGGCCCGGCGAGGTGCTGGAGTTCGGCGATCACCTGGTCACCGAGGAAGAGATCGTCGAGTACGCGAAGCGCTACGACCCGCAGCCGTTCCACGTCGACAAGCAGGCCGCCGCGGCCGAGTCGATCTTCGGCGGCCTCATCGCCAGCGGCTGGATGACGGGCAGCATCATGATGCGGCTGCTCGTCGACCACTTCATCGCGCCGACCTCGAGCATGGGCTCGCCCGGGGTCGACGAGGTGCGCTGGCCCAAGCCGGTGAGGCCGGGCGACCGCCTGCGCGTGCGGGTGACGGTCCTCGAGACCAAGCGTTCGCAGAGCAAGCCCGACCGGGGCATCATCCAGGTGCAGCAGGAGATGATCAACCAGCGGGGCGAGACGGTCATGAGCCTGCGCGCGATGAGCCTGTCCAGGTGCCGCACGCCCGCGCCGGCCTGATCGGGGCATCTCCATGCTGAAACTCTGGGGCCGGACCACCTCCTCGAACGTCCAGAAAGTGATGTGGCTGTGCGCCGAGCTGTCGTTGCCGCACGAGCGCATCGACGCCGGCGGCCCCTTCGGCATCACCCGGGGGCCGGCCTACCTGGCCCTGAACCCGAACGGCCTGGTCCCCACGATCGAGGACGACGACTTCGTCCTGTGGGAGTCCAACTCGATCCTGCGCTATCTCGCCAACCGCGAGGCCGCTCACGCCTGGTATCCGGCCGACGCGCGCTCGCGCGCCCGGGTCGAGGCGTGGATGGACTGGGCCGCCTCGACCTTCGGGCCGGCGTTCTTCGACGCCTTCTGGCAGCTGGTCCGCACCCCGGAAGAGGCGCGCGACGCGGCCCTGATCGCGCGGAGCGTGCAGCGCACCGGCGCCGTGCTGGCCATCGTCGACGCGCAATTGCGGGACCGCGCGTTCGTCTGCGGCGACCTGCCCACGCTCGCCGACATCTGCCTCGGCGTGAACGCGTACCGCTGGTTCGAGCTGCCGATCGAGCGCCCCGACCTGCCGGCGCTCCGGGCCTGGTACGACCGGCTCGCCCTGCGTGCGCCGTACCGCGACGTCGTGATGATCCCGATCCGCTGAGCCGCGCCGGCGTTCAGCCCGGCGGGCGGGGCCAGGGGCGTTGCGCCGGCCGGATCCGCTCGACCAGGCGCGCCAGCCGCAGCACGCCGAGGTCGTCGAAGCGCCGGCCCACCAGTTGCACGCCGACCGGCAGGCCGTCGCCGGTGAAGTCCCAGTTGATCGAAGCCGCCGGCTGCTCGCTCATGCTCCAGGCGACGGTGAACGCGATGTGCGGCAGCGCATCGTGCGGGTCGTCGCCGGGACACGCCGATTCCGCCGCGTAGGGCAGGACCGGCGACGTCGGCGAGAGCACGAAGTCGAAACGCGAGGTCGCGCGCACCGCCGCCTCGCGCATCGCCATCACCTGCGTGTAGGCCGACATCACGTCGGCGCCGCTGAACGACTTCGCGCGCCAGCTGCACCACTCGACGATGAACGGCAGGACCTTCGCGCGCACCGGCGGCGGCATCGCCGACACGTCGTTGTACGAGCGCGCCTCGAAGAAGGCGTGGATGCCGTCGAACATGGCCGGGGTGAGGAACGACGACATCGGCTCGACCGCCGCGCCGGCCGCTTCCAGCGCATGCGCCGCCGCCCGGCACGCGGCGGCCACCGCCGGGTGCGGCGGCAGCCCGACGCCCATGTCGGTCAGCAGGCCGACGCGCAGGCCCTTCGGCTCGAGCCCGTCGAGCTGCTCCGCATGGTCCACCGGCTGGTACGGCAGGCTCATGAAGTCGCGCGCGTCGGGCCGGGCAAGCACGTTCATCAGCAGCGCGGCATCGTGCACCGTGCGCGTCATCGGTCCCGCGACACGGCCCATGTACGGCGGATCGATCGGGACGCGGCCGAGGCTCGGCTTGAGGGCGAACAGCCCGCAGTGGGTCGCCGGCAGCCGCACCGAGCCGCCGATGTCGGTGCCGACGTGCAGCGGGCCGTAGCCGGCCGTGGCCGCGGCGGCGGCCCCGGACGACGAGCCGGAAGTGTTGCGGTCGAGCCGCCACGGGTTGCGCGTCACGCCATGGAACGACGACAATCCCGAGGACAGCATGCCGAAATCGGGCATCGTGGTCTTGCCGAGAATCACGCAGCCGGCTTCGCGCACGCGCGCCGACGGCGGCGCGTCGGTAGCCTTCGGCGCCAGGTCGGAAGCGGCGGTGCCCAGGGGCGCCGGATCGCCCTTCGTGTACAGGTTCTCCTTGAGCGTGACCGGCACGCCGTCGAGCGCCGACAGCGGCCTGCGGGTGCGCCAGCGCGCCTCCGACTCGAGCGCCGCCGCCAACGCCGCATCGCGGGGCACGAGGTACATCGCGTTGAGCCGCGGCTCCCAGGCGTCGACGCGCTCGAGCACCGCGCGCAGCACGTCGACCGGCGACGTCTCGCCATCGCGGAAGGCGGCCGCCATCCTCGCCGCGCTCCAGTCTGCCGCCGCATCCATCGCATGCTCCTCCGTGCCATCCGCGCCACGGGCAGGCGGCCGCGCGGCCGGCCCGGGAAAGCCGCAGCATCGCACAGTGTGCCGGCATCCCGACAGGGGCCGAGGCCGGGACCGGGACCGCCGAACGACCGCCCCGGCGTGGACGGGGGCGCGCCTGCATGCCCCGGAACCTACATGCCCCGGAAACGCGCCGCGAACTGCCGGCTCACCGCGAGCCGCACTTCGCGCCCCGCGACCCGCTCGCGCAGGTGCACCCAGCTGCGGCCGGTCAGGTCGCGGCGGATCGTGTCGATCGCATCGAGCCTGACCACGGTCGAGCGGTGGATCTGCACGAACCGCTCGGGATCGAGCCCGTCCAGCAACTCGGACAGCGACAGCCTCACCAGCGCGCTGGCATCGCGCGTGACGACGGCCACGTACTTGTCGCGCGCCTCGAAGTACAGCACCTCGTCGACCGGGATCTGGCGGGTCACGTCGCCGAGGCTGGCGCGCAGGAAGCGCAGCCGCGGCGGCGCGACGGCGGCGTCCGCGGCGTCGAGACGCTGCTGCAGCCGCGCGAGCAGCGTCGACAGGTCGACTGCATCGCCGGCTGCCGCGCTGCCGGCTGCCGTATCGCCGGCTGCCGCGTTGCCGATGCCCGCGACCGCGCCTCCGACGCCGGCCGCGCCGCCTTCGACACGCGCTCGCAGCCGCGCGACGCAACGCGCCAGCCGTTCCTCGCCGACCGGCTTGAGCAGGTAGTCCACCGCGGCGGCCTCGAAGGCATCCACCGCATACTGGTCGTAGGCGGTGACGAACACGACCGCCGGCAACGGCCCCGGCCGGCGCGCCAGCTGCGCGGCCACTTCGAGCCCCGTGAGCGCGGGCATCCGGATGTCGAGGAACGCGACATCCGGACGCAGCGTGACGATCGCCTGCAACGCGGCCTGGCCGTCGTGAACGACCCGGGCGATCGCGAGGCGCGGCCATGCCTCGCGCAGCATCCGCTCGAGCGCGGCCGCGAGCAGCGGCTCGTCGTCGGCGATCACCGCCGAAGCCGCAGGCCCGCCGTCCGCGCCCTGCCTGTCGTCCGCTGCGCACCTGTCGCCCACTTCGCGTCTGTCGCCCGTTTCGCGCCCGTCGCCCGTTTCGCGCCTGCCGCTCACCTCGCCCTCCGCCGCTGGTCCGTATCCGCCGCCGCAGCGTCCGACAGCACGATGCGGGCGACCGATCCGCCGCCTTCGCGCGACTCCAGCGTCACCGTGGCGGTGGCGCCGAGCGCGAGCCGCAGCCGCTCGGCGAGATTGGCCAGGCCGGTGCCGCCGGCCGTGGCGGCAGGCGCGGCGTCGAGTCCCGCGCCCGAGTCGCTGACCTGCAGCACCCAGCCGTGCTGCGCACGCAACGCCGACACCGCGATCTCGCCGCCGGCCGGGCTCGGCTCGATGCCGTGCTTGATCGCGTTCTCGACCAGCGTCTGCAGCGCGGCCGGCGGCACGCGCAGCGCGCCGGCTTCGGCAGGCACGCCGTAGCGCACGCGCAGGCGATCACCCAGGCGCAACTGCATCACGCCGAGATAGCCGCGCACCGAGTCGAGCTCGTCGGCCAGCGCGACCAGCGGTTGCGACATGTTGCGCGAAGAGGTACGCAGGTAGGTGGTCAGCGCCTCGATGAGCCGGCGCGCGGCCGGCGCGTCGGGCGGGACCAGCGCGGCGATGCTGGCCAGCGTGTTGTACAGGAAATGCGGCTCGATCTGCGCGTTGAGCAGCTGCAGGCGCGCGGCGATCGCCTCGCGCTCGGCCGACACCCGGGCATTGCGCTCGCGCTCCTGCGCCAGCTGCCGGCCGCGCAAACGGTTGACCAGCGCGAACAAGGCCATCGTCACGACCGCCCAGGCAACCGGTATCACGACCAGGAAACGCGAGGCCCGCGTCATGTGCTCGACCAGTGCCTGCCAGTCGCCGAGCCGCAGCCAGGTCGCGCCGGCATAGCCGAGCCAGCTGCCGGCCAGCACGACCGAGACCACGTAGGCCGCGCGCAAGGGCGGCGTCAGCTCGAACATGTCGAGGCGCAGCCCGTGGCCGAGCGCCCGGAACAGTGCGTGGATCGTCAGGCCGATCGCCTGGCTGACCGACAGGTTCGACGCGAAGCTCCCGGTGTGGGGCACGAACAGCGTGAGCAACGCCGCGACCAGCGTGTTCAACGCCACCGTCCAGGCCCATGGGGCCCAGCGCGGGCCATCTGGCTCGGGCTTCCAGGCGGTCAGCAGCGACCCCAGCAGCCGGCCCGGCCTGCGCGGATGCACGACGTTCACGGCGCCCGCTCCGGCGGCCGTCAGCGCTGCCGCCGCAGGCGCTCGACCTCGCGCTCGACGAGCCGCCCATACAGCCGTTCGACCGGCCCGAAAGCGACCAGGCCGTGCATCGCCAGGCCGATCCCCCAGCCGAGCAGCGGGAAGATCGACCACTGGCCGCCGCGCCCGGATCGCAGGTCGATACCGACCAGCAGCGCGTTGACCAGCAGGTAGACCGTGACGTGAATGAAGAAGCCGAGCTTGCGGCCGGCGCTGCGCCCTGCCCGGCGCTGCAGGTCGGCATCCTGGACATCGACGGACATGACGATCCCCCTCTGGGTCAGCGCAGCGCCGACAGCGCGTCCGGCAGGCTGCCGGACAGCCTCCTCGGCAATTCGACGAACAGCAGCGTGTTCAGTTCCCGGCCCGGCACGGCGACGGCGAACAGGCCGGCGCCCGCCAGGCCCGCGTAGGCGCCGAGGACCCAGCGACGATGCTTGCCGATTTCGCGGCGGATCGCATGGCGGACGGCCATCGCCAGCGACGACAGCGTGAACAGCGACAGCCCGTGGATCGGGCTGAAGCCGCCGAGCCAGGCCAGGCCGATGTCGCTGCGCAGCGCGAACGACGACAGCGCCGTGCCCGCCATGGCGGCAACCCACAGGTAGCCGATGCCGCGATGGCGCAGGCCGCGCTTGGCGGCGATCAGTTGCCAGGCGCCGAGCACCAGGGCGGCGCCGGCCGACAGGACGTGGACGAGGGTGACGGGGCTCATGCGGGTCTCGTTGCGGAGGTGTGCGACGAACCCATTGTCGCGACGTGCCGCGCGCTGCGCCCGGGCCCGCGACGAAATGCGCCGTACGCGGCGCCGATGGCGCCCGCGGGTCGTGAACGGCGCCGCGGCGCGGCCCGGGAGCCCGCCTCCGCGCCGCGCCGCGGGGCCGCTCAGCGCGGCAGCGTCGACTCGCCCATCAGGAACTCGTCGACGGCGCGCGCGCACTGCCGCCCCTCGCGGATCGCCCAGACCACCAGCGACTGGCCACGCCGCATGTCGCCGGCGGCGAACACCTTCGGCACGCTGGTCTGGTAGCAGCCGGCCCCGTCGGTGCTCGCTTTCGCGTTGCCGCGGCCGTCCTTGTCGACGCCGAAAGCTTCGAGCACGCCGGCGACCGGCGACACGAACCCCATCGCGAACAGCACCAGGTCGGCCGGCAGCTCGAACTCCGAGCCCGGCACCTCCGCCATCCTCATCTGCCCGCTGGCCGCGTCCTGCTTCCATTCGACCCGCGCCGCCACCAGGGCGCGCACGTTGCCCTGGCCGTCGTCGACGAAGCGCTTGGTGGTCACCGCCCAGTCGCGCGCGCAGCCCTCCTCGTGCGAGGACGAAGTGCGAAGCTTGTACGGCCAGTTCGGCCAGGTGAGCGGCTTGTTCTCGTGCGCCGGCGGCTGCGGCATCAGCTCGAACTGGGTCACCGACTCGGCGCCCTGGCGGTTGCTGGTGCCCACGCAGTCGGAGCCGGTATCGCCGCCGCCGATCACGATCACGTGCTTGCCGGTGGCGAGGATCTGCCGCTCGAGCGCATCGCCCGCGACGATCTTGTTCTGCTGCGGCAGGAACTCCATCGCGAAATGCACGCCGCGCAGCTCGCGCCCCGGCGCCGGCAGGTCGCGGGGCGATTCCGCACCGCCGGTGAGCGCCACCGCATCGAAGGCCTCGAGCAGGCTCGCGGCGGGCAGGCGCTCGCGCGACCAGTCGTTCACGCCCTTCTCGTCGGCCGCGCCGACCAGCACGCCGGTGCGAAAGCGCACGCCCTCGGCCTGCATCTGCTCGATGCGGCGATCGATGTGGCGCTTCTCGAGCTTGAAGTCGGGGATCCCGTAGCGCAACAGCCCGCCGGCGCGGTCGTTCTTCTCGAACACCGTGACTTCGTGGCCGGCGCGCGCGAGCTGCTGCGCGCAGGCCAGGCCGGCCGGCCCCGACCCCACGACCGCGACCTTGCGGCCGGTGGCGCGAACCGGGGGCTGCGGCACCACCCAACCCATCTCCCAGCCCTTGTCGATGATCGCGTGCTCGATCGACTTGATGCCCACTGGGTCGTTGTTGATGTTCAGCGTGCAGGCCGCCTCGCACGGGGCCGGGCAGACGCGGCCGGTGAACTCGGGAAAGTTGTTGGTCGAATGCAGCGTATCGAGCGCGAGCTTCCAGTTGCCGCGGTAGACCAGGTCGTTCCAGTCCGGAATGATGTTGTTGACCGGACAGCCGCTCTGGCAGAACGGGATGCCGCAGTCCATGCAGCGCGCGCCCTGGCGCGAGGCTTCGTCGTCGGACAGGTGCAGGACGAACTCGCGGTAATGCCGCACCCGCGCCTTCGCGTCTTCGGCGGCCTCCTGGAGGCGCTGGAATTCGAGGAACCCGGTGATCTTGCCCATAGTCGCTCTTCCGCTCGATAGATGCCGCCGGCTGCTTCCGTGCGCCGTCGCGCCGCCCGTGATCGTCGTCCCCGGTCGCCGTCAGGCGATGGTCTTCTGCTTCGGGCGCGCATGGCGCCCGGCGTGGATCTCGCCGAGCGCGCGCTTGTACTCGCTCGGGAACACCTTGACGAACTGCGCGCGACTGCGCTCCCAGTGATCCAGGATCGCACGCGCCTTCTCGCTGCCGGTGAGCCGGAAGTGCTTCTCGATCAGGCCCTTCAGGATGATCTCGTCGCATTCGCCGCGATGCCAGGTGGCCGGGTCGGCCTGCCCCAGCTGCTCCGCCGTGGACAGCACCCGCTCGAGGCCGACCATCGACAGGTTGCAGCGCGATTCGAAGCTCCCGTCGGGGTCGAAGACGTAAGCGATGCCGCCCGACATGCCGGCGGCGAAATTGCGCCCGGTCTGGCCCAGCACGACCACCGTGCCGCCGGTCATGTACTCGCAGCCGTGGTCGCCGGTGCCCTCGACGACCGCGGTAGCGCCGGAATTGCGCACGCAGAAGCGCTCGCCGGCCACGCCGGAGAAGAACGCCTCGCCGTCGATCGCCCCGTACATCACGGTGTTGCCGACGATGATGTTCTCGTCAGCGCGGCCGCGGAAGTCGTTGGTCGGGCGCGCGATGATCCGCCCGCCCGACAGGCCCTTGCCGACGTAGTCGTTGCCCTGCCCGACCAGGTCCAGCGTGATGCCGCCGGCCAGGAAGGCGCCCAGGCTCTGCCCCGCGGTGCCGTTGAGCTGCACATGGATCGTGTCCTCGGGCAGGCCCTCGTGGCCGTAGCGGCGCGCCACCTCGCCCGACAGCATGGTGCCGACGGTCCGGTTGACGTTGCGGATCGGCAGGATGAACGACACCTTCTCGCGTCGCTCGAGCGCGGGCCGGGCCAGCTCGATGAGCTTGTTGTCGAGCGCGTGCTCCAGGCCGTGGTCCTGCAGGTCGACCTGGCGGCGCGGCGCGTCTTCCCGCACCGCCGGACGATGGAAGATGCGCGAGAAATCGAGCCCCCGCGCCTTCCAGTGCTCGATGCCCTGGCGGGTGTCGAGCAGGTCGACGCGGCCGATCAGGTCGTCGAAGCGGCGGATGCCCAGCCGCGCCATCAACTGGCGCGCCTCCTCCGCCACGAAGAAGAAGAAGTTCACGACGTGCTCGGGCTTGCCCTGGAACTTGCGGCGCAGCACCGGATCCTGCGTGGCGACGCCCACCGGGCAGGTGTTCAGGTGGCACTTGCGCATCATGATGCAGCCCTCGACCACCAGCGGTGCGGTCGCGAAGCCGAACTCGTCGGCGCCCAGCAGCGCGCCGATCACGACGTCGCGCCCGGTCTTCATCTGGCCGTCGGCCTGGACCACGATGCGACCGCGCAGGCCGTTGAGCACCAGGGTCTGCTGCGTCTCGGCGAGCCCGAGCTCCCACGGGGTGCCGGCGTGCTTGATCGACGACAGCGGCGAGGCGCCGGTGCCGCCGTCGTGGCCGGCGATGACGACGTGGTCGGCCTTCGCCTTGCTGACCCCGGCCGCCACCGTGCCGACCCCGACCTCCGATACCAGCTTGACCGACACCGAGGCGCGCGGATTCGCGTTCTTCAGGTCGTGGATCAGCTGGGCGAGGTCCTCGATCGAGTAGATGTCGTGGTGCGGCGGCGGCGAGATCAGGCCGACGCCCGGCACCGAGTAGCGCAACATCCCGATGTAGTCGGACACCTTGTGGCCGGGGAGCTGCCCGCCCTCGCCGGGCTTGGCTCCCTGGGCCATCTTGATCTGCAGCTGGTCGGCGCTGGACAGGTACTCGGCGGTGACGCCGAAGCGGCCCGACGCGACCTGCTTGATGCGCGAACGCAGCGAATCGCCGTCCTTCAGCGCGATGTCGGCCTCGATCCGGTCGGCGCCGATCACGCTGCCGATCGTGTCCCCGTCGCGGATCACCGACTTGCCGGCGCGCATCTCGGCGCGATAGCGCATCGCGTCCTCGCCGCCCTCGCCGGTGTTCGACTTGCCGCCGATGCGGTTCATCGCGACCGCCAGCGTGGTGTGCGCCTCGGTCGAGATCGACCCGAGCGACATCGCGCCGGTGGCGAAGCGCTTGACGATCTCGGCGGCCGGCTCGACCTCGTCGATCGGGACCGGCGTGCAGGCGTCGAAGCGGAACTCGAACAGGCCGCGCAGCGTCATGTGCCGCCGGCTCTGGTCGTTGATCAGCCGCGCGTACTCGGCATAGGTCGCGGCGCTGTTCGAGCGCGTGGCGTGCTGCAGCCGCGAGATCGAATCCGGCGTCCACATGTGGTCTTCGCCGCGCGTGCGGTACGCGTACTCGCCGCCCGGATCGAGCATGCCGGCCAGCGTCGGGTCGTCGCCGAACGCGGCGCGGTGCACGCGGATCGCCTCCTCGGCGACCTCGAAGATGCCGATCCCGCCGACGTTGCTCGGCGTGCCGGCGAAGTACTTGTCCACCAGCGCGCGCGACAGGCCGATCGCCTCGAAGATCTGCGCCCCGCAGTAGCTCATGTAGGTCGAGATGCCCATCTTGGACATCACCTTCATCAGCCCCTTGCCGACCGCCTTGATGTAGTGCTTGACCGCCTTGTCGGGCCCGATGTCACCCGGCATGCCGCGATGCAGCTCCGCCAGCGTCTCCATCGCCAGGTACGGGTGGATCGCCTCGGCGCCGTAGCCGGCCAGCAGCGCGAAGTGGTGCACCTCGCGCGCCGAACCGGTCTCGACCACCAGGCCGGTGCTGGTGCGCAGGCCGCGGTTGACCAGGTGCAGGTGGATCGCGCTGGTGGCCAGCAGCGCCGGAATCGCCACGCGCGTGCGCGCGACGCGGCGGTCGGACACGATCAGGATGTTGTAGCCGGAACGCACCGCGTCCTCGGCCTCGGCCGCCAGCGACGCCAGCCGCGCCTCGATCCCTTCCTTGCCCCATTCGACCGGATAGCAGATGTCGAGCTCGTGCGACTTGAACTTGCTGCCGGTGAACGCCTCGATGTCGCGGATCTGCGCGATGTCGTCGAAGTCGAGCAGCGGCTGCGTGACCTCGAGCCGCATCGGCGGGTTGATGTTGTTCAGGTCGAGCAGGTTGGGGCGCGGGCCGATGAACGACACCAGCGACATCACCAGCTGCTCGCGGATCGGGTCGATCGGCGGGTTGGTGACCTGCGCGAACAGCTGCTTGAAATAGTGGTACAGCGTCTTGTTCTTGCTCGACAGCACCGCCAGCGGCGAGTCGTTGCCCATCGAGCCGACCGCCTCCTCGCCGGCGATCGCCATCGGCGTCATCAGGAACTTGATGTCCTCCTGCGTGTAGCCGAACGCCTGCTGGCGATCGAGCAGCGGCGTGGCCGCGCGCGGCGCGTCGGCGCTCGCGTCGGGCTGGCCGGGGCCGGGCGTGAGCTCGTCGAGCTTGATGCGGATCGCCTCGATCCACTCGCGGTACGGCTTGCTGTTGGCGAGCTGGTTCTTCAGCTCGGCATCGTCGACGATGCGGCCCTGCTCGAGGTCGATCAGGAACATCTTGCCGGGCTGCAGGCGCCACTTCTTGACGATGCTGCTCTCGGGGATCGGCAGCACGCCGGCCTCCGAGGCCATGACGACCAGGTCGTCATCGGTGACGCAGTAGCGCGCCGGGCGCAACCCGTTGCGGTCGAGCGTCGCGCCGATCTGGCGGCCGTCGGTGAACGCGATCGCCGCCGGACCGTCCCAGGGTTCCATCATCGACGCGTGGAACTCGTAGAACGCGCGCCGCTTCGGATCCATCAGCGTGTGCTGCTCCCACGCCTCGGGGATCATCATCATCATCGCGTGCGCGATCGGGTAGCCGGCCATCACCAGCAGCTCGAGGCAGTTGTCGAACGTGGCGGTATCGGACTGCCCGGCGTAGACGATCGGGTACAGCTTCCTCAGGTCGTCGCCCAGCACCGGCGAGCGCATCACGCCCTCGCGCGCGCGCAGCCAGTTGTAGTTGCCCTTGACCGTGTTGATCTCGCCGTTGTGCGCGATCAGCCGGTACGGGTGCGCCAGCGGCCACTCGGGGAAGGTGTTGGTCGAGAAGCGCTGGTGCACCAGCGCCAGCGCCGAGACCACGCGCGGATCCTGCAGGTCGCGGTAGTACTGGCCCACCTGGCCGCACAGCAGCAGCCCCTTGTAGACGATGGTGCGCGCCGACATCGACGGCACGAAGTACTCCTTGCCGTGCTTCAGGCCGAGCTGCTGGATCGCGTGGCTGGCGGTCTTGCGGATCACGTACAGCTTGCGCTCGAGCGCGTCGGTCACCATCACGTCGGGGCCGCGGCCGATGAACACCTGGCGGATCACCGGCTCCTTGGCGCGCACCGTGGGCGACATCGGCATGTCGCGGTCCACCGGCACGTCGCGCCAGCCGAGCAGCACCTGGCGCTCGGCGCGCACCGCGCGCTCGAGCTCCTGCTCACAGGCCAGGCGCGACGCATGCTCCTTGGGCAGGAAGATCATGCCGACACCGTATTCGCCGGCCGGCGGCAGCGTCACGCCCTGGCGCGCCATCTCCTCGCGGAAAAACGGGTCGGGCATCTGGATCAGGATGCCGGCGCCGTCGCCCATCAGCGGATCGGCGCCGACCGCGCCGCGGTGATCGAGGTTGCACAGGATCTGCAGCCCCTGCTCGATCATCCGGTGGCTCTTCTTGCCCTTGATGTGGGCGATGAACCCGACGCCGCAGGCATCGTGCTCGTGCGCGGGATCGTAGAGGCCGTTCGCGGACGGCGTCGGCGCGAACTGCGCGGGGCGGCGTTGCGAGAGATCCATCGTGCCAGCTCCAGAATCCGTTCCGCACGGCGCCCGCCGCGGTCGGCGGGCACGCCGCAGCGGCGCCCTGCCCGGGTTCCCGGCATCCGGAGAACCTGGCGGCGACCGCCGGAATCAAGGTTGAGTGAGTGCCTGCTAGCGTTGCGAACCACGCTGGCCAAGCTTGTGCCGCAGTGCAGCGAGAATTTCGCGAACGAACCTATCAGTATACGCTCGCAGCTCCCGGTTGAGAAGAAGCTCAGGCGTCCCCGGGCGCGGCGGGCCAGTCGGCCGCATCGGCGGGCGCCAGCCCGGGCATCGCCTCGCCGGTGAGCCGCGCATGCTCGCGCAGCGCGAACCGGTCCGTCATGCCCGCGATGTAGTCGGCGACCGCGCGCGGGCCGATTGCCCCGACGCGCGCGCGGTGCTCGTCGGGCAGGCGCGCCGGGTCGTCGGCGTAGACCGCGAACAGGCGGCGCACCACTTCGCGCGCCCGGCCCATGACCTCGTCGACCCGCGGATGGCGGTACAGCGCCGCATGCAGGAAGCGCTTGAGCTGGGCGGAGCGCGCGCGCATCCCGGGCGAGAACGCCACCAGCGGGGGGCCCGCGCGCACCGCCTCGACCGAGGCGGGCGCCGCCGCCGCGATCCGCTCGCGCGTCTGCGCCAGGAGGTCCACGACCAGGTCGTCGATCATGCGGCGGATCGTCTCGTGGACCAGCCGCCGGCCCGCGATGCCCGGGTACAGGCGCTCGACCTCGCGCCGATGCGCGGCGAACAGGTCGATGTCGTCGAGCTGCTCGAGCCGGATCAGCCCCGAGCGCAACCCGTCGTCGACGTCATGGTTGTTGTAGGCGATCTCGTCGGCCAGGTTGGCCACCTGCGCCTCGAGCGAGGGCGGCCGGCGCAGCAGGAAGCGCTCGCCGAGCTCACCCAGCCCGCGCGCCTGCTCGAGCGGGCAGTGCTTGAGGATCCCCTCGCGGGTCTCGAAGCACAGGTTCAGGCCGTCGAACGCGGCATAGCGCTGCTCGAGCTCGTCGACCACGCGCAGCGACTGCAGGTTGTGCTCGAAGCCCCCATGGGCGCGCATGCATTCGTTCAGCGCGTCCTGGCCGGCATGCCCGAACGGCGTGTGGCCGAGGTCGTGCGCGAGCGCGATCGCCTCGATCAGGTCCTCGGCGAGCCCGAGGTTGCGCCCGATCGAGCGACCGATCTGCGCGACCTCGATCGAATGCGTGAGCCGCGTGCGGAACAGGTCGCCCTCGTGGTTCACGAAGACCTGGGTCTTGTACTCGAGGCGACGGAACGCCGTGCAGTGGACGATGCGGTCGCGGTCGCGCTGGAACTCGCTGCGCGTGCCCGCCCGCGCCTCGGGGTGGCGCCGGCCGCGGCTGGCGTCCGGATCGGCGGCCCAGGGCGCAAGCCCCGCAGCGGTTCGCGCGAAGGCTTCCGGCCCGGCCATCGGCGTCGCCGCGTTCAGCCGCAGCAGGCCGCGAGCGTCTCGCGCAGCGGCGCCTCGGGGACCCGCTGCACCCGGGTCGCCCCCAGTCCGTCCAGCAGCACGAACTTGGGCGTGCCCTGCTGCGCCTTCTTGTCGACGCTCATCAGCGCCAGGTAGCGCTCGAACGGCCAGTCGGGCCCGCGCACCGGCAGCCCCGCCGCGGCGATCGTGCCGCGCAGGCGCTCGAGCGCCGCGGCGTCGACCAGCCCGAGCCGGTGCGAGAGATCGGCGGCCATGACCATTCCCGCTCCCACGGCCTCGCCGTGCAGCCAATGGCCGTAGCCCAGCCCGGCTTCGATCGCGTGGCCGAAGGTGTGCCCGAAGTTCAGCGTGGCGCGCAGCCCCGCCTCGCGCTCGTCGGCGGCCACCACCGCGGCCTTGATCTCGCAGGAACGCAGCACCCCGTCGACCAGCGCAGCCGGGTCGCAGGCGCGCAACGCGTCGAGATCGCGCTCGATCCGGTCGAGATAGGCGACGTCGGCGATCGCCCCGTGCTTGATCATCTCGGACAGGCCGGCCGACAGCTCGCGCGGCGGCAGCGTGCGCAGCGTGTCGACGTCGGCGAGCACCAGCCGCGGCTGGTGAAACGCGCCGATCATGTTCTTGCCCAGCGGATGGTTGATCGCGGTCTTGCCGCCGACCGAGGAGTCGACCTGCGCCAGCAGCGTCGTCGGGACCTGCACGAAATCGACGCCACGCTGGTAGACCGCCGCCGCGAAGCCGGTGACGTCACCGATCACGCCACCGCCCAGCGCGACCAGCAGGCAGTCGCGGTCGAAGCGCTCGCCCAAGAGGCGCTCGACGATCCGGTCGAGCGAGAGCCAGCCCTTGTGCGCCTCTCCGTCGGGCAGGCGGATCGAGACCCGGGCGGTGGCGCCGCCCAGCGCGCCGGCCAGCCGCGCCTCGTAGAGATCGCCGACCGTGTCGTTCGTGACCACGGCGACCTGGCGGCCCTGCGCCAGCCTCGCCAGCGCATCGTTGCCGGCGAGCAGCCCCGGCCCGATCAGGATCGGATAGCTGCGCTCGCCGAGCGAGACGCGCAGTTCGCGGACGGTCGTGGCACGGAGGTTCATGGCGCGGGCGGGCGGCGGAAGCCCGCCGTCGGGAAATCAGCCGGAGCTGGCACCCTCTCCCGGGCCGGCTCCGGATCCGGCCCGGATCTCGTCGGGAAGGCGTCCGATTATATCGGCCACCAGGTCGTCGACCGGCTGGCGCCCGCTGACCACGACCAGATGCGCGATCTCCCGATACAGCGGGATGCGCAGCGCGAGCAGCTCGGCGACCCGCTCGCGAGGGTTCCCGGTCTGCAGCAGCGGCCGCGACCGGTCGCGTCGCAGGCGCTGCCACAGGTCGGCCAGCGTCGCGTCCAGGAACACCACGAAGCCGCGCTGCGCGAGCAGCCGGCGGTTGTCCTCGCGCATCACCGCGCCGCCGCCGGTGGCGAGGACGATCGAGGGCTCCCGGGTGAGATCGTCGAGCAGCGATGCCTCGCGACGGCGAAAGCCGGCCTCGCCCTCGACCTCGAAGATGGTCGGGATGGGCACGCCGCAGCGCTCCTCGAGCACCTTGTCGGCGTCCACGAAGCGGCGCCCCAGCCGGGCCGCGAGCCGGCGCCCGACGGTGGACTTGCCGGACCCCATCATCCCGACCAGGATGACCGGACGGGACGCGGCGCCCGGAGGCGCCGCCCGATCGGAGACCATCAGCCGCGATGCCGGCGCGGACCGCCCGGCACCGGCATCAGCGGGCCATCGCGGTGTCGGTCACGACGCGCGGCGTCAGGAACACCAGCAGCTCGGTCCGGTCGTTGGTGCGGCTGGTGTTCTTGAACGCGTTGCCGAGCACCGGGATGTCGCCCAGCAGCGGCACCTTGTTGACGTTGTTGCGCTCGAACTGCTCGTAGATCCCGCCGATGACGACGGTGCCGCCGTTCTCCACCAGCACCTGCGTCTGGACGCGACGGGTGTCGATCGCGTAGCCCGACGGCGTCAACTGGCCGACCGCGTCCCGGTTCACCTCGACCGCGAGGATCACGCTGCCTTCGGGCGTGATCTGCGGGGTGACCTCGAGCTTGAGGTTCGCCTTGCGGAACTGGATCGAGGTGGCGCCGCTCGACGTGGCCTGCTGGTACGGCAGCTCGGTCCCCTGCTCGATGATCGCCTTGCCCTGGTCGGCGGTGAGCACGCGCGGGCTCGACACGACCTTGCCGCGCTGGTCCGCCTCGAGCGCCGAGAGCTCCAGGTTCAGGAAGCGGGTCAGGCTCGAGTTGAACAGGCTGATGGCGAAGGTCGAGGGATTGACGCCCGAGATGTTCGACGCCGGCAGGTTCACGAAGTTGGTATTCGCCAGCGCGGTGCTGCCCGCGCCGATCGCGCCGGGCAGCGCCGTCAGGTCGTGCACCCCCTGCAGGCTGCCCGACACCGTCGCGCGGCCGGCGCCGCCGACGCTCGCGTTGACGCGGTTGAAGCCGAGCCGGACGCCGAGGTTGCGCGAGAAGCGGTCGTCGGCCTCGACGATGCGCGCCTCGATCAGCACCTGGCGCACCGGCACGTCGACCTGGGCGATGATCTTGCGGACCTCTTCCAGGCGCGCGCTGGTGTCCTGCACGAACACCTTGTTGGTACGCTCGTCGACGACGACGCTGCCGCGCTTGGACAGCACGCGCTGCTTCTCGTCGGCCAGCAGGCGATGCAGCGCCTCGGCCTTCTGGTAGTTGAGCTGGAACGTCTCGGTGCGCAGCGGCTCGATCTCGGAGATCTGGGCGCGCGACTCCAGGTCGAGCTTCTCCTTGGCGGCGATCTCGTCGCGCGGCGCGACCATGATCACGTTGCCGTTCTTGCGCATGTCCAGCCCCTTGGACTGCAGGACGATGTCCAGCGCCTGGTCCCAGGGAACGTCCTTCAGGCGCAGCGTCAGGCTGCCCTGCACCGAATCGCTGGTGACGATGTTCAGGTTGGTGAAGTCGGCGATCACCTGCAGCAGCGCACGGACGTCGATGCTCTGGAAGTTGAGCGACAGTTTCTCGCCGCGGTATCCCGCCTGCGTGCCGCGCGCCAGCCGCGCCGGATCGACGCGCAACGGCTTGACCTCGACGACGAACTGGGTGTCGCTCTGGTAGGCGTTGTGTTCCCACTCGCCTTGCGGCTCGATCACCAGCCGGGCATTGTCGCCCTGCTGCGTCGCCCGCACCGCGGTGACCGGCGTGCCGAAATCGGCCACGTCGAGCCGGCGGCGCAGGTTCTCGGGCAGGCTCGCGTTCACGAAGTCGACCACGATCGAGCGGCCCTGCTGGCGGATGTCGACGCCGACGCCGGGGTCCGAGAGATCGACCACGACCCGGCCTTCGCCGTCCTTGCCGCGACGGAAATCGATGTCGCGCAGCGAGTGCGAGCTCTTGCCGTCGGCCTTCGCGAAGCTGTAGGAAGTCGGCGCCGCGGCGCTGCCGGCGGCGGCGACCGGCTCGAGCGCGACCACCAGCGTGTTGCCGTCGATCGACGTGTTGTAGCCCAGCGGACGCTTCAGGTTCAGCACCAGCCGGGAGCGCTCGCCGGCCTGCACGATCGACACGCTGCGCACGTCGCCCTGCGGCAGCTCGATCGCGTTCTTGCCGACGCGATTGTCGGTATGGGTGAAGTCGAACGCGATCCGCGGAGGGTTCGAGACCGAGAAGCCCGCCGGCGTCGTCGTCGGCGCGTTGCGCAGCCCGATGCGCAGATAAGTCGTGCTGCCCTGCTGGGCGCTGGTGACCGACTCGATCGAGTTGGCCTGCGCGAAGGCCGGCGCGGCGAACGCCACCGCCAGGCACGCGACGAACGCGGCGCAGGCCGCACGGGTCGCCATGCGAGCGGCCGATCCCGCGTTGCGCAATGTCGTTCTCATTTACCGCCCCCCTCCTGAAGCCGCAGCGTCGACTCTCGTTGCACCCAGTCGCCGGCGGCGTCCTGGACCAGTTCCTTCAACAGGACCTCGCCTTCGCTGATCCTGGTGATCACTCCGAAATTCTGCCCGGCATAGTTGCCGACCCGCGCCTGGTAGACGGTCCGGTCGACCTGCAACAGCGCGTGGTTCTGGCGCCCGTTCGCCAGGTGCCCGACCATCCGGATCGTGTCGAGCGGGAACGCCTCGAGCGCCTCGCGCCGGCGGTTCAGGTCGGGCCTGAGGCCGCTCGCCCCGGGCCGCTGCGGGCTGTCGAACGCCGCGGCCATCTTGTCGGACGAGAACGGATCGACCTCGGCGGTATCGTCGTAGCGGAACGGCGCGAAGCGCTTGGGCTCCTCGATGCGCTCCTGGATCGGCTTGATGCCGGCGCGCACTTCCTGCATCCATGCGCGCAGCTCGCTCTGGTCGTTCGAGCAGCCGCCCAGCAGCGCGAGCGCCGCGGCCGCGATGAGCAGGCGCTTCATTTCCCCGCCCCCTTGTTGTTGCCCTTCTTCGCGGCCGCCTGGCGGCGCTGCTCGGCGATCTCCTCGGGATCGAGGTAGCGGAACGTCTTCGCGATCGCCTCCATCGTGAGCGGCCCGGCGCCCGGTGCGGCGTTCGACGCCCGTTCGACCAGCGTGATCTGCATGTTGTTCAGCGTGACGATCCGCGGCAGGTTCGCCAGGTCGCTGGTGAACGCGCCGAAGTCGTGGTAGTTGCCCGACAGCTTGATCGAGATCGGCAGCTCGGCGTAGTAGTCCTTCACCACCACCTGCCCGGGCCGGAACAGCTCGAACTGCAGGCCGCGGCCCACGCCGGCCTGGTTGATGTCCGACAGCAGGGCGTCCATCTCGGCCTTGCTCGGCAGCTGCTTCTCGAGCTGGCTCACGTACTGCGAAACCTGCTCCTTCTGCTGGCGCAGCACGTCGAGGTTCACCGCCTGCCTCATCTTCGCGGTGAACTCATCCTTGAGCTTGCCCTCGTCGCTGACCTGCTGGTCGAGCTCCTCGAGCTGGCCGCGCCAGTACGAGAAGTAGGCCGCGCCGAGGACGGCGGCGATCAGCCCGGCCAGCAGCGCGGCCTTCGGCAGCGCGGGCCAGAGCCCCGGATGGCGCCCCTGCAGCCCGGAGAACTGCGCGCCCAGGCCGCTGAAGTCGATATTGGGATTGAACTTGGCCATCGGATCACCTGTTGGCGGCCGGCCCGGCCGCGGCCAGCGGGGCCGGCGCGGACGTCGTCTTCGGCGTCGGCGTCTGGGGCTGCGGATCGGTCGTCTTGACGAGGGCGTTCAGCGAGAACTCGAACACGCGGCGGCCATCCTTGGCGGCCGCCCCGGGGCTGCCGCCGATGCGCCCGGCCTTGATCTCGATGAGCTCCGGCCGCTCCAGCCAGGGCGTGCGGTTCGCCAGGTTGCGCAGCAGCTCCGAGACGCGCTCGTTGGATTGCGCGTACCCGCTCAGCGTCACCTTGCGCTCGTCCTGGCGCATCGTCTTCAGGTGGATGCCCTCGGGCGTGTGCTTGACCAGCTCGTCCATCAGGTGCACCGGGATGGTCCGGTTGGTCTGCAGGCTCTCGACCGCGAGCTTGCGCGCCTTCAGCGCGTCGATCTCGGCGCGCAGCGTCGCGATCTCCTTGATCTGCTCGTCGAGCTTCGCGTTCTCCGCGCGGATGAAGTCGTTGCGCGCGCGCTGGGCGTCGATCTGCTGGTCGATGCCGAACGCGACGACGATCGCCGCGGCGACCGCGCCGAGGCCGACCAGCGCCAGCAGGCCGACGAAATCCTTCTTGCGCCGCTCGCGGCGCATCTCCCGGTGCGGGAGCAGGTTGATGCGCATGCTCATGCGTCGAACCTCCGCATCGCCAGGCCGGTGGCGACCAGCAGCGACGGCGCGTCGGCGCGCAGCTGGCGCTCGCGGATCGTGCCGGCCACCTCCATGCCATGGAACGGGCTCAGGATGTCGGCCTGCACCTGCGTGCGCTGCGACACCGCCTCGGCCAGGCCGGGAACCACCGAAGAGCCGCCGGCGAGGTAGATCTGGTCGACCCGGGTGTACGGGGTCGAGGTGAAGAAGAACTGCAGCGCCCGGCCGATGTCGGTGGCCGCCTGCTCGACGAACGGCTGCAGCAGGTCGCGCTGGTAGTTGTCGGGAAGGTCGCCGGTGCGCTTCTTGATCTCGGCTTCCTCGGGGGTCAGTCCGTACAGCCGCACCAGGTCCTGGGTCAGCTGCTGGCCGCCGAAGGTCTGCTCGCGCTCGAAGATCGTCTGGCGGTTCAGGATCACGGTCAGGTACGTCATCGTCTGCCCGATCGAGAACACCGCGATGATCTGTCCCTGGCCGTTGTTCGGCAGGAAGTCGATCACGTGATCGACCGCGGCGCGCAGCGCGTAGGGCTCGACGTCCATCACCACCGGCCGCAGCCCGACCATCTCGGCGACCGCCACCCGGTCGTCGACCTTCTCCTTGCGCGACGCCGCGAGCAGCACGTCGACCTCTTCCTCGGAGCCTGCGGCCGGCCCGAGCACCTGGAAGTCGAGGTTCACTTCCTCGATCGGGAACGGGATGTACTGGCTGGCCTCGGTCTCGACCTGGAGCTCGTAGTCTTCCTCACGGAGCCCGGCCGGCAGCATGATCTTCTTCGTGATCACCGCGCCGGACGGCAGCGCGAGCGCCGCCTCGCGCGCGCGGCTGCTGCACTTGCGCAGCGCGCGCTGCAGGGCATCGGCGACGGCCTCCGACTTCTCGATGTTGCCGTCGACGATCGCCCCGCGCTCCAGCGGCTCGATCGCGTAGCGCTCGAGCCGCATCGGGGTGCGCTGCCCATTCTGCAGCTCCACCACCTTCACGCTGGACGCGCTCAGATCGATGCCGACCAGGGGCGGCGCTGCGCGGCGAAACAGACTCGTTGAGATCACCGGCACGGGATGCCTCGATTTCTAAAAAATCCTTAAAAATCCAAGGATTTACGATGGATTTCTACAATCCGCTTGAAATGCTAGCAACAAGCTCGATTTAATGTAAAGCCTTTTCTGGACTCGTTAGCGACCCCCCGCCTCCATCCGTCGCACGGCATCGACCATCCGGCAGGATCGGGTCACCGGGCCGGTACCGGCGGTTGATCGCGGGGGTCGTACGGCGTCGGCGCGGATCGACCGCGCGGGGCGGCGCGCGACGGGCGCGACAGCGGGGCGCAGGCCCGCGATCCGTATAAAATCCGCCCACAGCAATGCGGGTCCCGAGCCTGCGGATGCGCATGACCGACACCAAGCAGAGACGCCGCCCGCGCCGCACATCGTCCTCGAGGCCGAACTGGGTTCGCCTGGGCGCGGTCGCGCTCGCCGTCCCGTTCGTGGCGGCCCTGGCCGGGGGTCTTCTCGTCGCGCTCGCGCTGGTGCTCGCCAACGACCGCCTGCCGCCGCTCGACGCGATGCTCGACTACCGTCCGCGCATCCCGCTGCGGGTGTACACCGCCGACGGCCAGCTGATCGGCGAGTTCGGCGAGGAACGCCGCACCTTCGTGCGCATCGAGGACGTGCCGCCGGTCGTCCGCCACGCGGTGCTCGCGGCCGAGGACGCGCGCTTCTTCGACCACGTCGGGGTCGACCTGATCGGCGTGGCCCGGGCGGCGCTGGTGAACTTCGTGGCCGGCGGCACCGAACAGGGCGCCAGCACGATCACGATGCAGCTGGCGCGCGAGTTCTTCCTGTCGTCCGAGCGCACCTACACGCGCAAGATCGTCGAGATCCTGCTGGCGTTGCGCATCGAGGACAACCTCACCAAGCAGCAGATCTTCGAGCTGTACCTGAACCAGATCTACCTCGGCAAGCGGTCCTACGGCTTCGCGGCGGCCTCCCAGACCTACTTCGGCAAGCCGCTCTCGAAGCTCACCGCAGCCGAGGCCGCCGTGCTCGCGGGCCTGCCGAAGGCGCCCTCGCGGTTCAACCCGATGGTCAACCCGAAGCGGGCGATCGAGCGGCAGCGTTATATCCTCGGACGCATGCGCGACAACGGCTTCCTGTCCGAGGCCGAGCACGCCGCCGCCCTGGACCAGCGGCTCGCCTTCATGCCCGCGCGCGCCGACTACCCGGTGCACGCGCCGTACGTGGCCGAGCTGGCGCGCCAGCTCGCCTTCGACCTGTACCGCGAGGAGATCTATTCCGCGGGGATGAAGATCTACACGACTATCGTCTCCGGCGACCAGCGTGCAGCCAACGCGGCGCTCGAGCAGGGCGTGCTCGACTACGACCGGCGCCACGGCTTCCGCGGCCCGGAGCGCATGCTCGACCTGCCGGCCGACCCCGCCGCCGCCGAGCGCATGGTCGAGACCTCGATCGACGACGACGACGACATCGGCCATTTCCTGGCCGCGGTGGTGCTCGAGGCCGCACCGAAGCGCGTCGTGGTCTCGCGCGGCCGCAGCGGCGCGATCGAGATCACCGGCGACGGCCTGAAGTTCGTCGCGCCGGCGCTGGGCGAGCGGGCGCCGGCGACGCGCCGGCTGCGGCGCGGCGCCGTGGTGCGGATCGTGGAATCCGACAAGGGCGGCTACGCGATCGCCCAGCTGCCCGAGGTGCAGGCCGCCCTCGTCGGGCTCAATACCGGCGACGGCGCCGTGCGCGCGATGGTCGGGGGCTTCGATTTCGAGCGCAACAAGTTCAACCGCGTCACCCAGGCCTGGCGCCAGCCGGGCTCGAGCTTCAAGCCGTTCATCTACTCGGCGTCGCTCGAGAAGGGCTTCATGACGAGCACGGTGATCAACGATGCGCCGGTGCTGATCGATCCCGCCCGCACCGGCGGCCAGCTGTGGGACCCGAAGAACTACGACGGGAAGTTCGAGGGCCCGATGCGGATGCGCATGGCGCTGGCCAAGTCGAAGAACATGGTCTCGATCCGCCTGCTCGACGCGATCGGCCCGCAGTACGCCCAGGACTACGTGTCGCGCTTCGGCTTCGATCCCGAGCGCATCCCGCCGTTCCTGACCATGGCGCTGGGCGCCGGGTCGGTGACGCCCTGGCAGATGGCGCGCGCGATCACGGTCTTCGCCAACGGCGGCTACCGGATCGAGCCCTACCTGATCGCGCGCATCACCGACAACAACGGCCGCCTGCTCGCCAGCGCGCATCCGGGACAGGCAGGCGACGAGTCGTTGCGCGTGATCGACCCGCGCAACGCATTCCTGATGGACAGCATGCTGCGCGACGTGGTGCGGATGGGGACCGCGACCCGGGCGCGCACGCTCAAGCGCAACGACCTGGCGGGCAAGACCGGCACCACCAACGACTCGATCGACGCCTGGTTCGCGGGCTACAACCCGCGCGTGGCGGCAGTGGCCTGGGTCGGCTTCGACCAGCCGCACAAGCTCGGCGACCGCGAGACCGGCGGCGGGCTCGCGCTGCCGATCTGGATCGACTACATGGCGACGGCCCTCAAGGGCGTGCCGGAGCAGGATCCGCAGCCGCCGCAGGGCGTGGTCCGGATCGACGGCGATTACTATTACGCCGAGACCCGGCCCGGCCAGGGCGTCGCCTCGCTCGGCGTGGCCGAGGACGGCGTCGCGGCCGGCGCCGACGCCGACCTGATCCGCAACCAGGTGTTCTGATGACCTCGTCCGATCCGCGCCTGCCCCGCGCGCCGCGGACCACCCGCGCCATCGCGGCCGCCGCAGCCGGGATTGCCGCTGCGACGGCGCTCGCCCTGCTGGCGGGCTGCGGCCAGCGCGGCCCGCTCTACCTGCCCGATTCGCAACCCGGGAAGAAGCTCGCCGCCGACCCGCAGGTCCCGCCGCCGCCCGCGGCGCCGCACCGCTGACCCGTCGACGACGCCCGGCCGATGGACAGCTTCCACTATCGCGGGAACTCGCTGCAGGTCGAGGATCTCCCGCTCGAGACGATCGCCGAACGCTTCGGCACCCCCGTCTACGTCTACTCGCGTCGCGCGATCGTCGACGCCTTCGCCGAGTTCCGGCGCGCCGCGGGCAGCCGGCGCGTGCTGATCTGCTACGCGCTGAAGGCGAACTCGAACCTCGGCGTGATCGACCTGCTGGCGCGCGAGGGCGCCGGTTTCGACATCGTCTCCGGCGGCGAGCTGGCCCGCGTGCTGGCGGCCGGCGGCGACCCGGGGCGGGTGGTGTTCTCGGGCGTCGGCAAGAGCGAATCCGAGATGCGCATGGCGCTCGAGGCGGGCGTGCGCTGCTTCAACGTCGAGTCCGAGAGCGAGCTGCTGCGGCTGGACCGGGTCGCGGGCGCGGCGGGACGGCAGGCGCCGGTCTCGCTGCGGGTGAATCCGGACGTCGACGCCGGAACGCATCCGTACATCTCGACCGGGCTGCGCGAGAACAAGTTCGGGATCGCCCACGACGCCGCGCTCGCGGCCTACCGGACCGCGGCGGCGCTGCCGAACATCGTGGTACAGGGGATCGACTGCCACATCGGATCGCAGATCACCGCGATCGCGCCGTTCCTCGCCGCCCTCGACAAGCTGCTCGAGCTGGTCGACGCGCTGCACGCCGAAGGCATCGCGCTGAAGCACCTCGACCTGGGCGGCGGGCTCGGGATCCGCTACGCCGACGAGGCGCCCCCCTCGCGGGAAGCCCTGTTCGCCGCGCTCTTCGAGCGGATCGACCGCCATCCGCGCGGCGCGTCCTACGAGCTGGTCTTCGAGTTCGGGCGCTCGCTGGTCGGCAATGCCGGCGTGCTACTCACGCGCGTCGAGTACCTCAAGCGCAACGCCGACCGCGGGTTCGCGGTGGTCGATGCCGCGATGAACGACCTGATGCGCCCGGCGCTCTACGATGCCTGGCACGGCGTGCTGCCGGTCCGGCCGCGGGACGCGGCGTCGGCGCGGCGCTGGGACATCGTCGGGCCGGTCTGCGAATCCGGCGACTGGCTCGCCCGGGGCCGCGAGCTCGCGCTCGCCGAGGGCGACCTGCTGGCGATCGCGTCGGCCGGCGCATACGGCATGGCGATGGCCTCGAACTACAACACCCGGCCGCGCGCCGCCGAGGTGATCGTCGACGGCAGCGACGCGCACCTGGTGCGCGAACGCGAGCCGCTCGAATCGCTATTCGCGCTCGAGCGGCGCCTGCCGCGCTGAGCCGGGCGCGTGCCGGCGCCGCAGCAGCTGCCGGAGCACCCGCAGGCCCAGCAGCACCCCGACCACTGCGGCGTAGGCCATCGGCTCGGCAAGGTCGTTCTTGCCGGCCTTGTGCCACCAGAAGTGCAGCACCCCGAGCACCGCGATCGCATAGACCAGCCGGTGCAGTTCCTGCCAGCGGTGCCCCAGGCGTCGCATCATCGCCTGGGTCGAGGTGGCCGCCAGCGGCAGCATCAGCAGGAACGCGGTGAAGCCCGCGGTCACGAACGGTCGCTCGACGACGTCGGCGATCATCGACGCCAGGTCGAACCACTGGTCGAGCCATACCCAGGTGCCGAAGTGCAGCACGGCGTAGAAGAACGCGTAGAGCCCGAGCAGGCGCCGCAGGCGGATCAGCCACGGCCAGCCGAGCAGGTGTCGCAGCGGCGTCACCGCGAGCGTGAGGCAGAGCATCACCAGCGTCCAGGTCCCGGTCGACCGGGTCACGAACTCGACCGGATTGGCGCCCAGCCGGTCGGCGAAACCGAGCGCGACGAGCCGCAGCAGCGGCAGCAGGGCCGCCACGAACAGCGCGGCGCGAACCCGGCCGAGCGCGCGCGCCGAGAGCTGCGCGAGCGGCCGCGCGCGTGGGGCGCGGATCGTGGGCGCCGCGACGCGAACCCGCACTTCAGTAGAACTTGCGCAGGTCCATGCCGGCGTACAGCGACGCCACCTGCTCGGCGTAGCCGTTGAACATCAGCGTCGGCCGCTTGCGCTGCAGGAAGCCGTCCTCGCCGATGCGCCGCTCGGTCGCCTGCGACCAGCGCGGATGGTTCACCTGGGGGTTCACGTTCGAGTAGAAGCCGTACTCGTGCGGCGCGGAGAGGTTCCAGCTCGTGCGCGGCGGCTGCTCGACGAAGCGGATGCGCACCAGCGACTTGGCGCTCTTGAACCCGTACTTCCACGGCACCACGACGCGCACCGGGGCGCCGTTCTGCCGGGGCAAGGTCTCGCCGTACAAGCCCAGCGTGAGCAGCGTCAGCGCGTGCGCGGCTTCGTCGATGCGCAGGCCCTCGACGTAGGGCCAGGCGAGCACCGACGAACGCAGCCCCGGCATCTGGCTCGCGTCGGCCAGCGTGACGAACTCGACGTACTTCGCCCTGGACGTGGGCTCCACCCGCTTCATCAGCGCCGACAGCGGATAGCCGGTCCAGGGGATCACCATCGACCAGCCTTCGACGCAGCGCAGCCGGTAGATCCGTTCCTCGAGCGGCGCGAGCCCGAGCAGCTCGTCGACGTCGAAGACCCGCGGCCGGGCGACCTCGCCCTCGACCGTGACGGTCCAGGGGCGCAGTCGCAGCGAGCCCGCGTAGGCGGCCGGATCTTCCTTGTCGGTGCCGAACTCGTAGAAGTTGTTGTACCCGGTGACGTCCTTGCGGGGCGTCGGACGCTCCATCGTCGACAGCGGGCTGGCGCGCGTCTCGAGCCGGCGGCCTTCTCCGGTGGTTGCGGCAGTTGCCGCAGTTGCCGCAGTTGCGGCGCTTGCGGCGATCGCCATCTCCGGGACCCCCCAGGCGGCGAGGCCCGCGGCACCGGCCTGCAGGACGGTGCGGCGCCGCTCGTGGAAGCCGCGGGGCGTGATCTCGGACGGCTGCGGATCGGCGGCAGACCGGATGCGGATCGGCATGGCGAACTCCTTTGGCTCCGTGGGTCGGGGCGCTTTCCGCGCACCTTACTCCCGGCGCGCCGGGCGTGCCACGCCGCCGGCGATCGCGCCCGGCCGTCGCGGCCGGGATCCGCGCTCAGCGCAGGCCGGCGATGTAGTCGGAGACCGCCTTGATCTCGCGATCCGACATCCGGTCGGCGACCGCGGTCATGACCGAGCTGTTGCGGCGCTCGCCCTGGCGGAACGCCACGAGCTGCGCCTCGGTATATTCGACGAACTGCCCCTGCAGCCTCGGATACTGGGCCGGCAGCCCGGCGCCGGCGGGTCCGTGGCATCCGGCGCAGGCCGGAACGCCCTTCGCCGCGAGGCCGCCGCGGTAGATCCGCTGCCCGAGCTCGACGAGATCCTTGTTCTTCGCGGCGGCGGGCTTCAGCGGCTTCGAGGCGAAGTAGGCCGAGACGTTGCGGACGTCGGCGTCCGACAGCATCGTCGCGAACCCGGCCATGATGGCGTTGGCGCGCTCGGCCTCCTTCGCCCCTTCCTTCACCTTGAAGTTCAGCAGCTGCTTGACCAGGTAGTCGGCGTGCTGCGCGGCCAGCTTGGGATTGGCCGGCGTGGGGCTGTTGCCGTCGGCACCGTGACAGGACGAACAGACGTCCTGCGCGACCTGCGCGCCGCGCTTGAGATCGGGGCCGGCGGGCGCCTGGGCGAAGACGCTCCCGGCGAACGCGAGGGTGGAAGCGAGGACGGCGACGATCGGTCTGGCTCGGAGCATGGGGCAAACCCGGAAACGGCGGGCTGCGGGACGCGCCCGGTACAAACCGTGGATTGTACAATAGCCGCCTCACGCGCGGTCATTCCGATCGTCGCATCGGATCGGGCTCGCTGCCGTGGCCTCCGTCCTCCTGACCGCTCGATTCGCCACCACGGTCGCGAAGCTCGGGCAATTGCCCGCCGACCGCGCCGTGCCCGAGGTGGCGTTCGTCGGGCGCTCGAATGCCGGGAAGTCGTCGGCGATCAACGCCCTGTGCCAGCAGCGCAGGCTCGCCTTCGCCAGCAAGACGCCCGGGCGCACGCAGGCGCTGAACTACTTCGCGCTCGGGCCGGCCACGGCCGCGGCCACCGGCCACCTCGTCGACACGCCGGGCTACGGATTCGCGACCGCGCCGATCGAGGTCAAGCGCGCCTGGGACTCCCTCGCCGGGCAGTACCTGGCGCAGCGCGCAGCGCTGGCGGGCGTCGTGCTGGTGCTCGACATCCGCCGCGGGCTGACCGATCTCGATCGCGCGCTGCTGGCCTGGATGCAGCCCGACGTGCCGCTGCTGGTGCTGCTCACCAAGTCCGACAAGCTGGGCCAGGCGCAGCGCGCCGCGGCGATGCGCGAGGTCGAGGCCGACCTGCGCGCGCTCCGGATGCCGAATCCGCTGGCTCTGCTATCGTTCTCGGCGACCCGCCGGATGGGGCTCGAGGAGGCGCGCGGATTCATCGACGGCTGGCTCGAGATGCCGCAGGACCCCGAGGTGCCGCCGACCCTCGACCTGCCGGAGGGCCCCGATGCACCGAAACGCGCCGCCCGCCGCTGAGCGCCGACCACGCGGGACATCCGCACCGGAGGAACCGACCGACATGACTTCAGGCGAGCACTTCTCCCGGGGCGCGCCCCAGGGCTTCCCCGCCACCCGCATGCGCCGGCTGCGCCGCGACGATTTCTCGCGCCGCCTGGTGCGCGAGCACCGGCTGCATGCCGACGACCTGATCTACCCGGTCTTCGTGCTCGATGGCGCCGGGCAGGCGCAGGCGGTACCGTCGATGCCTGGCGTCGAGCGGATGACGATCGACCGGCTGCTGCCGGTCGCCGAGGACTGCCTGACCCTCGGGATCCCGGTGATCGCGCTGTTCCCGGTGATCGAGCCGTCGCTGAAGACGCCCGACGGCCGCGCCGCCACCGACCCCGCCGGGCTGGTGCCGCGCGCCGCGGAGGCGCTCAAGCGGCGCTTTCCGGAGCTCGGCGTGCTCGCCGACGTCGCGCTCGACCCGTACACCAGCCATGGCCAGGACGGAGTCATCGACGAGCAGGGCTACGTGCTCAACGACCCGACGGTCGAGATCCTCGCGCGCCAGGCGCTGGCCCAGGCCGCGGCGGGCGTCGACATCGTCGCGCCGTCCGACATGATGGACGGGCGCATCGGCGCGATCCGCGGCGCGCTCGAGTCGGCCGGCCATGTCCATACCCGGATCATGGCCTATTCCGCGAAGTACGCGTCGGGTTTCTACGGCCCGTTCCGTGACGCGGTGGGCTCGGCCGGCAACCTGGGCAAGGGCGACAAGAAGACCTACCAGATGGATCCCGGCAACTCGGACGAGGCCCTGCGCGAAGTGGCGCTGGACCTGCGCGAGGGCGCCGACATGGTGATGGTCAAGCCGGGCATGCCGTACCTGGACATCGTGCGCCGGGTCAAGGACACGTTCGGCTGCCCGACCTTCGTCTACCAGGTGAGCGGCGAGTACGCGATGCTGAAGGCGGCCGCCGCGAACGGGTGGCTCGAGGAACGCGCGGTGGTCCTCGAATCGCTGCTCGCGATGCGCCGGGCGGGGGCCGACGGCATCCTCACCTATTTCGCTCGCGACGCCGCGCGCTGGCTGCGCGAGGCGGGCTGAGTCGCGTCGCGCGGCGCCCGCGATGGAGTTCGTGACCGTGCGCCCGGACGGCGCGGCCGCCTCGGCCGGCGCGCCGCCGAAGCCGGCGCAGGGCTTCGTCTGGTGCGACTGCGTCTACGAGGACGGCCGCGCCTGGGTCGACCCGGTCCAGCGGCTGACCGGCACGACCCTGTTCGACGACCACCTGCTCGACGCCGAGAACCCGAACCATCCTTCGTACTTCGACTCGACCAACGACTACGAGATGATCGTGTTCCGCGGGCTCGCCTCGCACGGCCGCGCCGCCGACCCGTCCGAGGTGATCCGCATCGAGACCCATCCGGCGGTGTTCTTCGTGTTCCCCCGCGTGCTGGTCACCGTGCGCGCGCCCGACAGCCGGCTCGTGGCCGCGATCCGCGACCGCCTGCTCGCGGGCGGCGCCCGCACGCGGCTGCCCGCGCGGCCCGAGGAATTGATGCTGCGCATCCTCAACGGCATGGTCGACCGCTATCTCGACCTGCGCCAGCCGCTGGGCGAGCAGTTCGAGCGCCGCCAGCGCGAGCTGCTCGACCCGAGGCGCCCGTTCCGCGACTGGTACTGGCTGCTCGAGGCGCGGCGCGAGGCGCGCCGGCTCCAGGACCTGTGCGAAGAGCAGCTCGACGCGCTGCAGGAATGGCGCGACGAACGCATGGAGCGCGGCGAGGGCGGCGAGGGCGGCGAGGGCGACGCCGGCGGAGGCCTCCGCGGCGCGCTGGCCCTGGACGACGCGCTGCTGGTGCGCACCAGCGACATCGTCGGGCACATCCATCGCGTGCTGGGCCATGCCCGCCGCCTCGAGTCCTCGGTCGAGAGCGCCGTCCAGCTGCACTTCTCGGCCACCGCCTATCGCACCAACGAGATCATGCGCACGCTCACCGCGATCACCGCGGTGTTCCTGCCCCTGACGCTGATCACCGGGATCTTCGGCATGAACTTCGAGTTCATCCCGGGGCTGCACTCGCACTCCGGGTTCTGGTGGGCGATCGGCGCCATGGGGCTGATCGGCGTGCTGCTGTTCTCGTTCCTGAAGGCCCGGGCGATGCTCGCGGCGCCCGGCGCATTCGGCC
>JBDHRX010000138.1:0-7450 GCA_039807785.1 Burkholderiaceae bacterium
GGTGGCCCCGCCGTAGACGCAGCCCAGCGCGGCAGCCGAGTTGCCGTCGACGAAGATGCGGTTGCCGACCGCGTCGGCGCGCTGCACGCGCAGCCCGATGGCGTCGTCGAGATGCTCCTGCGCGTAGTGGTGGCCCTTGCGGAACGCGTCGAGGTTCGGCGCGAGCAGCTTCTCCTTGCCCCGGTACTGCTCGCCGACCAGCTCCGCGATCGTGTCCGGCTCGATGCCGATCAGCGCGGCCAGGACGCCGACGTACATGATGTTCTTCAGCAACTGCCGTTCGCGCGGATCGCCGTAGGCGGCATTGCACATCTCGGTGAGCGGCACGCCGAGCGCATGGACGTCCGGTCGGAACTTCGAGGCCGGGAGCGGTCTCGTGTTGTCGTACAGCAGGTAGCCGCCGGGTTCGATCTCGGCGACGTCGCGGTCCCAGGTCTGGGGGTTCATCGCGACCAGCAGGTCGACGCCGCCGCGCCGGCCGAGGTAGCCTTTGCCGGTCACCCGCACCTCGTACCAGGTGGGCAGGCCCTGGATGTTGGACGGGAAGATGTTGCGCGGGCTGACCGGGACGCCCATCCGCAGGAAGCTCTTCGCGAAGAGCTCGTTGGCGGATGCCGACCCGGAGCCGTTGACGTTGGCGAACTTGACGACGAAGTCGTTGACGGCTTCGATGCGCTTCATCACGCGGCTTTCCTCTGGGGAGTCCGGCATCCCGGGCCGGCGTGGGTGACGTTCAGCAGGAACTTGCGCATGTCCCAGGCCCCGGTCGGGCAGCGCTCCGCGCAGAGCCCGCAGTGCAGGCAGACGTCCTCGTCCTTGACCATCGCCCGGCCGGTCTTCAGGCCGGTGGCGACGTAGAGCGGTTGCGCCTCGTTGAGCGCGGGCGCGCGCAGGCCGGCGCGCAGCGCGTGCTCGTCGTCGTTCGACGGCAGCGGGGTGAAGGTGATGCAGTCGGTGGGGCAGATGTCGACGCAGGCGTCGCACTCGATGCACTGCTTCGCCGTGAACACCGTCTGGACGTCGCAGTTCAGGCAGCGCTGCGCCTCGCGCAGCGCGGTCTTCGCGTCGAAACCGAGCTCGACCTCGACCCGGATGTCGCGCAGCGACTGGTTGACGTCGCGCCAGGGCACCTTGTGCCGCAGGTCGCGGGCCACCTCGTTGTCGTAGCTCCACTCGTGGATCCCCATCTTCTGGGAGATCATCGAGACCGCGGGCGCCGGGCGCGCGCGCACGTCCTCGCCCTCGAGGAAGCGGTCGATCGAGACCGCGGCCTCGTGGCCGTGGGCGACCGCCCAGATGATGTTCTTCGGCCCCAGGGCCGCGTCGCCGCCGAAGAACACGCGCGGCAGCGTCGACTGCAGCGAGACCGGGTCGAGCACCGGCATTCCACGTTCGTCGAACTCGATGCCGACGTCGCGCTCGATCCAGGGGAACGCGTTCTCCTGGCCGACCGCGATCAGCACTTCGTCGCACTCGAACACCTGGTCGGGCTCCCCGGTGGGAACCAGTTGGCGGCGACCGCGCTCGTCGTACCGGGCCTCGACCTTCTCGAAGGACATGCCGGTGAGGCGGCCGCCTTCGTGCAGGAACGCCTTCGGGACCAGGTAGTTGAGGATCGGGATGCCCTCGTGCATCGCGTCCTCCTTTTCCCAGGGCGAGGCCTTCATCTCGTCGAAGCCCGAGCGCACGATCACCTTGACGTCGGCGCCGCCGAGCCGGCGCGCGGTGCGACAGCAGTCCATGGCGGTGTTGCCGCCCCCGAGCACGATCACGCGCCGGCCGACGCTCTCGACGTGGCCGAAGGACACCGAGGCGAGCCAGTCGATGCCGACGCGGATCCGGGCGGCGGCCTCGGCGCGCCCCGGCAGGTCGAGGTCGCGGCCGCGGGGGGCGCCGCAGCCGACGAAGACCGCGTCGTAGCCCTCGGCGAGCAGCGCGCCCAGCGAGTCGATGCGCCGGTTCGCGCGGAACTCGACCCCGAGCTCGAGCACGTAGCCGGTCTCCTCGTCGATGACCGACTCGGGCAGACGAAAGCGCGGGATCTGGGTGCGGATCATGCCGCCGGGGCGGGCGTCCTGGTCGAACACCGTCACCGAGTACCCGAGCGGCGCGAGGTCGCGCGCGACGGTGAGCGAGGCCGGGCCGCCGCCGACGCAGGCCACGCGCCGGCCGTTGGCGCGCCCGGCGGGGCGCGGCAGCCGTTCGCGGATGTCGTCCTTGAAGTCGGCCGCCACGCGCTTGAGGCGGCAGATCGCGACCGGCTCGGGCAGTTGCGCCTGCTGCGCCTCGACGCGGCCGCGCCGGCACGCGGGTTCACAGGGCCGGTCGCAGGTGCGCCCCAGGATGCCGGGGAAGACGTTGGAGCGCCAGTTGATCAGGTAGGCATCGGAGTACCGGCCGGCCGCGATCAGGCGGATGTACTCGGGAACGGGAGTGTGGGCCGGGCAGGCCCATTGACAGTCCACCACGCGGTGGAAGTAGTCCGGATCGCGGATATCGGTCGCCTGCAACGGTCTCCTCCTGTCGGGCAGCCGGATCGGCCGCGTTCGCGCGGCACTTGTCGAGTTCTGCAATCCGGTCCACGCAGTCTACTCCGTGCACCGGGGTGGGCGAAAGCGCCGCCAGGCGGGCCGCGGCCCCTGCGTGTCGGGATCCTGCAACCGTGGTGCGCCGCCGGTTTGCCTGCGACGCGACCCCGGTGCTACCGTGGCTGCGGTGCCCCGGCGCGAGCCGATCTCGACGAGGAGACAATCCGATGGTCCATCGCCCAGTCGTTCGCAGCGTTCGCATGGTGGCCGGCGCGGTGATCGCCGGCCTGCTGGCGACCACCGTCCCGGCCCCGGCGCAGGCCCGGATCGTCACCACCGAGGAGGCGCTCGCGTCGAGCCCCGCCGCGGACCGCGCGGCGCTCGACGCGTGGCTCGCCCGCGAGGACGTCCGGGCCCGCCTCGAGGCGCTCGGGGTCGATGCCGCGCAGGCGCGCGAGCGCGTGCAGGCGCTCGACGACCAGCAGGCGCGCGACCTGGCGGCGCGGCTGGACGAGATGCCGGCCGGCGCCGGCGTGGTCGGGGCAGTGGTGACGATCTTCATCGTGCTGCTCATCACCGACATCCTCGGCTTCACCCGGGTCTTCCCGTTCACCCGCCCGATCCGTTGACCCGCGGCGGCGCCGTCCGCACGGCCCGGGCGGCGGCGCTGGCGGCCGCGGTTGCGCTCGCCGGCTGCGCGACGCCCCAGACCGACGCGCTGATGACGTCCGGCGGAGCCGCGGCCCGGTCGAGCGCCGCGGACCGGGCGCTGCCCCGGCAGGCGCTGCTGGCCGGCGTCCCGTTCCATCCGCAGGCGGCCTACCAGTGCGGGCCGGCGGCGCTGGCGATGGCGCTGGGCGCGATCGGCCGCCGGCGCAGCCCGGAAGCGCTGGCCGACGCGGTCTATCTCCCGGCGCGCCAGGGCACGCTGCAGGCCGAGATGCTCGCGCTGCCCCGCCGCGAGGGGCTGCTTGCGATCCCGATGCCGCCCGAGATCGCCGCGCTGCTGGGGGCCGTGGCCGAGGGACACGCGGTGGTGGTGTTCCAGAACCTGGGCCTGGCGGTGATGCCGGTCTGGCACTACGCGGTGGTCGTCGGCTACGACCTCGACGCGGGCCGGATCGTGCTGCATTCCGGTCCGGAGCGTGCGGTGTCGGTGCCGCTGGCCACCTTCGAGCGGACCTGGGCGCGCGCCGGGCGCTGGGCGATGGTGGTCGCGGCCCCGGAGCGGATCCCCGCGGCGGCGACGCAGCGCGAGGCGCTGCGGGCGGCGCTGGCGCTCGAGCGCGTCGACCGTCGGGCGGCGACGACCGCATATCGGGCGTTGCACGCGCGCGACCCGGACGACCGCTTCGCGGCTTTCGCGCTCGGCAATGCCGAGCTCGCCGCCGGCCGGCCGGGGCCGGCGGCGCAGGTCTACCGGGTGCTGCTCCAGAGGCATCCGGGGTTCGCCGACGGCTGGAACAACCTGGCCGAGGCGCTGGCGCGTGCCGGCGACCGCGAGGGTGCGCGCGCGGCCGCGGCGCGCGCGGTATCGATCGGCGGCGACCGGGTGGAACGCTATCGCGAGACCGCGGCGCGCCTGCAGTGAGGGGGCTCCCGGTGATACCATGCTCGGATCCGCCAAAGCGTGCCCCCATGACGTAATCCCCCTCCGTCACCACCGCTGAGTCTCGAGTCGCCGATCCGGAAGCCGGGCGCGACTCGTCGGCGCCGTGCCAACGCGGTCGTCCGAGCATCTTTGACGAGAAACTCGTTCCGAAAGGTGAAGAATCATGATGAAAGCGTTCCAGTCGAATTCCTATCTGTTCGGCGGCAATGCGCCGTACGTCGAGGAGCTCTACGAGAGCTACCTGAACAACCCCGGCTCGGTCCCCGAGGCCTGGCGCGCGTGGTTCGACAGCATGCAGGCGGTGCCGGCCGCCGACGGCAGCTCCCAGACGCGCGACGTCGCCCATGCGCCGATCGTCCAGTCGTTCGCCGAGCGCGCCAAGGAAGGCACGTTGCAGCCCCGGATGATGGGCGGTGACGCGGCCACGGCACGCAAGCAGGTCTTCGTCCAGTCGCTGGTGGCGGCATACCGGAACCTCGGCTCGCGCTGGGCCGACCTGGATCCGCTCAAGCGCCAGGAGCGCCCCCCGATTCCCGAGCTGGAGCCGGCGTTCTACGATTTCACCGAGGGCGACCACGCCAACATCTACTCGGCGGCCAACACCTATTTCGGCTTCGACAACGCGCCGCTGCGCGACATCGTCACCGCACTGCGCGACACCTATTGCGGCTCGATCGGCGCCGAGTTCATGTACCTCAGCGATCAGGCGCAGAAGCGCTGGATCCAGGAACGGCTCGAGTCGACGCGCGCCCGCCCGAGCTACGGCCCGGACCGGAAGAAGCGCATCCTGGAGCGGCTGACCGCGGCCGAGGGACTCGAGCGCTACCTGCATACGCGCTACGTGGGGCAGAAGCGCTTCTCCCTCGAGGGCGGCGAGAGCTTCATCGCGGCGATGGACGAGCTGGTGCTCCACGCCGGCGAGTCGGGCATCCAGGAGATCGTCATCGGGATGGCCCACCGGGGCCGGCTCAACGTGCTGGTGAACACGCTCGGCAAGATGCCCAAGGAGCTGTTCGCCGAGTTCGAGGGGCGCCACGCCGACGACCTGCCCAGCGGTGACGTCAAGTACCACAAGGGCTTCTCGAGCGACATCTCGACGGCCGGCGGCCCGGTCCACCTGTCGCTGGCCTTCAACCCCTCGCACCTGGAGATCGTCAACCCGGTGGTCGAAGGTTCGTGCCGGGCCCGGATGGCGCGGCGCGGCGACCGCAACGGCGACTACGTGCTCCCGGTCCTGGTGCACGGCGACGCGGCCTTCGCGGGCCAGGGCGTCGTCATGGAGACGCTGACCCTGGCGCAGACGCGCGGGTACGGCACCCGCGGCACCGTGCACATCGTGATCAACAACCAGATCGGCTTCACGACCTCGGACCCGCGCGACACGCGCTCGACGATCTACTGCACCGACGTCGTCAAGATGATCGAGGCGCCGGTCTTCCACGTGAACGGCGACGACGCGGAGGCGGTGGTCTATGCGACCCGCCTGGCGCTGGAGTTCCGGCAGCGTTTCCGCAAGGACGTGGTGGTCGACATCGTCTGCTTCCGGCGGCTCGGCCACAACGAGCAGGACACGCCGGCGGTCACGCAGCCGATGATGTACAAGCGGATCGCCGCCCATCCGGGCACGCGCAAGCTCTATGCCGACAAGCTGATCGCCCAGGACGTGATCACCGAGGCCGGCGCGGAGGCGATGGTCGCCGGCTATCGCCGGGCGATGGACGAGGGCAAGCACACGATCGATCCGGTGATCACGAACTTCAAGAGCAAGTTCGCGGTCGACTGGCTGCCGTTCCTGAACCGCAAGTGGACCGACAGCGCGAACACGGCGGTGCCGATGGGCGAGCTGCGCCGGCTCGGCGAGCGGATCACGACGCTGCCCGAAGGCTTGAAGCTGCATCCGCTGGTCGAGCGCGTGATCAACGACCGGCGCGCGATGGTCGACGGCGCGCTGCCGCTCGACTGGGGCATGGGCGAGCACCTGGCCTACGCGTCGCTGGTGGCCTCGGGCTTCGGCGTGCGGCTGTCGGGCCAGGATTCCGGCCGCGGCACCTTCACCCACCGGCACGCGGTGCTGCACGACCAGAACCGCGAGAAATGGGACCAGGGCGCCTATATCCCGCTGCAGTTCGTCGCCGACAAGCAGGGGCCGTTCATCGTCATCGACTCGGTGCTGTCGGAGGAGGCCGTGCTCGGCTTCGAGTACGGCTATGCGGCGTCGGACCCGAACACGCTGGTGATCTGGGAGGCGCAGTTCGGCGACTTCGCCAATGGCGCGCAGGTGGTGATCGACCAGTTCATCGCCTCCGGCGAGACCAAGTGGGGCCGCGCCTGCGGCCTGGTGATGATGCTGCCGCACGGCTACGAAGGGCAGGGGCCCGAGCACTCGTCGGCGCGCCTGGAGCGCTTCCTGCAGCTGTGCGCGGAGCACAACATGCAGGTCTGCCAGCCGACCACGCCGGCGCAGATCTTCCACCTGCTGCGGCGCCAGATGATCCGGATGTTCCGCAAGCCGCTCGTGATCATGACGCCGAAGTCGCTGCTCCGGAACAAGGATGCGGTGTCGTCGCTCGAGGCGCTCGCCCGCGGCGAGTTCCACACCGTCATCGGCGAAACGGCGGAGGGGATCGATCCCCGGAAGGTCAAGCGGGTGGTGGCCTGCTCGGGCAAGACCTACTACGACCTGCTGGCGGCGCGGCGCGAGCGCGGGCTCGACGACGTCGCGCTGGTGCGCATCGAGCAGCTGTATCCGTTCGCGCACAAGGCGTTCGAGGCCGAGCTGCGGAAGTTCCCGAACGCGACCCAGGTGATCTGGTGCCAGGACGAACCGCAGAACCAGGGGGCCTGGTTCTACGTGCAGCACCACATCACCGAAGCGCTGAAGGACGGCCAGAAGCTCGGCTACGCGGGCCGGGCCGCCTCGGCGTCGCCGGCGGTCGGCTACTACGACAAGCACTATGCGCAGCAGAAGGAGCTGATCGCCGCGGCGCTCGGCGAGGGCCGCGCGCGCACCAAGAAATCCAGCTGAATCCAATCTCCAGCTGAATCCCATCATTTCCCGGAGTAAAGGCGAATGGCTCTGATCGAAGTCAGGGTTCCGCAATTGTCGGAATCGGTGGCCGAGGCGACCCTGTTGCAGTGGCACAAGAAGGCCGGCGAGGCGATCGCGCGCGACGAGAACCTCATCGACATCGAGACCGACAAGGTCGTGCTCGAGTTGCCCGCGCCCTCGGCGGGCGTGCTGGCCCAGGTGCTCAAGGGCGACGGGGCGACGGTGGTCGCCGGCGAGGTGATCGCGACCATCGATACCGAC
>JBDHRX010000139.1:0-7288 GCA_039807785.1 Burkholderiaceae bacterium
GCCCTTGCGGCAAGGCCGCCCGCTCGGCCGCGCGCACCCGCTGCAGCCGCCAGCCGATCTCCGGAAGCAGCCACTGCAGGCCGAAGCGGGCCGCGTCGAGCCGGGCCGCATACCAGGCATCGCCGGCGCGCGGCGCGGCGACGCGCGCGATCCGCGCCCAGGCCCATCCGGTCAGCAGCAGCGCCGTGGCCCGCAGGTAGTCGTCGGCCGCGCGGTACGGCCATTCGGGGTCGCGCTCGCGCCCGGCCTCGAGCGCCCGCGTCGCCGCCTCCAGCGCATCGGCGTGCCCGCGCAGCGCGTCCGCGAAAGGCGCACAGCCGGGCGTCGACGCGCAGCGGGCCGCTTCCTCGTCGATCTCCTCGCGCAGCAGCGCGAAGCCGCGCGCGCCGCCGCCGAGCACTTTGCGCACCAGCAGGTCGATCGCCTGGACCTCGTTGGTGCCCTCGTAGATCATCGCGACGCGGCTGTCGCGCACCGACTGCTCGATCCCGTGGTCGTTCAGGTAGCCGTGCCCGCCCCAGACCTGCAACGCCGCGTCGGCGCCCTGATGGCCGGCATCGGTGCAGAACGCCTTGACCACCGGCGTGAGCAGCGCGGCGAGGTCCTGCGCCCGGGCGCGGCGGGCGGGATCGGGATCGTGGCGCGCCTCGTCGAGCAGCTGCGCGGTGCGATAGGCGAGCACGCGCAGGCCCTCGGCGTGCGCCTGCAGCGACCAGAGCGTGCGGCGCACCGCCGGGTGCGCCGCGATCGGATCGGGGCCGGCCTCGCCGGCGGAGCGCTCCGGCGCGCGCGACTGGCGCCGCTCGCGCGCGTAGCGCCAGCCGTTCTGCGCCGCCATCTCGAGATGACCGAGCCCCTGCAGGCCGACCAGCAGCCGCGCGGCGTTCATCAGCACGAACATCGCGGGCAGCCCGCGGTGCGGCTCGCCGACCAGCCAGCCGGTCGCGCCCTCGAAGCGCAGCACGCAGGTCGCGCTGCCGGCCAGGCCCATCTTCTTCTCGATGCCGTCGCAGTGCACGGCGTTGCGCGCCCCGTCCGGCAGCCGCTTCGGCACCAGCGCGAGCGACAGGCCCCGGCTGCCGGACGGAGCGTCGGGCAGCCGCACCAGCACCAGGTGGACGATGTCGTCGGTGAGGTCGTGCTCGCCGCCCGAGATGAAGATCTTCGTGCCGCTGACCCGCAGCTCGTCGCCCGGGCGCGGCGGCGCGGCGCCGGCCGGCGCGGCGCGCGTGCGCAGCAGGCCGAGATCGGTGCCCGCGTGCGGCTCGGTCAGGCACATCGTGGCCAGCCATGCGCCGCTCACCAGCGGCGGCAGGTAGCGCTCCTGCAGGGCCGGCGTCGCGTGCGCGCACAGCAGCTCGTAGGCGCCGTGGGTGAGCCCCGGGTACATGTTCCAGGCATGGTTGGCGCTGTTGAGCATCTCGGTCACCGCGGCCGCGACCAGCATCGGCAGACCCTGCCCGCCCCAGGCCGGATCGCAGGCCAGCGCCGGCCAGCCGCCGTCGCGGTAGGCGCGATACGCCTCGCGAAAGCCCGGCGGCGTGCGCACCGCGCCGGCCTCCCAGCGACAACCGTGCCGATCGCCCGGGGCATTGGTCGGCGCCAGCACTTCGGCGGCGAAGCGCCCCGCCTCGGCCAGCACGCTGCGCGCGGTATCGGCGTCGAGATCCTGGAACGCCGGCACGCCGGCCCAGCGCGCCGGCGCGTCGAGCAGTTCCTCGATGACGAAGCGCATCTCGCGCAGCGGGGGTTCGTAACGCCACATGAGGGTCGTTGCTCCGTGAGGTTCGGGGGCGCGCCGCGCCGGCTTTGCGCTCGACCGCCCGGCGCGCGATCAGCGCGGCCGCAGGACCGCGCCGCGCTCGCCGGCGTCCCGGTACAGCGCCTCGACCAGCGCGGCGCGCCGGCGCAGCACCGCCTGCTGGTTGATCGAGCCCTTGTCGGTGACCTCGTCGTGGTCGATCGACGGCGGCTCGGCCAGCACCATCGCGCGGGCCACCCGGCTCGCGCTGCCGGTGCCCTCGTCCCAGAGCCGGTCGACCAGCGCCTGGAAATGCGCGCACACCGCGGGGTGGCGCAGCACCTCGTCCGGCGCGGCGGCCGCGCCGAGCCCGGCGAGCGCGCGGCATTCGTCGAGGCGCGGGAACACCAGCATCCCGACGTCGTCGCGGTCGATGCCGGTGATCACCGCGTCCTGCACGCAGGGCGCGCCGGCGGCGATGATGCGCGCGCGCAGCGGCCCGACGCTGACGAAGGTGCCGGTGGACAGCTTGAAGTCCTCGGCGATCCGGCCGTCGAACATCAGGCCGCGCAGCGGATCGGCCGGGTCGACCCACTTCACCGCGTCGCCGGTCCGGTAGAACCCCTCCTCGTCGAACGCCTGGGCGCTCGCCTCGGGCAGACGCCAGTAGCCGGGCATGACGTTCGGGCCGCGAAAACGCAGCTCGACCTTGCCGTCCACCGGCACCAGCTTCGCCTCCACCCCGGGACAAGGCAGCCCGATGTGGCCCGAGCGCACCTCGCCCGCGCGCAGCGCGAAGGTGCACGACGGCGCGGTCTCGGTCATCCCGAAGCCGGTGATCATCGCGATGCGCTCGCCCGCAGTCTGCTCGGCGAGCCGGTCGAGCTCGTCCCATACCGGCTGGGACAGGCCGGCGCCGGCGAACATGAACGCCTTCACGCGCGCGAACAGCGAGCGCCGCAGCGTCTCGTCGCCACGCATCGCCGCGACGATCTCCTCGAAGCCCTTGGGGACGTTGAAATAGACGGTCGGCGCGATCTCGCGCAGGTTGCGCAAGGTCTCGCCGATGCCCTGCGCGGTGGGCTTGCCGTCGTCGATGTACAGCGTGCCGCCGTTGTAGATCGTGATGCCGGTGTTGTGGTTGCCGCCGAACGTGTGGTTCCAGGGCAGCCAGTCGACCAGGACCGGGGGCTCGTCGGCCAGGAAGGCCAGCGCCTGGCACAGCATCTGCTGGTTGGCGCACAGCATCCGGTGCGTGTTGACCACGCCCTTCGGCACCCGGGTCGAGCCGGAGGTGAACAGGAACTTGGCGATGTCGTCCGGGCCGACGCGCGCGTGCGCGGCCTCGACGGCGGCGCCCGGCGCCGCTTCGCGCAGCGCGTCGAAGGGCGTCACCGCGCGCCCCGCCACCCCGCCCCCGGTCATCACCAGCTCGATGCCGGGATCGGCGACCGCGCGGATGGCGGCCGCGTACTCGGGGCCGGCGGCGAACAGCAGGCCCGGCGTGAGCGAGTCCAGGATCTGGCGCAGCCTCCCGTAGTCCTTCGACAGCAGCGAGTAGGCCGGCGATACCGGCGCATAGGGCACGCCGGCCCACATCGCGCCGAGCGCCAGCGACAGGTGCTCGAGGTCGTTGCCCGAGAGGATCGCGACCGGGCGCTCGGGCGAGAGCCCACGCTCGACCAGCGCCTGCCCGATCGCGCGGGCCCGCTCGAGCATCTGCGCGTAGCCGATGCGCCGCCAGTCGCCGCCGGGGCGCCCCGGGCCGCGCGGCTCGCGCCGGGCGACCAGCGTCCGATCGGGCGCGACCCGCGCCCAGTGCTCGAGCCGATCGGTGAGGCGCCCCGGATGGGGTTGCAGCGCGACCGTCGAGCGCAGGCGCTCGACGCCGCCGGCCTCGCGCCGGTGCTCGGCCTCCAGGCAGGCGCCCACGCGCGCGTCGCGATAGCGGCTCATGCGCGCCCGACCTTGCCCGCCCGGCCCTCGAGGAAGGCCCGCATGCGATCCTTGGCCGCCGGCTCGGCCTGCGCGATCGCCGCCATCAGCGACTCGACGAACAGGCCGTCGGACTGGGACATCCCGGCGATCCGCGGCAGCGCGTGCATGACCGCGAAGTTCGACATCGGGGCGTTCTCGGCGATGCGCTGCGCCAGCGCCATCGCCCGGGCCATGCCCTGCCCCTCGGCCACGCGGTACTGCGACAGCCCCAGCTGCTGGCCCTCGTCGGCATCGAGCACGCGCCCGGTGAGCATCATGTCGGTCATCCGCGCGAAGCCGATCAGCCGCGGCACCCGCGCCGAGCCGCCGCCGCCGACGAACAGCCCGCGCTGACCCTCGGGCAGCGCGTAGAGCGTGCTGTCCTCGGCGACGCGGACATGCGTGGCGCTGGCCAGCTCCAGGCCGCCGCCGACCACCGCGCCGCGCAGCAGCGCGACGACCGGCACGCGGCCGAACTGGATCTGGTCGAAGGCGGCGTGCCAGAAGCGCGAGTGCGCGATTCCGCCGGCGACACTGTGCTCGGACAGCTCCGACAGGTCGAGCCCGGCGCAGAAATGCTCGCCCGCCCCGCTGAGCACCGCCGCGCGCACGCCGTCCGGCAGCCCGGCGAAGCAGCTGCGCAACTGCTCGACCAGCGCGTCGCTGAGCGCATTGCGCTTGGACGGGCGGTTCAGCCGCACCGAGGCGACCGGGCCGTCGATCTCGATGTCGAGCAGCGACAGGCGCCGCAGCGGTTCGGGAAGACCGGGCTTCGAAGCGCGCATGGACGGGGACGCCGGCAAGGAGGTGGATCGGGAACGACTTCCGGACCGGGCAGGCCAGGGCCGGAAGGCCGGGACCGGGACCGGGAAGATCGGATTCGTTTATGAGTATTAACTATTTTTCCGGGCCCGGCACCAGGGTTTTCCCGTATCCCGATTCCGGCGATGATTACGGTTCGTAATCGTTTCCGGCGCGCCCGCCGACGGGCCGGACGCGCAGCAGCAGCACCAGCGGCACCGCCGCGAGGGTGACCCACATCATCAGCCGGAAGTCCTGCAGGTAGGCCAGCGCCGCCGCCTGGCGCATCACCTCGGCGTCGATCAGCGACAGGCCCGCGGCGCTCGACGGATCGACTGCGCCGATCCCGGCGGCATGCCGCAGCGCGAAGCGGAACGGCTCGATGAACTGCGCCAGCGCGGCATGGTTGGCCTGGGTGTTGCTCGACAGCTGGGTGACCACCACCGAGACGCCGATGCTCATGCCGATGTTGCGCACCAGGCTGAACAGCGCGGTCCCCTCGGTGCGCAGCCGCGGCGCCAGCGTCGAGAACGCCACCGTGGACAGCGGCACGAACAGGAAGCCGAGCCCGAAGCCCTGCACCATGCCGGTCCGCACGATGTCCCAGCCCGTGGTGTCGAGGTTGAACCGGGTCATCTCCCATTGCGACAGCGAGACCAGCAGCAGGCCGGTGAGCAGCTGGGGGCGCACGTCGACCTTCCCGGCCAGCCGGCCGACCACGAGCATCGCGACCATCGTCCCGACGCCGCGCGGCGCAAGCACCAGCCCGATGTCGACCACCGGATAGCCCAGCAGGTTCTGCAGGAACGGCGGCAGCAGCGTCATCGTGGTCATCAGGATGAACCCGACCACGAAGATGAACAGCAGGCCGATGCTGAAGTTGCGGTCGCGAAACAGCGCCGGATCGATGAACGGGCGCTCGCGCGTCAGGATGTGCGCCACGAACAGGTACAGCCCGAGGCCCGCCAGCACCGCCTCGACGATGATCTCGGTGCTCTCGAACCAGTCGAGCGTGCCGCCGCGATCGAGCATCATCTGCAGCGCGCCGACGCCGACGCCGAGCATCGCGAAGCCGGCCAGGTCGAAGCGCCGCGCCGGATCGATCTCGGTCTCCCGGACGTACGCCGCCATGCCGGCCCAGGCGAGCAGGCCGAACGGCAGGTTGATGTAGAACACCCAGCGCCAGCCGTAGTACTCGGTGAGCCAGCCGCCGAGCGTCGGCCCGAGGATCGGGCCGACCATCACGCCGATCCCCCACAACGCCATGGCCGCCCCGTGGCGCTCGCGCGGATAGGTATCGAGCAGCACCGCCTGCGACAGCGGCACCAGGCTCGCGCCGAAGACCCCCTGCAGCATGCGGAACAGGACCAGTTGCGTGAGGTCCTGCGCCGCGCCGCAGAGCATCGAGGTCACGGTGAACCCGGCGATCGAGATCATGAACAGCCGCTTGCGGCCGAAGCGCGCCGACAGGAAGCCGGTGAGCGGCATCACCACCGCCGCCGCCACGATGTAGGAAGTGAGCACCCAGGAAATCTGCTCGTGGGTGGCGCCGAGGGAGCCCTGCATGTGCGGCAGCGCGACAGTCGCGATCGTCGTGTCGAGCACCTGCATGATCGTGGCCAGCATCACCGAGACGGTGATCGGCCCGCGCCGGATCGGCGCCTCGGCCGCGGTCGCGCTCATCGCGGATGCCGTCAGCGCGCCGAGAAGCCGAGCAGGGTGCGGCGATGCCCGGTGTCGATGCTGACCACGGCGCTCAGGCCGGCGCGCAGCTGCGGCGCGTCCGGCCCGGGCGCGATGCGGATCCGCAGCGGCACGCGCTGCGCGATCTTGACCCAGTTGCCGCTGGCGTTCTGCGCCGGAATCAGCGCGAACTCGGCGCCGGTGGCCGGGCTCAGGCTCTCGACCTCGCCGTGCCAGGTGCGGCCCGGGTAGGTGTCGATGCGGATCGTCGCCGGCTGGCCCGGGCGCACGTAGGTCAGGTCCTTCTCGGGATAGTTGGCCTCGATCCAGGGCGCGTCGTCGGCCACCAGCGCGGCGGCGATCGCGCCGGCGGCCAGGTACTGGCCCGGCTTCGGCAGCCGGCTCACCGTCCCCGCCAGCGACGCGCGCACCTCGACCCGGGCGAGGTCGAGCTCGGCCTGGCGCAGCTCGGCCAGCGCGCCCAGATAGGCGGGGTGGCGCTCGACCGGCACCTCGGGTCCGCCGCCCAGCGCGGTGGCGATCCGCTTCAGGTCCTGCTCGTCGGCCGCCAGCTGCTGCAGGGCGAGTTGGCTGTTCTGCCGCGCGTCGTCGAGCCGCGACGCCGACACGAAGTTGCGCGCCGCGAGATCCGCCATCCGCTGCTGCTCGCGCTCGGCGAACGACAGCCGGGTGCGCGCCAGCGCGATCTGCGCCTGCCGCTCGCGGTAGCTCGCCTTCAGCGCGGCCAGGTCGGTGCGCGCCTGGGCGAGCTTCGCCTCGGCCTTGGCCACCGCCACCCGGAACGGCGCCGGATCGAGCCGGAACAGCGGCTGCCCGGCGGCGACCGCCTGGTTCTCCTTCACCAGCACCGCCACCACCGCGCCGGAGACCTCGGCGCTGACCGGGACCTTGTCCGCCTTCACGTAGGCGTTGTCGGTCTCGACATGGCGACCGCCCAGCAGCCAGACGATCGCCGCGACCACGCCGGCGAGCAGCGGAACCACCAGCAGGAGAACGATGCGCAGCGCGCGCCGCCGCCCGTTCGCCGCGCGGCCCCGGGGCGCGGCCGGAGCCGGAGCCGCGGCC
>JBDHRX010000013.1:0-38084 GCA_039807785.1 Burkholderiaceae bacterium
GGCCCGCCGGCTTCCCGCGCCCCGCGCCGCCGGCCGGGGCCGCCGCTCGCGCGCGGCGGTCAGCGCAACCGCACCAGCAGCACCGGCACCGGCGAGCGGCGCGCCACCTGCTCGGCGTCGCTGCCCATCAGCACGCGGTCGACGCCGCGCCGGCCGTGCGTCCCGAGCACGACCAGGTCGGCGGGCCACTCCCGGGCCTGGTCGACGACGATGTCGGACACCCGTTCGCCGCGGCTGTCGGCGAGCACGGTCTCGACCCGCCCCGGCTCGAGCCCCAGGCCGTCGCGCGCGCGCTCGAGCAGCGCCTGCGCGGACCGGCGCAGCGCCGGCTCGATCTCGCGCACGAACACCTCGGGCCGCTCGTAGCCGGTGACGTGCGTCAGCGGATCCATCACGTGCAGCAGCCGCAGCCGCGCCGAGCACAGGCGCGCCAGCCCCGCCGCCTCGGCGAGCGCGCGCTCCGAGGTCGGGCTGCCGTCGATGGGAACGAGGATGCGGTCGTACATGCGTGGCTCCGCCGGCGGATCGGCCGGTCGCCCGCCAGTATGAACCAAGCACACTCAGGCCGGCCCGCGCGCCGGCCGGGGCGCGCCCGGCGCGTTCCTGACCGCCCGCGCGAAGCGCGCCAGTGCGGGCGAGCGGTTGTCCGGCAGCCGGATCATCTCGATCGGGATCGGCACCCGCAGTCCGCGGGCGCGCCGCACGACCACGTCCTCGGGCGCGCGCAGGTGCGCGCACTCCGGCACGACCGCGCATCCCAGGCCGGCCGCCACCAGGCCGAGCGCCGCGGTGTGGCTGGCCGCCTGGTGCACCCGGCGCGGCACCAGCCCGGCGAGGTTGAGGTCCCGGATGACGAGATCGTAGAGCTTCGGGGACAGCTCGCGCGAGGGCACGATGAAATCGATGTCGCGGAACTGGCGCAGCGACGGATGCGCCGGCAGCGGCCGGCTGCGATGCACCGCCAGCGCCAGGCGGTCGCGCAGCAGCGGCGCGCGCAGCAGCCGCGGATCGTCGGGCTCGCTGCCGAACACCAGGCCCGCGTCGAGCCGGCCCGCGAGGACGCGCGCGGTGATCTCGCCCGACAGCAGCGGCATCATCTGCAGGTCGACGTCGGGATGATGCTCGCGGAACGCGCGGACGACGGATACCACGACGGGATGCCAGCAGTAGACGTCCGACACGCCGATCGACAGCGCGCCCGAGCGGCCGTCGGCCACCGCGCGCGTGGCCGACGCCAGCCGGTGCGCGTCGTCGAGGAGCCGGCACGCGCCCCTGAGGAAGGTCTCCCCCGCGGCGGTCGGCGTGACGCCGCCGGCGTGGCGGACGAACAGCGGCGCGCCGACTTCCTGCTCGAGCAGGCGCAGCTGGCGCGACAGCGCCGGCTGCGCGACGTGAAGGACCGCCGATGCGCGGCCGATGCCGCCCTGCTCGGCGATCGTCACGAAGTACCTGATTCGTCGCAGATCCATGGGTCATACCTTTTCGGCATCGAGTGGACGAACAGATTGTATTGGCGCGCATCCCCTCCCGCACGCATACTCCGCGCACCCGCCTGCGCGAAGCGACCGAGTTCCGCACGGACGGGCCTTCCATGGAGACCGCGATGACCGAAGCCGATCGACGGCGACTGAAGCGGATGCGCGTCGATCACATCGGCAGCCTCCTGCGTCCCGAATCCCTCAAGGCTGCGTTCCGCGCGTTCGGATCCGGCCAGATCTCGCGCGCAGCGCTGGAAGCCGCGCAGGACGAGGCCGTGCGCGCCGTGATCGCGCGCCAGGAGGAGGCCGGCCTGCCGGTCGTCTCCGACGGCGAGTTCCGGCGGCTGAACTGGCAGGTCAGCTTCTCCGAGGTCTCCGGCTGGGACCTCTGGAGCGGCTCCTGGAAAGGCTTCCTCAAGAACCCGGACCTGCTGCTCGAGGGCGAAAAACCCATGACGCGCGGCGAGGACGCCGTGGTCAGCTTCCGCACGCCGGCGACGGCGCGGCTCGCGCTGGAGCGGAACTTCCCGCTGCACGAATACCGCTTCGCCGCGACGGCGGCGCGCGCCCCGGTCAAGGCGATGCTGATGGGGCCGGACCGGGTCGCGCAGATGTGCGACATCGAGGCGTCGCGTGCCGTCTATCCGGACGCCGACGCGTTCCTGGCCGACGTGGTGCGCATCCAGCAGGCGATGGTCGACGAGCTGGCCGGGGCCGGATGCCCGTACCTGCAGCTCGACGAGCCGAGCTACACCGGCTACGTCGACCCGGCGACGCTCGAGCGACTGAAGGCGCGCGGCGAGGACCCGATGACCAACCTCGAGCGCGCGATCGCCGCGGACAACACGGTCGCCCGGGCGCTCGCCGGACGCGCGGTGTCGGCGGTGCACGTGTGCCGGGGCAACCGCGCCAGCATGTGGCATCGCGAGGGCGCCTACGACGGCATCGCCGAGGCGCTGTTCACCGGACTGCGCTTCGACCGCCTGCTGCTGGAGTACGACACCGCGCGCGCCGGCGGCTTCGAGCCGCTGCGCTTCGTGCCGCGCGGCTCCGAGGGCCCGACCGTGGTGCTGGGCCTGATCACGACCAAGAACGGCCGCGTGGAGACGCCGGCCGAGCTGATCGCCCGCATCGAGGACGCCGCGCGCTTCGTGCCGCTCGACCAGCTCGCCATCAGCCCGCAGTGCGGCTTCGCCTCCGGGATCGGCGGCAACTTCCTCGGCGAGGACGAGCAGTGGCGCAAGCTCGACGTGATGATCCAGGTGGCCCGCACCGTCTGGGGCTCCGTGTCCGGCTGACCAACCCTCCAGGAGAGACCATGAGTGGTTCATTCGATCGCCGCGACTTCCATCGCGCGGCCGCTGCCGCCGCGGTGGGCGGCGCAACGGCACTGGCGCCCGCGATCGTGCGCGCGCAGCCCCGCAAGCTCCGCGTCGGCGTGCTGCTGCCGAAGACCGGGGTGCTCGGCAAGATCGGGCAGTCGTGCCAGATCGGCGCCGACATCGCGCCGGCGCTCCTGAAGGAGATGCTCGGCATCGACGTCGAGCTGATGAACGTCGATACCGAATCCAAGGTCGACGAGGCGCGGGCGCGCGCCGAGAAACTGATCGTCGACGGCGCCCAGGTCCTGGTCGGCCCGTTCGACTCCGGCGCGGCGGCCGCCATCGCCCAGGTGGCCGAGCAGCGCAAGGTGCCCTTCGTCATCAACGTGGCCGCCGCGCCGCAGATCACCAAGCAGGGCTACAAGTACACCTTCCGCAACTTCCCCACCGCGGGCGACCTGATCACGAACGGGCTCGCGCTGTTCCGCGACCTGTTCCAGGCGACCGGCACCGCGCCGCGCACCGCGGTGCTGATGCACGTCAACGACACCTTCGGGCTGGCCAACAAGCGGGCGATCGACGCGATCTTCCCGAAACTGGACTTCCTGCCGTTCAAGATCGTCGAGTCGATCAGCTACGACCCGGCGGCGCGCGACCTCTCGGTCGAGGTGTCGAAGGCCAAGGCCAGCGGCGCGGACATCGTGATGCTGGTATCGCGGCTCAACGACGCGATCCTGCTGGTGCGCGAGATGATCAAGCAGCGCTACAACCCGCAGGGCATCATCAGCCCGGGCTCGCCGGGGATGTACGAGGCGGCGTTCTACACCAACCTCGGGAAGCACTCCGAGTACTGCATCTCCAACGTGCCGTGGTACGACCCGAAGTCCGCGCTCACCGCGCTGGTCGAGCGGCAGATGAAGAAGCAGTTCCCGAAAGAGCAGCTGGTGTTCCATGCGCTGAACGTCGGCTTCACCTTCGAGGCGATGCTGACCGCGGCCGATGCGTTCCGCCGCGCCGGCACGACCGACGGCCCGACGCTGGCCGAGGCGCTGCGCCGCACCGACATCGGGCAGCGGATGATGCTGGGCGGCCCGATCCGCTTCGATGCCGAGGGACAGAACACGGCGATCGCCTCGGCCTGCATCCAGAACCGCAACCTGCGTCCCACCGTGGTGCTGCCCAAGGCCAGTGCGGAAGCCGCGCCGGTCTTCCCGGTGCCGCCCTGGACCCAGCGCGGCTAGGCGCCTACGATCGTCCCCGCCCGGGGACCCGGGCCGCCGGTGCGCCGGCGGCCCCGACGCGGCCGCCATGCCGGGCGATGCAGCCGGGCAGCGCCCGCTGCGAGACCGACTGGATCTCGCGCAGCATCGGATGCGTGACCGGCCCCAGCCCGAACCTGCGCTCGAGCTGCTGCTCGAGCCGCAGCAGCAGGCTCGCCGCCATCTCCGCGTCGGCGAGCGCGCGGTGATGCCGGCCGGCTTCCGGCAGGCCGGCGAACGCCACCAGGGTGCCCAGGCGGTGATTCGGCGCCTCCGGAAACAGGCGCCGCGCCAGGAGCATCGTGCAGGCGAAGGCCTGCTCGCGCGTGCGCCCGATGCGCGCCAGCTCGGCGTCCCAGAACCGGCTGTCGAACGAGGCATTGTGCGCGACCAGCGGATGCCCGCCGACGAACGCCGCGGCCTCGCGCATCACGGTCGCGGCCGGCGGCGCCGCCCGCACCATCGCGTTCGTGATGCCGGTGAGCTGCTCGATGAACGGGGGAACCCACGCGCCGGCGTTCATCAGGCTCTGGTAGCGGTCGACCACCCGCCCGTCGCGGACCAGCACCGCCGCGATCTCGGTCGCGCGCGCGCCGGCCTGGGGCGAAAGGCCGGTGGTCTCGAAGTCGATGACTGCGACGGTGTCCATGCGTGCGGCGCCGGTCGGGACGCCGATGATACCGGCCGGCCCGCCCCCCTCGGGGCCGTCGTCCGGTTTCGTTGCTACACTTGGGACGGTACCAACCCGACCCGGGAGCCACGCATGAGCGACTACGCAGCCGACATCCGGAAGTACACCACCAACGTCAACGAAGCCGCGGTCAAGACGATCGTGACCTATTGCGGCATCGCCCTGCGCGATGCCGACGCGTCGCTGGTCTCCGCGACCAGCCCCGACGAGCTCAAGACCGTGCGCGACGGCTTCGCCGCGAAGAAGCTCGGCCTCGGCGCCGAGGCGGCCGACGCCGGCATCAAGTCCGTGATCGCGAAGATGCAGGGCACGTCGCGCAAGAGCCGGGTCACCTTCTACTACCTGCTCGCGGAAGCCACCGGCACGCTCGGCAAGCTGGGCTGAGCCCGTCCCACCCCGGCGCGCGCCCCGCGGGGCGCGCGCCTCCCGTTCGAGGAACCACCATGCAGCTCACCGACATCCTCGCCCAGATGGGCGGCCTCCAGGCCATGGCACGCGAACTCGGCGTCAGCGAGTCGCAGGCGGCCACGGGCGCCGAGGCGCTGCTGCCCGCGATCCTCGGCGGCTTCAAGACCCAGGCCCGCGCGCAGCCGGCGGGGCTCGAGGGACTGGGCGGCCTGCTCGGCGCGCTGGGCGGATCCGGCCTGCTCGACGAAGTGCTGGGCCGCCAGCCGACCAACCTGGACCACGGCAACGACGTGCTGGGGCAGATCTTCGGCTCCAAGGACGTGAGCCGCGCGGTGGCGCAGAACGCCGCGACCCAGACCGGGCTCGACGGCTCGCTGCTCAAGCGGATGCTGCCGATGCTGGCCATGGTGGTGGCCGGCCTGCTCGCGAAGCAGCAGGGCACCGGCGCCGGGACGGACGGCGGGCCCGGCGGGCTGGAGGGGCTGCTCGGCGGCATTCTGGGCGGTGGTCGCCCGGCATCCGGCGGCGGCGCCGGCGGCCTGGGCGGTCTGGCCTCGATGCTCGACATGAACGGCGACGGCAATCCGCTGGACGACATCCTGCGGATGGTCGGCAGGATGCGCTGACCATGGGCGATCTTTCCGCGTTCCCGGTCGCCGGGAAATGGCCCGCCCGGCATCCGGACCGCATCCAGCTCTACTCGCGGCCCACGCCCAACGGCGTCAAGGTCTCGATCATGCTGGAGGAGACCGGCCTGCCCTACGAGGCGCATTCGGTGAGCTTCCAGGAGAACGACCAGTTCTCGCCCGAATTCCTCGCGCTCAACCCGAACAACAAGATCCCGGCCATCGTCGACCCCGACGGCCCGGGCGGCAGGCCGCTGGGGCTGTTCGAGTCCGGCGCGATCCTGGTCTACCTCGCCGAGAAGTGCGCACGCCAGGGGCGCGCGGCGTTCCTGCCCGCCGATCCGGCCGCCCGCTACGGAACCCTGCAGTGGCTGATGTTCCAGATGGGCGGCGTCGGCCCGATGTTCGGCCAGCTCGGCTTCTTCACCAGGTTCGCCGGCAAGGACTTCGAGGACAAGCGTCCGCGCGACCGGTACGTCGCCGAGGCCCGGCGCCTGCTCGGCGTGATCGACCGGCGGCTCGCCGGCCGGGCCTGGATCATGGGCGACGACTACACCATCGCCGACATCGCGATCTTCCCGTGGATCCGCAACCTGATCGGGTTCTACGAGGCGGGCGACCTGGTCGGCTTCGGCGACTTCGGGGAGACGGCGCGCGTCCTCTCGGCCTTCGTCGCGCGGCCGGCGGTGAGCCGCGGGCTCGTGATCCCGGCCTGAGGCCGGTCGTCACGACGCCGGGGGCCCGTCCACCAGCTCGCGCCGCACCAGCACCGCGGTATTGCGCGGCACCACCGCATGGCCCCGCGCCAGCAGGTGGGCCTTGGTGAACGCGGCGCCGAACAGCAGGATCAGCGACGAGTAGTAGACCCACAGCAGGATCAGCACCACCGAGCCCGCGGCGCCGTAGGTCGACGCCGTGGCGGTGTGGGCCAGGTAGGCCGCGATGCCCCAGCGGCCGATCGAGAACAGCGCCGCGGTCACCACCGCGCCGACGACGACGTCGCGCCAGCGCAGCACCACGTCCGGCAGCACCTTGAACAGGGCCGCGAACAGCAGGGTCGCGGTCAGCAGCGACACCACGGCCTCGCTGCCGCTCAGCAGCGCCGCCACCGCCGGCGCGAACCGGTCGGTGAACGCCAGCACCGCCCGCAGCACCACGCCCAGCAGCAGCGACACCAGCAGGACGAAGCCGATCGCCAGCACCACGGTGAGCGAGACCAGCCTGCTCTTCAGGATCGCGACGACGTTGTTGCGGTGCGGCCGCGCGGCGACGTCCCAGATCGCGTTCAGCGACGCCTGCATCTGCCCGAACACGGTCGTCGCGCCGACCAGCAGCGCGCCCACGCCGAGCATCGTGGGCAACAGGCCCGACTCCTCGATGCGCGAGCGCACCACGGCCTGCTCCACCGCGACCGCGGCCTCGCGGCCCATCACGTCCTGGAGCTGCGCGACGATGTGCCCCTGGGCAGCCTGCTCGCCCAGCACCAGTCCGATCACCGACACCGCGATGATGACCACCGGCGCCAGCGAGAACAGGGTGTAGAACGCGAGCGCGCCCGCATAGCTGAACGGCCCCGCCGCGAGCCAGAACCCGACGGCGTCGCGCACGAGCGACCAGGCATTGCGCACGGTCGGCTTCCACATCGGGCAGGCTCCTCCTCGCGGTCCGCCGAGGCCGCCCGGAAGCGGGGCGCTTCGGGCCCCTTCGGGCCCGTTTCCCCCCGGCCCGTTTCCCCCGGGCCGGCCGGTTCGGCACGGCAGCCAGCATACAGCGAGGGGCGGGCACCGTCCCGGCCGCGCGGCGCGCCCTCAACCGCCTCCGGCAGCTTGCAGCATGGGCGCGCTCCCCCGGGGCGAGGTCCCCGCGCCCGCACGCTCGATCGGAACTCCCGTCTCGGCGAGGATCGACAGCTCGTGGGCAAAGGCATCGAGCCGGCCCAGCACGCATCGATTGCGCCGGAGCAGGGCGTTGTAGCCGAGCACCGCCGGAATCGCCACGGCGAGCCCGAGCGCGGTCATGATCAGCGCCTCGCCCACCGGCCCCGCGACCTTGTCGAGCGTGCCCTGCCCGGACCGGCCCATTTCGATCAGCGCATGGTAGATGCCCCACACCGTGCCGAACAGGCCCACGAAAGGAGCCGTCGAACCGATCGACGCGAGGACCGCGAGGCCGCGTTCGAGCCTTTGCGCTTCCTCGTCGAGCCCCTGGCGCAGCGCGCGCGCGACGAAGCCGGGAAGATCGGCCCCCGAGCCGGCGGCTGCCGCGCCATGCGCGAGGTAGTGCCGGGACGCATCGATCGCGATGCGGGCCAGGCGGAGGCAGGACGTGTCGTCGGCCGCTTTCGCGAGCATCTCGTCGGCCTCGGCCAGCGAGCGCAGGCGGCGGAAGCGATCGAGGAAGCCGGCGTTCCGGCGTCCCGCGATCCGGTGACCGAGCAAGCGGTCGACGACGATGCCCCAGGTGGCCACCGACGCCACCAGCATCGCGCCCAGGATGAAGCGCGCGACCGGATCGGCCTGCGAGAGGAAGTGGGATCGGAGTATATGATATTATATTACGTATGCAAGCCTCGACACGCTCCGGGCGTTCAGTCCGTCGATGCGTCGCGGCTCCGGGCCGCCGCTGGCGCCGGCCGCGCCGACGCCAGCGCGAGCGAGATGCCGCCGACCAGGGCGGCCGAGGCCGCCACGAGGCGCAGCGTCAGCGCCTCGTCCAGCAGAACCACGCCGCCGAGCATGGCGATGAACGGAACGCTGAGCTGGACGATCGACGCCGAGCTGGCCCGCATCCCGCGCACCGCGACATACCAGATCGCATAGCCGATGCCGGACGACAGCGCGCCGGAGGCGACGGCGTAGCCGGTGCCCGCGCCGTCCAGATGCTGCGAGCCGAGGGTCGCCAGGGCGAGAACGGCCGCGGGCAGGCTCGCCCTGGCGAAGTTCGCGGCCGTCGCGCCGAGCGGGTCGGCGACCCCGCGTCCGGCGAGCGAATAGGCGCCCCAGAAGATGCCCGCCGCGATCATCGTCGCGGCCGGCAGCCAGTCCGGAGCGGTCGCGCCCGGCAGCAGCAGCGCGACGAAACCGGCCAGGGCCAGCGCGAAACCGGCGACCTGCCGTCTCCCGAAGCGCTCGCCCGCGCGCACCGCATGGCCGATCATCGTCGCCTGGACCGCGCCGAACAGGATCAGGGCGCCGGTCGCGGCCGTCAGGCCCAGATAGGCATACGAGAACGTGGCCGCATAGCCGAACAGCGCCAGCGCCGGAAACCAGCCGGCCGCGGGGGGCGCGCGCGGCGCGCTCCGCAACCGCACCAGCAGGCCCAGCATGATCGCGCCCGAGACGATGCGCACCAGGGTGAACGTGGCGGCATCGATGTCCGTGCGCTCGAGCGCGGCGCGGCACAGCAGCGAGTTCCCCGCGAAGGCGATCATCGCCAGCGTCGCATAGAGGGCCGTGCGGCCCGGCGCGCTCGCGGCAGGCCCGTTCATGTCGCTCACGGCGCCCGCAGCCGCACCGCCAGGCTCTGCGTGGCGCGTCCGATCAGGCCGTGCGCGTCGTACAGCGCCGACTCGGCGAGACCGCCGCCGGCGTCGCCCAGCGCGGTCCGGGCATCGAGGCAGATCCATTCGCCGACCGGCCGGCGCAGCAGGTTGATGGTGAGATCCGAGTTCACGAAGCCGTAGCGCCGGTAGTCGAGGACGGCGCTGATGCCGTTGCCGGAGTCGGCAGCGACAGCCACGCGCTGGCAGGGGCTCGGCGCCTCGCCTTGCACCAGCGGATGGCGCATGCGGAACCACACGGCGCAGGCACCGTGCCACAGTGTTCCCCGCGCCACGCGCGTCTCCATGAGGTCGGCGTACCCGAGTTCCCGGCCCGCGAACGGGAAACGCCCTTCCGGCGCGGACTCGGGCGCGAGCGGCGCCCCCGGCAGCGGATGCCCGGGAAGCCCCGGCGGCAGCTCGACCGGGGCCTCGCGTTGCGCCAGCGCCGTGAATCGGGCCACGTCCTTGTTGCCGGCCACCAGGCGGGCGGAGAAGTGCCCGGCGTTGCGGCCCACATAGTCGGCCGCGACCTCGACGACCAGATCGTCGATCGGCACCGGCCGCAGCAGGTTCGCGGTCAGCCGGGCGAGGTGCGTCAGGCCGTGCCGGTGCGCCGCCTGCTCGACGGCGCGGCACGCCAGCGCGATCGGCGGGCCGGCGTGCTGGTGCCCCGCATCCCAGGGACCCCGGGTGAGCACGCTGGAGCGAAAGCCGCCGACATCGAGCGCGGTGTAGGCGGCAGCGGGCAGCGTCGCCATCCTTCCTCCGTCACTGCCCGACGCGCAACTGCACGTTCCGCGGCCGCTGCAACCGGGCGGTGTGCCCCGAGTTCACCTGCGTGATCCAGTCCTTGATGCAGATCGGCAGGTTCTCGTACGCCGCCTGCCGCGTGAACACGGTGACCGTGCCCTGCGAGAACAGCGCGGCATCGATCGTCGACCGGTACGGATCGACGCACACGACGGCCTCCTCCTCGGTCCCCTGGTGCGGCGCGTTGCCGCTCACCGCGGGCTCCTTCAGCAGCGCGTCGACGTCGTAGGTGCCGGCGTAGCGGACGATCATCCGCCGGGCCGCCACCTCGGCCTTCCGGGCCGTCTCGGCGCTCCGGGCCGCCTCGGCGGCATGGCCCGCCGGGGCGGCAGCGACCGGTCCCGCGCCGCACAAGGCGGGGGTAACGGCAAAGGCGATGGCGAGGATCCTGGCTGGCCGCATTCCGCCTTACTGTACCGCAGACGGCGCGGCCCGGTGCCGGCCCGGGGCCGGCGCCGGTCTCAGGCCGACTGCTGCTGCAGGTGATGCTGCACGCTCGCGGCGGCGCGCCGGCCGTCCTCGACGGCGGCCGCGACGCCGCGCGGCGAGCCGCCCCGGATGTCGCCGATCGCGAAAACCCCCTCGAGGCTCGTCGCGCACGCCTCGTCGACCTCGATGCGCTCGGTGTCGTCGAGATCGACCACCCCCTCGAGGAAACCGGTCGTCGGAACGAAGCCGTTGCGCACCAGCACGCCGAAGACCTCGATGCTCTCGCGCTGGCCGGCGCGCTCAACGATCAGCGCGGTCACGCCCTGGGCATCGCCGCGCACCTCGACCGGGCGGGCGTCGCGCCGCACCTCGACTTTCGGGTCCTGGCCGACCCGCTCCCGCAGCGCCGGCGCGGCATTGAGCTCGTCCCGCGCCTCGATCAGGTACACCTTCGAGGCGAAGCGCGCGAGATACATGCTTTCGATCGCTCCGGAATCGCCGCCACCGCACACCGCCACGACCTTGTCCCGATAGAGCCCTGCGTCGCACATCGCGCAATGGACCATGCCCTTGCCCTGGTAGGCGTCCTCGCCGGGAACGCCGAGGGCCTTCTGCGTGAGGCCGCCCGCGAGGACCACGGTCGGCGTCGTGAACGCCTTCCCGCTCTCGCAGGTCACCGAGAGGCAGTTCGAATAGGGCTCGATCTCGATGACCGCGTCGATCTCCATGGCGACGCCCGCCTGCTCCGCCTCGACCACCAGTTGCGAGGAAAGCTTGGACCCGGCGATCCGTTCGCCCGGCGCCGGGTAGCCGTCGATCCACTCGACGTTGATGATCGGCCCGCCGAACGACTCCCGGTCCAGAAGCAGCACGCGGCGCCCTTCGCGCGCAAGCAGCGTGGCCGCCGTCAGGCCCGCGGGCCCGCCGCCCACGACGATCGAATCGAAGTCCATGCTTCATCCCTCCTGTGAGCTTTCAGCGGCCCGGCCGCCGACGCGGCACGGCACGCACCGGGATCGCTCCGGACCGGGCCGGGCGCTCCCCCGGGGCACCTACTTCGGATGCCCGACGATGGCGAACTTCAGGTCGTTGACGTTGGTCCCCGTCGCCCCGGTCATGATCGCATCGTCGAGCCGCGTGAGCGCTTCCGTGATGTCGTGCCGGCGCAGTGCGCGCCGGAGATCGACGCCGAGCTCGCGCGCGCGCGCCATGCTGAAGCCGTCGGCCATCGCGCCCGCCACGTCGCACGGACCGTCGGTGCCGTCGCTGTCCAGGCCGACGACCAGCGCGTCCGGCACCCCGTCCAGCGCGATCGCCGCGGCGGCCGCGAACTCCTGGTTGGGGCCGCCGTGGCCGACGGGCCCGTCGCCGAGATGCACGACCGTCTCGCCGCCGCCGATCAGCAGGGCCGGGGGCCCCAGCGGCCGCGCCGACCGGGCGACTTCCCGCGCGATCGCGGCGAACGCGCCGCCGAGCTGCTGGCTGTCGCCCTCGAACTGCGTCGACAGGATCAGCGGATTCAGGCCCAGTTCGCGCCCGCGGCGCGCGGCCTCCTCGCAACCCGCATCCGCGGTCAGGAGCAGGACGTCGTAACAGGGCCCGGAGCGCGGCTGCTTCGGATTCTCCCGTGCCGGGCCACCCTCGCGGAAGAAGGCCGCGACGCTCGCCGGCACTTTCTCCCAGAGGTCGAAGCGCCCGAGCACCTCGCGCGCATCGGCCAGGCACGAGGTGTCCGGCACGGTCGGGTCCGTCAGGTAGTCGAGCGGGTCGCCGATCACGTCCGAGACCGTGAGGTTGACCAGCGTCGCGCCGGGGTGGATCGACGCCCCCAGCTTGCCGCCGCCGACCACCGCGACGTGCTTGCGCACCGCGTTGATCTCGCGGATGTTCGCGCCGCAGCCGAGCAGCATCCGGGTCAGCTCGCCGTAGTCGGCGAGCGAGATCGATTCGGCCGGCAGGCCCATCAGCGCCGAGCTGCCGCCGGTGATGCCGGCGATGACCAGGTCGCCGGGGCCGGTACGCGACATCAGCTCGATGATCCGGCGCGTCGCCTCCGCGCCGGCCCGGTCCGGAATCGGGTGCGAACCGTGCACCATCCGGATCCTGTCGAGCGCCCCCTGCTGGCCGTACTTGCAGATGACGATGCCTTCGTCCAGCCGATCCCCGAGCAGGTCCTCGATCGCCCTGGCGATCGGATAGGAGGCCTTTCCGGCGCCGATGAAGAGCACGCGGCCCTCCCTGGGCAGCGGGATCGGCTCGCCGTCGACGAGGAGTCGGTCGCCATCGAGCACGACCCGGCTGCGAACCACGTTGTACGGGTTCGCGGCCGCCAGCGCGTGCTCGATGATGTCGATCGCCAACCTGCGCAACGACTGCTCGCCATGCGCGGTGAGCAACGCCTCGTTGGTCACCATTCCGCTGGACCTGTGCATGTTCGAGTCAGAACGGAACCTTGAAGTTTCTCCCCGCATAGCGGGCGTTCGCCCCGAGCTCCCGCTCGATCTCGAGCAGCCGGTTGTACTTCGCCGTCCGCTCGCCGCGCACCGGGGCGCCGGTCTTGATCTGCCCCGCGTTCAGCGCGACCGTGATGTCGGCGATCATCGGGTCCTCGGTCTCGCCGGAGCGCTCCGAGACCATCACTCCGTAGCCGTTGCGATATGCAAGCTCGGCCGCGTCGATCGCCTCGGTCAGGGTGCCGATCTGGTTGACCTTCCACAGCATCGCGTTGCCGGCCTTCACTTCGATCCCCTTGCGCAGCAGCTTCGAGTTGGTGCAGAAGAAGTCGTCGCCGACGATCTGGCAATCCAGCTCCTGCGTCACGCGGGTGAACCCGTCGATGTCGTCCTCCGAGAACGGGTCCTCCATCGAGATGATCGGGAACTCGGCGAGCAGCTTGCGATAGAACTCGAGCATGTCGTCGGTGCTGCGCTTCTTGCCCTCGAAGCCGTAGGTCTTCGTCTTCGGGTCGTACAGGTGCGTCGAGGCGCAGTCGGTGCCGTAGGCGATCTTGCTCGCGAAGCCCGAGCGCTCGACCGCCTGCTGCAGGACGGAGAAGCTCTCCAGGACGCCCTTGACCGGAGGCGCGAAGCCGCCCTCGTCGCCGACGTTCGCCGCGAGCTTGCCGTACTTCTTGATCACGATCTCGCGCAGCTCGGCGTTCACCCGGTGCGAGATCTCCATCGACTCGGCGAAGGTCTCCGCGCCGATCGGGAAGATGCAGATCTCCTGGAACTCGAGGTCGTTGGACGCGTGCTTGCCGCCGTTGATCAGGTTCACCAGCGGCACCGGCAGCACGTGGCCGTTCATGTTGAGGTAGCGATACAGCGGGATGCCGAGCGACCGGGCGGCGGCGCGGGCGGCGGCCAGCGAGACGCCGACGATCGCGTTCGCGCCCAGCTTCGACTTGTCGGGCGTGCCGTCGAGCTCGATCATGGTCGCGTCCAGCCGGCGCTGGCAGGTGACGTCCATCCCCAGCAGGGCCGGGCGGATCTTCTCGACGATGTTCTTCGCGGCCTTCTGCACGCCGCGGCCGCCGTAGCGCTTCGCGCCGTCGCGGATCTCGGCCGCCTCGTTCGCGCCGGTCGACTTGCCCGCCGGCACGTCGGCCCAGGCCACGGTGCCGTCGGCCAGGGCGAGCTGCACGCGCAGGGTCGGCTCGCCCCGGCAGTCCAGCACTTCGATCGCCGACAGGTCGGTGATGCCCTGCCGCAGCGTTTTGTTCAGACCGTGGTTCGACGTGTACATGAGCGTGTGGTTCCTTGTTGCCGGGTCAGCACCGGGAGAGGGACAAAGCGGTCACGAACCGCCCCCGGGGAGCGGCGGTCGGGACGGGATTCGAGCGGAAACACCCGGAAGGAAAGCGCCGGAGACCCCGAGGTGATCCTGGCAATTCTTCCTGGTAACCCTGATTGTCAGCAATCATTCATCATTAATTTTTCACTTTTAATTATACAAAGATTGTTCTAACATGCAAGCAGTCCATTGATGCAACCCCCCGGAGGCGGCGCTGGGCGACGGAAGGCAGGCAGACGAGGTCTGCGCGCACGCCCCCGTCTCGCAGCCGCGCCGCCGGCTCGCCGCGCACACCGATCCCGAGGCAGATTCGATGTCCCAACAACTTCCAGACACCCCCACCCCGCCGTCCATCTCGCGTCGTCCGCTGGACAAGCAGGCGGCAGACGTCCTGCGCCACCAGATCATCAAGGGCGAGTTCGCCTTCGGCGAGCGCCTGACCGAGGCGCGACTGTCGGAGCAGATCGGCCTGTCGCGGGGGACCATCCGCGCCGCGCTCAACGAGCTGGTACGCGAGGGCCTGGTGACGCAGACGGCCTATACCAAATGGGTCGTCGTCGAGCTGTCGGCCGACGATGCCTGGGAGCTGTTCACGCTGCGCAGCGCGCTCGAGGGCCTGGGCGCCCGCCTCGCCGCATCGAAGGGCACGGCCGACGACATGGCGCGCCTGTCGCTCGCGTTCACCCGGCTCGAGCAGGCCGTCCGGCCCGAGGCCCTGGCCGAGGCCGACTTCCAGTTGCACAAGACGATCATCGAGATGGCGCGCCACCGGCGCCTGTTCGACCAGTACCGGGTCATCGAGCAGCAGATCCGCGCGCTGATCGGCGCGTCGAACGCGCTGGTGCCGACGACCGACGGCGTGGTCAAGCAACACCAGCCGCTGGTGGACGCGATCCTCGCGCGGAACGCCAGGGAAGCCGAGCGGCTGGCCCGCGAGCACAACGTCGAGGAGGGACGCATCCTCGTCGCGCGCATGCGGCTCGAGAAGATGCAGGCGGGAAAGCCCGCCGCCATCGATCCGACGGTCCCTTTCGCGACCTGGTCGTGAGCGGTCTGCCGCGCTCCTCGGGACGCCACGAAAGGAGGCATTGCACCGAAGAATGACCTGAGGACCCGAGGCTCGTGGCGGAGATCGAGCCTGAACAGACTTCAAACGGGCATCGCGGCCGTGCGCTCGAGCTGCCCGAAAGCACTATTACTACATGGAGGAACACATGAAGTCACTTCTCGCCGTAACGTTCGCCTTGGCGCTCGCGGGCACCAGCGCGGCGCAACCCGCCAAGCCGATCATCGCCGGCGTCGACGGGACCTTCGCCCCTCACGTCATGCCGAAACTCGGCGGCGGCGTGGAAGGATTCAACGTCGACCTGATCGAGGAGCTGAACAAGCAGCTGAACCGCAAGATCGAGCTTTTCGTCGGCCAGTTCTCGGGCCTCATCCCGGCGATGAACTCGGGCAAGCTCGACTTCATCGGCGCGCCCGTGACGATCACCCCGGAGCGCGCCCAGAACCTCCTGATGAGCGAGCCCTACCTGAACACGTTCTACACCTTCATCGTTCCGAAGGGCGCGCAGGACATCGTCACGCTGGAAGGCCTCAAGGGCAAGACCATCTCGGTCAACCGCGGCTCCTCGTATGACCAGTGGGCGCGCGAACGCGCCGAGCAATACGGCTTCAAGGTCGAGTCCTTCGGCACTACCGCCGACGCGACGCAGGCGGTCCTCTCGGGCCGGGCGCAGGCGCAGCTGCTCGGCAACACCATCGGGGCGCACGCGATCATGCGCTCGGGCGGCCAGCTCAAGGCCGCGACCGTGAAAGTCGACCAGGGCATGCTCTTCGCCGCGGCCTTCCGCAAGGACGACGTCGCGCTGCGGGCCGAGGTGGAGGCCGCCCTCGAGTGCCTGAAGATGAACGGCACCATGGCCAGGATCTACGAGAAGTGGCTGGGCGAGAAGCCCGAGCCGGGCTCGCCCGCCGTGACCGTCTATCCGGGATTCGGCGCGCCGGGCTTCGCGGGCTACGACCCGAAGCCGCACACCCCCGCCTGCAAGTGAACCCGGCATGACCGCCGATCAACCCATCCTCGAGGTTCGGGATCTCCACAAGTCGTTCGGCAACACGACGATTCTCCGAGGGGTCGATCTCGCGGTCCGGTCGGGAGAGCTGGTCTTCCTGATCGGACCGTCGGGGTCCGGAAAGAGCACGCTGTTGCGCTGCTGTAACCGCCTCGAGGAACCCACGCAGGGCTCCATCAGGATCGAGGGGACCGAGATCTGCACCGACGGCGTCGACATCAACAAGGTGCGGCGCCGGATCGGGATGGTGTTCCAGTCGTTCAACCTGTACCCGCACCTGAACGCGCTCGCCAACGTCACGCTGGCGCTGCGCAAGGTCGTGGGCAAGTCCGCGGCGGAGGCCGATCGCGTCGGCCGCGCCGCGCTCGACCGGGTCGGTCTGGCGGACAAGGCGAGCAACTTCCCGAGCCAGCTCTCGGGAGGGCAGCAGCAGCGCGTCGCGATCGCGCGCGCGCTGGCGCTGGAGCCGGTCATCCTGATGTTCGACGAGCCGACCTCCGCGCTCGACCCCGAGCTGGTCGGCAGCGTCCTGACCGTGATGCGCGAGCTGCGCGAATCGGGGATGACCATGCTCGTGGTGAGTCACGAGATGCGTTTCGCGAGGAGCGCGGCGGACCGCATCGTGTTCATGAACAACGGCGCGATCCTCGAAGAAGGCTCGCCGGACAAGCTGTTCAACAACCCGGATCACCCGCGCATCAAGGAATTCCTGGCAAGCATCGAGCACTAGCCATGCCGGTCCCAGTGGTCGCCGTCTCTCGCGTCCTTGCCGAGCCGGCCGCGCGCGCAGGGTGCCCGCCTTGCGCCCGCAGTCGAATCCGCCCTTCCGTTCGGAAGACGAGGTTACTTCGGTGGAACTAAGCCGTTTTGTCGATACGTTCTTCAACCTGCGGATCATGCGTCAGTATCTTCCGCAGATCGTCGAAGGATTCTTCATCACCATCGAGCTCGCGCTCGTCGTGATCGTCACCGGGATCGCCGCGGGCCTGCTGCTGGCGCTGGCCAGGGCGTTCCGGATCCGTCCGGTCAACCTCCTGATCGTGCTGCTGGTCGACATCCTGAGGGCCCTGCCGCCGCTGGTCCTGATCATCATCTTCTACTTCGCGCTGCCGACGATCGGCGTGCAGATCTCGGCGTGGTGGGCCACCTACCTGGCGCTGGCGCTGGTCCTGATGGCGTTCTCCGAGGAGATCTTCTGGGCCGGGATCCTCGCCGTCCCGCGCGGGCAGTGGGAGGCGGCCCGCTCCACCGGCATGACGTTCGCCCGGACGCTGGTCGACGTCGTGATGCCCCAGGCGATCCGCATGACGATCCCGCCGCTCACCAACCGGACGATCTCGATCACCAAGGGCACGGCGCTCGGCGCGGTGGTCTCGGTCGGCGAGATCCTCTACCAGGCGCAGACCGCCTATGCGTTCTCGTACAACCCGTCGCCGCTGGTGCTCGGCGCGATCGCGTACCTGATCCTGTTCATCCCGGTCGTGGTCTTCGGACGCTGGGTCGAGTCCCGCTTCGCCTGGAAGCGATAGGACCCGACCCGGCGTTCCGGCACCCGCCCCGGATTCCTTCTGACCGAACCCAGCAGCGATTGGACTTCCATGGAACAGCTGATCGACGGATTCTTCAACGCGAACATCCTGAAGCAGACCTGGCCGTTCCTGCTTTCGGGCCTGTGGATGACCGTCAAGGTCACCCTGGTGCTGATTCCGCTGGGCTTCCTGGCGGGGCTGGTGGTGGCGCTGCTGTCGGGATCCCGGTCGCGGATCGTGCGCTGGCTCATGGTCGCCTATGTCGACCTGTTCCGGGCGTTCCCGCCGCTGGTGCTCCTGATGTTCATCGCCTACGGCCTGCCGTTCCTGGGCGTCGACCTGGGCGCCTTCGCGTCGGTCGTGCTGGCGCTGGTGCTGAACACCTCGAGCTACTACGGCGAGATCGTCCGCGCCGGGATCGAGTCGGTCCCGAACGGCCAGCACGAGGCGGCGCGCTCGAGCGGCCTGTCCGGGCTCCAGACGATGTCGTACATCGTGCTGCCGCAGGCGCTGCGCAACGTCGCGCCCGATCTGGTCTCGAACACGCTCGAGGTCATCAAGCTGACTTCGCTCGCTTCCGTCGTCGCGCTGCCGGAGCTGCTGTACGCCGCGCGGCAGGCGCAGGCGCTCACCTTCAACGCCACGCCGATCATCGCGGTCGGAATCATCTTCATCGTGCTGCTGTGGCCGCTGGTCCGGTTCATGAGCCGGTTCCAGCACCAGCAGGCCTCGCCGCGCTGATGCCGGCGGACGCGTCGCCCGAACCCCAGGCCCCGATCGCCCCGACCCCCCGGAACGTGACCGAACCATCATGAACAGCGACTCCCACCCGAACCCGGACGCCTTGCGCGTCGACGGCCGGCGGCTATGGTCCGCCCTGATGACGCTCGCCGAGATCGGCGCGACCCCGAAGGGCGGCGTCTGCCGCCTGGCCCTGACCGACCTCGACCGGCAAGGGCGCGACCTCACGGTTTCGTGGGCCCGGGCGGCCGGCCTCCGGGTCACGGTGGACCGGATCGGCAACGTCTTCATGCGCCGGCCCGGCCAGAACGACAGCCTGCCCCCGGTCATGATGGGCAGCCATATCGACACCCAGCCCACGGGCGGGAAGTTCGACGGCAACTACGGCGTCCTGGCGGCGCTCGAGGTGCTGCGCACGCTCGACGACCACGGCATCCGGACGGAAGCGCCGGTCGAGGCGGTGTTCTGGACCAACGAGGAGGGCTCGCGCTTCGTGCCCGTGATGATGGGATCGGGCGTGTTCGCGCGCGCTTTCCCGCTCGAGCATGCCTATGCCGCCCGGGACCTCGACGGCCTCACGGTCGAAGGCGAGCTCCGGCGCATCGGATACGCCGGCGACGAGGAGCCCGGCGCGCATCCGGTCGGCGCGTATTTCGAGGTGCACATCGAACAGGGCCCGATCCTCGAGGAGCAGGACAAGGTCATCGGCGTGGTCGAGGCAGTGCTCGGCGTGCGCTGGTACGACTGCGTCGTGACCGGCATGGAAGCCCATGCCGGGCCGACGCCGATGCCGCTGCGGCGCGACGCGCTCCAGGTCTCCACCCGCATCATGCAGGAGGTCGTCGCCATCGCGAACCGCTATCCGCCGTACGGGCGCGGAACGGTCGGGATGGTCCATCTCCACCCGAACAGCCGGAACGTGATCCCGGGCCGGGTGAACTTCTCGATCGACCTCCGCAACGTCACCAACGAGCTGCTCGACCGCATGGACGCCGAGCTTCGCGCCTTCATCGGCGCGGCGGCCGCCCAGTCCGGCCTCGACGTGCAGCTCGAGCAGGTCTCGCACTATCCGGCCGTGCCCTTCCACCCGGAATGCGTGGACGCGGTGCGCGAGGCCACCGACTCGCTCGGCTACCCGAGCATGGGCGTCGTGTCGGGCGCCGGCCACGACGCGATCTATCTCGCGCGCGTCGCCCCGGCGGGAATGATCTTCATCCCGTGCAAGGACGGCATCAGCCACAACGAGATCGAGGATGCGCAGCCCGATCACGTGACCGCGGGGTGCAACGTGCTGCTGCATGCGGTGCTGGCCAGGGCCGGCGTGCACGGCCGGTAACGCTCGCCGGCCGGAGCCGCTTCCGAAGCCGTTCTCGAAGCCGTTCTCGAAGCTGTTTTTCTCGCAACCGTTTTTCTCGAAGCCGTTTTCTCTGCTGGAGCATCGATTGGGAATTGCCACGGTGATCACGAAAAGGAAGGACTATGAGCACTGCTAGCCGCTCACCGGACATCGCCTGCGGGAGGCTGTCCCTGGCGGAGTACGCCAGGAACTTCTCGGACGCCCATCCGCCGCTCACTCCGGTGCAGGCGCAGCTGGAGGCGGAGCGCTGCTACTACTGCTACGACGCGCCGTGCACGACGGCGTGCCCGACGGGCATCGACGTCCCCGGATTCATCTACCGGATCGCCCAGCACAACCTGCGCGGCGCGGCCGGCAAGATCCTCTCCGAGAACGTCCTCGGGGGCATGTGCGCGCGCGTGTGCCCGACCGAGGTGCTGTGCGAGCAGGCCTGCGTGCGCAACACCAGCGAATCCAAGCCGGTCGAGATCGGCCTGCTCCAGCGCCACGCCACCGACGCGTACTTCCGCGCGCCCGGCGCGCCGCTGTTCGTGCGCGGACCCGAGACCGGAAAGCGGGTCGCGGTCGTCGGCTCCGGACCGGCCGGTCTGTCCTGTGCGCACCGCCTCTCGATGCTGGGCCATGCCGTGGTGCTGTTCGAGGCCAGGCCGAAGCCCGGCGGCCTGAACGAGTACGGCCTCGCGTCGTACAAGACCACGGATGGGTTCGCGCAGCGCGAGATCGCCTGGCTCCTGTCGATCGGCGGCATCGAGGTCCGGCACGGACTGCAGCTCGGGCGCGACGTCCGCCTCGCCGACCTGGTCGAGGATTTCGATGCGGTGTTCCTGGGCACCGGGCTGGCCGGCGTGAACAGCATCGGCCTCGGCGACGAAGACCTCGCCGGCGTGCGGGACGCGGTGGAGTTCATCGCCGAGCTGCGACAGTCCGGGTCTCCGGCGCAGATCGCCGTGGGACGGCGCGTCGTCGTCATCGGCGGCGGGATGACCGCCATCGACGCCGCGGTGCAGAGCCGCAAGCTCGGTGCCGAGGACGTCACGATGGTCTACCGCCGCGGCCCGGAGGCGATGTCGGCCTCGGGCTACGAGCAGGACTGGGCGCGTTCGAACGACGTCCGGATCCTCCACTGGAGCGCCCCACAGGCGCTGCTGGGCGAGAACGGCCGGATCCGGGGCGTCCGGTTCGCCCGCACGACCCTGGTCGACGGCCGCCTGCGCGAAACCGGGGACGGCTTCGTCCTCGAAGCCGACATGGTGCTCAAGGCGATCGGGCAGACGCTGGTCCAGGCGCCCTTCGACGCGCTCGTCGAAGTGCGCGACGGGCGGATCGCGACCGATCCGGACGGCCGGACCGCGCATCGGAAGATCTGGGCCGGCGGGGACTGCCGCCACGGCGGGCTCGAGCTGACCGTCGCGGCCGTCCAGCACGGGAAGCAGGCCGCGGCGTCGATCGACCGCGCGCTGCGCGCCTGACGGCCCCGCCGTCGACCGCTCCCTTCGGAGAATGCAATGGCTGACCTGAGTACCGAGTTCCTGGGCATCAAGAGCCCCAATCCGTTCTGGCTCGCATCGGCGCCGCCCACGGACAAGGAATACAACGTCGTCCGCGCCTTCGAGGCGGGCTGGGGCGGCGCCGTCTGGAAGACCGTGGGAGAGGATCCCCCGGTGGTCAACGTCAACGGACCGCGCTACGGAGCGCTGCTGTCCGATGCGCGGCGGGTGATCGGCTTCAACAACATCGAGCTGATCTCCGACCGCCCCCTGAAGGCGAACCTCGAGGAGATGGCGCGGGTCAAGCGCGACTGGCCGGACCGCGCGGTCGTGGCCTCCCTGATGGCGCCCTGCACCGAGGAAGCCTGGCGCGACCTGATCCTGGCGACGCAGGACACCGGCTGCGACGGATTCGAGCTGAACTTCGGCTGTCCCCAGGGCATGAGCGAACGCGGGATGGGCGCGGCGATCGGGCAGGTTCCCGAAACCGTCGAGAAGGTCGTGGGCTGGGTCAAGAAGCACGCCAGGATCCCGGTGATCGTGAAGCTCACGCCGAACATCACCGACATCCGGAGTTCCGGCCGCGCGGCCCGCAAGGGCGGCGCCGACGCGGTCAGCCTGATCAACACCATCAACTCGCTGATCGGGATCGACATCGAGCGCATGCAGGTATACCCGTCCGTCGACGGGCACGGAACCCACGGCGGCTACTGCGGCCAGGCGGTCAAGCCGATCGCCCTGCACATGGTCGCCGAGATCGCGCGCGACCCCGAGATGGGCGGCCTCCCGATCTCCGGGATGGGCGGAATCACGACCTGGAAGGATGCCGCCGAGTTCATTGCGCTGGGCTGCGGTACGGTGCAGGTCTGCACGGCGGCGATGGTCTACGGCTACAAGATCATCGACGACCTGTGCGACGGCCTGTCGAACTTCATGGACCGGCACGGCTACGGGTCGCTCGACGACATGATGGGGCGCGCCGTCTCGTCGGTGTCCGACTGGAACCGGCTGAACCTGAACTACGTCGTCAAGGCCGTCATCGACCAGGAACGGTGCATCCAGTGCGGCCGGTGCCACATCGCCTGCGAGGACGCCTCGCACCAGGCGATCACCGCGACCAGGAACGGGCGGCGGCACTTCGAGATCAAGGAAGACGAATGCGTGGGCTGCAACCTGTGCGTCTCGATCTGCCCGGTGCCCGACTGCATCACGATGCGCACGCTCACCCCGGGCGAGACCGACGCCCGCACCGGAGCGGTGGTGAGCGCGGAGTACGGGAACTGGACCACTCATCCCCGCAACCCGATGGCCCGGAACGCCTCGTAGCCCGGGTCGCCACGGTGCGCGCGCGAGGCACTTTCCCGGCCTGCCGGCGATCGACGGGCGCCGCGGCATGATCGTCGCGACCGCGGGCCACATCGACCACGGGAAGACGCTGCTGGTGCGCGCCCTCACGGGGGTGGATACCGACCGGCTGCCCGCCGAGAAGTCGCGGGGGATCTCCATCGACATCGGCTTCGCCTACTGGCGACCCGAGGGGCGCGGGCTGATCGGCTTCGTGGACGTGCCCGGGCACGAGCGCTTCATCCACAACATGCTCGCGGGCGTGTGCGGCATCGACCTGGCGCTGCTGGTCGTCGCGGCCGACGACGGCGTGATGCCGCAGACGCTGGAGCACCTGCAGATCCTGAACCTGCTGGCGATCCCGCAGGCGATCGTCGTCGTCACCAAGATCGATCGGGTCGACGCCGGCCGGCTGGTCCAGGTCGAGCACGAGGTCCGCGCCGCCCTCGCCGGCACGCAGCTCGCCGACAGCCCGATGATGGGGGTGTCCTCGGTCACCGGCGCCGGCATCGATCGCCTGCGCGAGGCACTGGCCCGGGCCGCCGAGGTCTCGCGCGACGAGCATGCCCGCGCCGGCGAGCAGCGCTTCCGCTTCGCGATCGACCGCGCGTTCACCGTCGCGGGCATCGGCACGGTCGTGACCGGCACCGTGTTCAACGGCTCGATCGGCGTGGGCGACCCGCTGGTCGTCTCGCCGAAGGGCCTGCGGACGCGGGTGCGCGGCATCCAGATCCACGGCGCGCAGGTCGAGCGCGCACGCGCCGGTGACCGGTGCGCCCTCAACCTGGCCAAGCTGCCGGTCGAGGCGGTGGCGCGCGGAGACTGGGCGCTCGACGAGGCACTCGATGCCCCGGGGCGGCACGTCGACGTGCGGCTGACGCTGCTGCCCTCGGAACCGGCGCCGCTGCGGCACTGGGCGCTCGCGCACCTGCATATCGGCACCTCGCGGGCGATGGCGCGGATCGCGATCCGCCGCGGCGGCAGCATCGCGCCGGGGACATCGGGCTGGGCCCGGCTGGTTCTCGACCGGCCGCTCACCGTGCAGCACGGCGACCGGTTCATCCTGCGCGACCATTCCGCGCAGCGGACGCTCGGCGGCGGAACGGTGATCGCGGCCCCGGCGCCGTCCTTGCGGCGCGGCTCGGCGATCCAGCTCGCGACGATCGAGGCGCTGTCCCGCCGCGAGCCCGAGGCCGTCATGGCGGCGCTCCTGGAGATTCCCGATCTCGCGGTCGACTGCGGATTCGTCGAGCGCACCCTGAACCTGAATGCGGGCGCGGCGGACGCGCTGTACCGGGGCGCCGGCGCGGTCGTCCTCGGGCGCGACCGCCGGGTCGCCATCGCCCAGGAGCGGGCCACCGGGATCCAGGCGCGCATCGTCGAGCACCTCGAGCGCTTCCATCGGCGGCATCCGAAGGCGCCGGGCGTCGTGCTCCGCGCGCTGCATCGCGAGGCCGCGCCATCGCTGCCGCACGAGGCGTTCCTGCAGTTGCTGCGCGACCTGACCCGGACGAGGCGGACCGTTTCCGTCGTCGGGGCATTCGCGCGGCTGTCCTCGCACGCGCCGGACGCGGACGCCGACAGCGAGGAGGCCTGGCGAATCGTCGAGCCGATCCTGGTCCAGAGCGGCGTCCAGCCGCCGACGCTGCCCGAGCTCGCGACGTCGCTCGGGCTCGACGAGCGGCCACTGCGCCGCATGCTCGAGCACCGGTGCAGGTCGGGAACGCTGATGCGCGTCGCCCGCGATCTCTACTACCCGAAGGCGACGCTGGCGGTGCTCGCCGCCAATGCCGCGCTGGTCGCGCGCTGTGCCTCCCGGGGGCAGTTCACGCTGGCGCAGTACCGGGACGCGCTCGCCATCAATCGCGCCCTGGCGACCCGGATCCTGGAGTTCCTCGACTCGCTGGGCATCACCCAGCGGTCCGGCGACACGCGGCGGATGGCCCGGAACTTCGTGCCGATCCTCGGGTCGGCGAAACCGGCGACCGATCTCCGCACGGCTCCGGGCGGACGCCGGCGCCGCAAGACCGCGCCGGCCGCCCGGCCCGGCGGCCGCGCGCGCAAGCGCGCAGACCCGAGATCGAAGCGGGAGCCGCTGCCGGCCTGACGGCGGCGGGAGGGCACCCCTCCCGCGTTCCGGTCAGCGCGCGGCGGCCGCGCGCCGGGCGCGCAGGTCGACCGTCGCGAAGTCCGGGCCGAACGCGGGTCGCCGGACATACCGGCCGGCCCCGCGCTCGGCGCGGAGATCGCCGCGCTCGTACACGACGCGCCCCCGGCTGATCGTGTGCGTGGGAACGCCCTGCACGACCCGCCCCTCGAAGACGTTGAAGTCGCCTTTGCTGACCTGCGTCTTGGCGGAGATCGTGCGGCGCGCCTCCGGGTCCCAGACGACCAGGTCCGCGTCGGCGCCCGCGCTCACGCTGCCCTTCCTCGGATAGATGTTGAACAGGCGCGCGGCATTGGCCGACGTCACGGCGACGAACTCGGAACGCGTCAGGCGGCCGGTGTTCACGCCTTCGTCCCAGAGGATGGCGAGCCGGTCCTCGACGCCGCCGCAGCCATTGGGAATGTCGACGAAGCTGTTCCGCCCCGCCGCCTTCTGGTCCGCGCAGAACTGGCAGTGATCCGTCGCGGTCGTGTGCAGGCCGCCGGCCTGGAGCGATTGCCAGAGCGCCTCCTGATGCCCACGCGGCCGGAACGGCGGGCTCATCACGTGCGCCGCCGCGGTCGCGAAATCGGGCGCGCGATAGACGCTGTCGTCGACGACCAGGTGCCCCGCCAGCACCTCGCCGTAGACCCGCTGCCCGGTCGCCCGCGCGCGGGCGATCGCCTCGGCCGACTCGCGGCACGAGACGTGGACGATGTAGATCGGCACTCCGAGGACATTGGCGATGGCGATCGCGCGGTTGGCCGCCTCGCCCTCCACGATCGGCGGACGGGACAGCGGGTGGCCCTCGGGCCCGAGAATGCCCTGCTCGACGACCGCCTGCTGGAGCAGGTAGACCAGCTCGCCGTTCTCCGCATGGACCGTCGGCATGGCGCCCAGCTCGAGCGAGCGCTTGAAGCTGTTCACCAGCGTCTCGTCGTCGCACATGATGGCGTTCTTGTACGCCATGAAGTGCTTGAAGCTGTTGACCCCTTCCTCGCGGACCAGGACTCCCATGTCGCGGTGCACCGTCTCGTCCCACCAGGTGATCGCCACGTGGAAGCTGTAGTCCGAGGCGGCTTTCTCGGCCCAGCCGCGCCAGGTCGCGTAGGCGTCCATCAGCGGCTGCCCCGGATCCGGAATCACGAAGTCGATGATCGTCGTGGTCCCGCCCGAGAGCGCCGCGGCGGTACCGGTATGGAAATCGTCGACCGTCACCGTCCCCATGAACGGCAACTGCATGTGGGTGTGCGGATCGATCCCGCCCGGAAAGACGTACTGCCCGCCGGCGTCGACGACCGTCGCGCCGGCGGGCGCGTCGAGCGCGGGCCCGACCGCATCGATGAGGCCGTCGACGCACCGCACGTCGGCGCGAAACTCGCGATCGGCATTGACCACCGTGCCGCCACGAACCAGGACTGTATTCATGTCGAACCTCCGCCTCGCCGCAGCGATGCCTTGGGGTTGAACGCGCGACCGGGCCGGTGCCGGCACCCCGGAAGGGGTGCCGGCACGCCGCGCAGCGCTAGTACTTCTCGTAGACCGGGACGAAGCTCTTGTACTTCGCGGTGAGCTTCTTCCAGTTGGCGGGCAGCTGGATCTTCCGGGTGACGAAGCCGCCGTAGCTCATGCCCGATCCGCTCATGATGCCGAGGAACGCACCCGGGCCTCCCGCCACGAACACCTTGATGTAGTCCGGCGCCGGGATCGACGCCACCGCATCCATCGGCCCCGGGGGGAAGTTCTCGGGACCGACGTTGGTCCAGCCGCCGCCCCGATGGCCGCTCGGTGTGCGATACGCGGGATTGCGTCCGTAGTCGAAGACGTACTTCTTGATCTTCTCCTTCGTCCAGCCCCGCTTGGCCAGGATCGCCGCGTGGTTCGGCGTCAACAGGAGGCAGGTCAGCCCGCCGCCCGGCGGCACGTTGTAGATGAACGTGTCGAGGATGCCCCGGTCGTCCGCGCCGTACTGCCAGACCTGCGTGAAGCAGTTCGGGAAGAAGACGGTGACCGCGCTGTCCTCGGGCTGGCAGCCCGCCTCCACGTGGAGCGGCTCCCAGGGACTGCCCTCCTCGTTCTCGCCGATGACGCTGGTGCCCTTGCCCGGGTTGCCGTAGACCCCCATGTCCTCGATGCCCTTGCGGGCCCCGCCGGCGTTCTTGATGATCAGCTGCATCGCGCGGCCGATCACCGAGTTGGTGATGTTGCCGGGGCTCATCGAGCCGGTGCTGCAGTTGACGTGCGCCGCCGCGCGGACGGGCCCGTTGATCATCCAGAGCGGCGCCCACGATCCAGTGCTGGAGCCATACGCCCCCAGCCGGGCCACGGGATCGCTCGCGGCTTCCACCGCCGCGACCAGGATCGGCATGTGGATCGGCAGCGCGCCGGCCATGACCGCGTTCACGGCGATCTGCTCGACCGTCGCCTTGCCTTGCCGGGGAACGATCTCGGCCACCAGGTGATCCGGCGGCAGGTCCGTGCCCGTCAGCATCTCGGCGACCGCTTCCTCCGTGGGCGGATAGAGCGGCAAGCCGTCGCCCCAGCCCCGCTTGTAATAGAAGCGATTGAATTCGTGCAGCGAACCCTTGAACGCGATCCTCTGGGGAGGATCCTTCTTCTTGGGCTGAGGCGATGCCTCCTCGGAATCCAGCGGCCTGACCAGCGCATCGACCACCTGGTCGAACACCGCGCGGATCCCGGCGTCAGCCTCTTCCTCGATGCCACACTCGCAGGGTACCGTCTCCGAGATCAGTCGGACGGCCGGCATTCCCTTGTTCGACGCGGCAGACCGCCCGTCGACTACGAAGCCCTCGTTCACCAGTACGACGGTGGGCCGATGCAAGTCCTCGATGGATATTGCATCCTGCACGAGATACTTCGTACAAGAACCTCAGTCAGCGACCGAAAGAACGACTGCGTCCATGCTGCCGACCCACGCGGCGAACTTCTCCTTCGCCTTGGTCAGCGCCTCCGGAACGTTCAGCTCCGTGGATACGTACCACGAGGTCGTCAGCGTCGGGGCCAGCGCCTTGAGCTCGCGCTCGACCGCGTTCAGCGTCAGCTCTCCGGCCCGCTTCCCGTTGCAGAACAGGCCGATCTTCTTCCCTTCGAGGCCGTCCAGACGCGCCGTGATGCCTCTTTGCGGCACGGGGTCGGAATACGCCCAGGGATTCATCACCTCGTACTCGAGCTTGCGCTCGCTTTCAGCCATGGGAGAGTCTCCTTTCTCGAATGAAAACCGCCTTTTGCAGGCTCCAAAATTATATACGCGATCGATCGACGGGATCGTCCGCCGGACGTCCCGGCGGGACCATCGGCCGGGAGGCGCCGGAGCCGGGCTGCGCGCCGCCGCCGGCCTATTCGTGGCGCAGCGCCTCGATCGGATCCATCCGCGCGGCGCGGCGCGCCGGGAAGAACCCGAACAGCACCCCGATCCCGGCCGAGAACAGGAACGACGCCAGGTTCACCGCCGGGTCGAAGACGAACGGCACGCCCATCAGCTGCGCCAGCCCGAACGACGCCGCGGCCGCCAGCACCACCCCGACCAGCCCGCCGAATGCGGCCAGCACGACCGCCTCGATCAGGAACTGCAGCAGCACCTCGCGCTCGAGCGCGCCGATCGCCAGCCGCAGGCCGATCTCCCGGGTGCGCTCGGTCACGCTGACCAGCATGATGTTCATGATCCCGATGCCGCCGACCACCAGGCTCACCGCGGCGACCGCGCCCAGCAGCATCGTCATCACCTGGGTGGTGCCGGAAAGCGTCTCGGCGAGCTGCTGGGTGTCGAGGATGTTGAAGTTGTCGTCGTCGGTCGGCGACAGGCTGCGGCGCTCGCGCAGCAGCTGCCGCAGACCGGCCTTGACCCGGGTGGCGTCGCTGCCGTCGCTCATCGACACCAGCAGCGTCGAGACGCGGGTGTTCCCGGTGACGCGGCGCTGCAGGGTGGCGAGCGGCACCAGGACCAGATCGTCCTGGTCGTTGCCCATCATGCCCTGCCCCTTGGCGGCGAGCACCCCGACGACCTGGCAGGAGAAGTCCTTGACGCGCAGCGGCTCGCCCACCGGCGAACGACCCGCGAACAGCTCGCGGCGAATGGTCTCGCCGACGATGCACACCGCGGCGCCCGCGCGCAGCTCCTCGGGCGTGAACTCGCGCCCCACGGCCAGGCGCCAGTTGCCGGTCTTCAGCCACTGGCCCGTGCTGCCGGTGACGCTGGTGGTCCAGTTGCTGCCGCCCGACACCACGGTCGCGCTCGCCCGCGCCTCGGACGCGACCGCCTGGATCCCGCCGATCTGGGCGGCGATCGCCTCCCCGTCGCCCTCCTTGAACTGGGGCACCGAGGCGCCGCCCATTCCCGGTCCGAGGCGCTGGCCGGGCCGGATCATCAGGAGATTGGTGCCGAGGCCGGAGATCTGGTTCTGCACCGCCATCGTCGCGCCGTTGCCGACCGTGACCATCGTGATCACCGCGGCCACGCCGATGACGATGCCGAGGATCGTCAGGAACGAGCGCATCAGATTGCGCCGGATCGACCGCAGCGCCAGCAGCAGGGTGTTGAGCAGCATCAGGCGACTCCGGCGACCGGCGCGGGCACCGGGTCGGCGCGCCGCGCGTCGAGGTCGACCCCGGCCGGGCGCTCGTTGACCGTATCGCTCGCCACGACGCCGTCGACGAAGCGCACGATGCGCCGCGCCCAGGCGGCCATGTCGGGCTCGTGCGTGACCATCAGGATGGTGATCCCGCGGTCGGCGTTGAGCCGCCACAGCAGCTCCATGATCTCGCGGCTGCGCTGCGAATCGAGGTTGCCGGTGGGTTCGTCGGCGAGCAGCAGCGCGGGCTCGGTGACGATCGCGCGGGCGATCGCCACCCGTTGCTGCTGCCCGCCCGAGAGCTCGGCCGGCGTGTGGTGTTCCCAGCCCTCGAGCCCGACCGACCGGAGCGCCCGCGCCGCGGCGGCGCGGCGCGACGCCGCCGGCTCGCCGCGATACAGCAGCGGCAGCTCGACGTTCTCCTGCGCCGACGTCCGCGCCAGCAGGTTGAAGCCCTGGAACACGAAGCCGATGAAGCGGCGACGCAGCCGGGCCCGCTGGTCGCGCGACAGCGTCTCGACGTGCGTGCCCATGAACAGGTACTCGCCCGCGGTCGGCCGGTCGAGGCAGCCGATGGCGTTCATCGCGGTCGACTTCCCCGAGCCGCTCGGGCCCATGATCGCGACGAACTCGCCGCGCTCGACGACGAGGTCGACGCCGCGCAGCGCCCGGAACGCGCTCGACCCCGTGCCGTAGACCTTCGTGACCCCGCGCAGGCGGATCAGCGGCGTGCGCGCCCCCGCCGCCGGCACTGCCGCCTCGCCGGCGCCCGGCGCGATGCTCATCGCGTCGCCTCGCCGGAGAGCTGGTCGACGATCACCGCGGCGCCGGGCCGCAGCTCGCCGCCCGTGATCTCGGTCGTCCTGCCGTCGGTGATGCCGGTGGTGACCGGCACCGCGCGCGCGACGCCGCCCTCCAGGATCCAGACCTGGCGCGCGCCGGCGCTCCCGGCGTCGGACCGGGCGGTCTTGGCCGCATCGCGCGGCGGGCGCGGCATCAGCTTCGAGACGATGCCCGCGCCGGAGGCGGCGCCGGCCGGCGCGCGGCCCGAGGGCTGCGCGGGGGCGAAGCGCAGCGCGGTGTTCGGCACCCGCAGCACGCCGTTGCGCTCGGCGGCGGTGATGGTCGCGGACACGGTCATGCCCGGGCGCAGGCTGAGGTCGCCGTTGTCGACCTCGAGCCGCGTCGCGTAGGTGACGACGTTCTCGGTCAGCGTCGAGCCGTAGGCGACGCGGGCCACGGTGGCCGGATAGCGGCGCTGCGGGTACGCGCTGACGGTGAAGCTCGCCTTCTGCCCGACCCGCATCACGCCGACGTCGGCCTCGTCGACGCTCACCTCGACGATCAGCCGCGACAGGTCCTCGGCGAGGCTGAGCAGCGTGACCGCCTGGAGGGTGGCCGCCACCGCGTTGCCGGGCTCGACCGAACGCGCCAGGACGACCCCGTCGATCGGCGAACGGATCGAGGCCTTCGAGAGGTTGGTCTCGTCGGTCGACAGCGCCGCCTTCGCGTCCTCGACGTTGGCACGCGCGCTGTTCTCCTCGGCGAGGGAGCGCGCCAGCGCGGCCGTCGCCGCGTCGAGCTCCGCGGCGGACGGCACCTTGCCGCCCGAGAGCCGGGCCACCTCCTGCAGCCGCGCCAGCCCGGCCTGCGCTTCCTTCACGGTCGCGCCGGCCTGCGCGAGCTTGGCCTGCGCGGCGGCCAGCGAAGCGCGCGAGCGGGAGACCTGCGCGGCCAGCTTCGCGGTATCGAGCTCGACCAGCACCTCGCCCTTCTTCACGCGATCGTTGACGTCGACCCGGACGCTGCGGACCGTTCCGGAGAGCTCGCTGCCGATGCTGACCGTGCGCGTCGCCTGCAGCTTCCCGTTGGCGGTCACGGTCAGCGTGATGTCGCCTTCGCGCGCCGGCTCGGTGACGTAGCGCGGAGCGGACGCGGCTTTCTGCTGTCCGGTCCAGTACCATGCCCCGGCCGCCGCCGCGGCCAGCACCGCGATGCCGGCCCACAGCGCCGGGCGCCGCCACCAGCGCCGCCCCGGTTCCGAGAGCAGCGTCCCCACTTCGTCGTTCATTCCCATCCTCCGCCGAGCGCCTTGTACAGGCGCACGTGATCGGCGCCCACCTTCATGGTCGAGCTGGCGACGCCGTCCTGCGTGCTGAGCAGCGTGCGCTGCGTGTCGAGCACGACCTGGAAGTCGATCAGGCCGCTCGCGTAGCGTTGCCGGGCCAGCAGCGCGGCATTGGCGGCCGCCTCGGCCGCCGCCTGCTGCCGCACCAGCTGTTCGCGGTCGTTGCGCAGCGCGACCAGCGCGTCCTCGACCTCCTGGAGCGCCGCGAGCACGACCGCCTCGTAGCCGACGCGCGCCTGTTCCAGCGCGGCCTCCTGCGCCCGCACCTGGGCGCGCGCCGCGCCGCCGTCGAGCAGCGGCACCGAGACGCTGCCGAGCAGCGAAGCGGCCACCGCGGCCCCGCTGCCGAGCCCGGACAGGGTGAGCGCGCTCAGGCCGAGCGAGCCGCCGAGACGGAAGCTCGGATAGCGCGCCGCATCGGCCTGCGCCACGCGGGCCAGCGCCGCCGAGACCCGGTGCTCGGCACGCCGCACGTCGGGACGCTGGCGCAGCGTCTCGGCCGGGATCGCGAGCGCCAGCGCGGCATCGGGCAGGGGGACCGGCTGCGCGGCGGCCAGCGCCGCGGGCGCCGCATCCGGCGGCCGGCCGGTCAGGACCGCGAGTGCGTGCCGCGCCTGGGCCATCGCGGTCTCGAGCGCCGGGATCTGGGCCGCGGTCTGCTCGCGTGCGGCGCGCGCCTGCTCCAGGTCGACCGACGTGGCGAGCCCGGCCTGCACGCGCCATCCGGCGAGCTGCAGCGTCTCGGTCTGGGCCTCCAGGTTGCTGCGCGCGATCGCCAGCCGCGCCTGGGCGCCGCGCAGGTCCAGATAGGCCAGCGCGACCTCGGCGGCCAGGGAGACCCGCGCGGCCGACAGGTCCTCCTCGGCGACGCGCAGCTCGGCCTCGGACGCCGCGACCGCGCTGCGCAGGCCGCCGAACAGGTCGAGCTCCCAGCCGGCATCGAGCCCGGCCTGGAAGCGGTTCGCGGTGCTGCCGGCGGAACGGGCGCGCTGCGCCGATGCCGATCCGGCGACGCTCGGCGAAAGACCCGCCGCCTGCACGTCGCGCAGCGCGCGCGCCTGCGCCAGGGCGGCCCGTGCGCTGCGCACGTCGGTACCGGATTCGAGCGCCTGCGCCACCAGCGCGGCGAGCTGCCGGTCGTCGAAGCGCTCCCACCAGGTCGCGAGCGACGCTGCCGTGCCGGCGGCCGGCGCCGGGGCGGCTGGATCGCTCGCCGGAACGGACGACGCCGACCAGGCCGGAGGCACCGGAGTCGCAGGCAGCGCCTTCCCGGCCGGCAGGGCGGCGCAACCCGACAGCACCGCAGCGAGCACGAGGACGAGCGCCGTGGCCGGCGAACCCGCGCCAGCCGGGCGAATGGGACGCGCCGGCCGCGCAGCGGCGTATCGCGGGGACGAGGACGGGAGGGAGGAATCGGGGAGGCTGGCGATCATGGCAGCCGGATTGTGCCGGCTCGCGGCGTAAAGAAGCTCGCAGCGAATGCAAGTCTTTGTAAAGACGCTCTCCGACGCCGGCCCGTGGTCCTGCTCAGTCCTCCGAGGCCAGCCGCGCCAGCAAGGTGCGCACGCGCAGCGGGTCGTCGCTGCCCAGCAGCCGGGAAACGCGCGGCGCGAGCCGCGACGCATCGGCCCGCAGGATCTCCTGCTTGACGCGCAGCAGGCTGGCCGGGTGCATCGAGAAGTCGGTGAGCCCCATGCCGAGCAGGAGCCGCGTCGCGGCCCAGTCTCCCGCCATCTCGCCGCAGACCGCGACCGGCACGCCGGCCTTGCGCGCGGCGCGGATCGTCATTGCGATCAGCTTCAGCACCGCCGGATGGAACGGCTCGTACAGCGAGGCGACCTCGTGGTCGGAGCGATCGATCGCGAGGGTGTACTGGATCAGGTCGTTGGTCCCGATCGACAGGAAGTCGAGCTTGCGGACGAACAGCCCCGCGGTCAGCGCCGCCGCCGGCACCTCGATCATCCCCCCGACCGGCAGTCGCTCGTCGAACGCCAGGCCGCGACCGCGCAGCTGGCCCTTCGCGAGATCGACCAGGCGCAGCGCGCGGTCGATCTCGTGGCCGTGCGCCAGCATCGGCAGCAGCAGCCGCGCGGCGCCGAAGGCCGAGGCGCGCAGGATCGCGCGCAGCTGCGCCAGGAACACCTCGGGCTCGGCCAGGCAATAGCGGATCGCCCGCTGGCCCAGCGCCGGATTCTGGGGCACGGTGCCACCCAGCGCCGGAACCGACTTGTCGGCCCCGACGTCGAGGGTCCGGATCGTGACCGGGCGCCCCTGCATGGCCTGCACCGCCTCGCGATACGCCTCGAACTGCTCGTCCTCGTCGGGCAGCGCGCGACGGTTCATGAACAGGAACTCGGTGCGGAACAGCCCCACCCCTTCGGCGCCCGCGGCGAGCGCCCGCGCCGCCTCCTCGGGACGCTCGATGTTCGCGCACAGGCCGACCCGGACGCCGTCGACGGTGACCGTGGGGACGTGGATCAGCCGCTTCAGGCGCTCGCGCTCGAGCGCGCCGGCGGCCTGGCGGTGCCGGTACTCGGCGAGCACGCCTTCGTCGGGGGCGACGATCACCAGGCCCGCCTCGCCGTCCAGGATCAGCCAGTCGTCGTCCTCGACCAGCGCGCTGGCGTGCCCCAGCCCGACCACCGCCGGCACGTTCATGCTGCGCGCGAGGATCGCGGTGTGGGAGGTGGTGCCGCCGAGATCGATGCCGAAACCGATCGCCGAGCGCAGCGCCAGCATGTCGGCCGGCGAGATGTCCTCGGCGACGAAAATGGCCGCCTCGGCGCCCGCGGTCGATTCGGCGCTGGACCCGCAGAGCACGCGGATCACGCGTCCCGCGACCTGCTGGACGTCGCGGCCGCGCTCGCGCAGGTAGGGGTCCTCGAACGCCTCGAACTGCGCCGCCAGCTGCCCGGCCTGGGCCGAGAAGGCCCACTCGGCGTTCCAGAGGTGCTCGTGCATCGCGTCGCGCGCGGCCTGCGCGAGCGCCGGATCGTCGAGGATCATCACGTGCACGTCGAGCAGCGCCCGCGCCTCGGCCGGCCCGTCGTCCGGCAGGTGCTCGGCCAGCGCGAACAGCTCCGACCGCACCACCTCGATCGCGGTCTCGAGCCGCGCCAGCTCGGCCTCGATCTGCCCGGGTCGCAGCCGGTAGCGCGGCACGTCGCGCTGCTGCGACTCCAGCACCCGGGCGCGGCCGATGACGATGCCGCCGCCGATGCCGGTGCCGTGGACGCTGAACATGGCGACAGTGTACTGAACCTGCCGCCGCGGGCCCGCAAGGCCCGACCGGCCGATCAGTCCTCTCCGAAGCCGCCCTCGATCAGCGCCTTCACCGCGGCGAGCGCCTCGGCCTCGTCGGGCCCGTCGACCTCGACCAGCAGCGTGCTTCCCTTGGCCGCCGCGAGCATCATCACGCCCATGATGCTCTTGGCGTTGATCCGGCGCGCGCCCTTCGACATCCACACCTCGGCGCGGAACCTGGACGCAGTGGCGGTCAGCTTGGCCGACGGCCGCGCGTGAAGCCCGAGCCGGTTGACGACGACCACCTCAGCCTTGAGCATCGGGCTCCGGATCCGCGGGTCGGATCGCTTCACGGCCGCTCGCGATCAGCAGATCGCACAGTTCGTCGACCGGCATGCGCCGGTTCGAGATCGCCTTGAGCAGCATCGGCAGGTTGACGCCGGCCAGCACGCGCACGCGCGCCGGCACGGCGAGCCGCATCGCGACGCGCGAAGGCGTGGCGCCGAAGACGTCGGTGAGCACCAGCACGCCGCTGCCGTCGTTGATCCGCGCCAGCAGCTCGCGCGCGGCACGATAGGCCTGCTCGGGGTCCTCGTCGGGAATCACGTCGAGCGCGGCCAGCTGCATCGGCAGGCGGCCGTAGACGTGCCGCGTGCAGTGGATCAGCGCGGTGCCGAGCGGCTCGTGCGAGACCACCATGATCCCGATCATCGCGCGCAGGCCGCCTCGAGCGCGTCGACGAACATGCCCGCCACGTCGAAGCCGGCCTGCTGGCGGATCTCCTGGAAGCAGGTCGGGCTGGTCACGTTGATCTCGGTGATGTAGTCGCCGATCAGGTCGAGGCCGACCAGCAGCAGGCCGCGCCCGGCGAGCCGCGGGGCCAGCGCCTCGGCGACTTCGCGGTCGCGCGCCGACAGCGGGCGCGCGACCCCGCGCCCGCCGGCCGCCAGGTTGCCGCGGAACTCGCCGTCCTTGGGGATGCGCGCGAGGCAGAACGGGACCACGCCGCCGCCGATGAGCAGGACCCGCTTGTCGCCGTCGACGATCTCGGGCAGGTAGCGCTGCGCCATCACCGAGCGCGCCCCGAACTGGTTCAGCGTCTCGATGATGACCGAGATGTTCGGGTCGCCGCGCTTGGCGCGGAACACCGAGGTGCCGCCCATGCCGTCGAGCAGCTTGAACACCGCCTCGTCGTGCTCGTCGACGAACGCGCGCAGCTCCTGCGCCGAACGCGTGACCAGCGTCGGGGGCGCGAACTCCGGGAACTCGGCGATCGACAGCTTCTCGTTATGGTCGCGGATCGCGCGCGGGTCGTTGAACACGCGCGCGCCCTCCCGGACCGCGTGCTCGAGCAGGTAGGTCGAGAACACGTACTCCATGTCGAACGGCGGATCCTTGCGCATCAGCACCGCATCGAACGCGGCGACCGGCTCGCTGCGCGGCGCGTCCGTCTCGTACCAGGCGCCGTCCCCGGCGCCGGTCAGCCGCAGCGGCGTCGCGCGGACCATCGCGCGACCGCCCGCGAGCGACAGCTCGTGCTGCTCGCAGACGAACAGCGCATGGCCGCGCGCCGCGGCCTCGGCCATCATCGCGTAGGTCGAGTCCTTGTAGGTCTTGATCGACGGCAACGGATCGAGGATCACCAGCAGGCGCATCGGTTCGGGCTCCCGGAGGCTATGGTTTCGGAACGGCGCTCAACCGTAGCGCGACGGGTCGGGATCGGTCTGCTCGAGCTCGACCGAGGCGGCCAGCAGCGCCAGCCGCGCGACGACCCCGTAGACGTAGAAGCGGTTCGGGGCGTGCTCGATCGAGGCGCTGCAGTCGGGAAGATGGCAGCTCGCGGCGAACGGCAGGGGCACGAAGCGCATCCCGGGCGCGTTCAGGTTCTCGTCGTTGCCGCGGCCGGTGTGCACCCGGTAGAAGCCGCCCACGACGTAGCGGTCGATCATGTAGACGACCGGCTCGGCGACCCCGTCGCCGACGGTCTCGAAGGTATGCACGCCCTCCTGGAGGATCACCTCGTGCACCTCGAGGCCCTCCTTGACGACCGCCATCTTGTTGCGCTGCCTGCGGTTGAGGTCGCGCACCTCGGACGGATCGTGCACCGACATCACGCCCATGCCGTAGGTGCCCGCGTCGGCCTTCACGACCACGAACGGCTTGGCGTCGATCCGGTACTCGCGGTACTTGGACCGGATCTGCCTGAGCAGCGTCTCGACGCTGCTCGCCAGGCAGTCCTCGCCGGCGCGGGCGTGGAAATCGATCTTCCCGCAGCGCGCGAAATACGGATTGATCAGCCAGGGATCCATCTCGAACTGCTTCGCGAAGCGCTTGGCGACCTCCGCGTAGGCCGCGAAGTGCTGCGACTTGCGCCGGACCGCCCACCCGGCGTGCAGCGGCGGCAGCAACACCTGCTCGTGCAGGTCGGTCAGGATTCCGGGGATGCCCGCCGACAGATCGTTGTTCAGCAGGATCGAGCACGGGTCGAAGTCCTCGAGGCCGACCCGCAGCCCGCGCCGCACCAGCGGCTCGAGCGTCATCGGCTGGCCGTCGGGCAGGTCGACTTTCACCGGCGCCCGCACCGCCGGGTCGAGCGTTCCGTAGCGCACGTTCAGGCCGGTCTGGCGCAGGATCGTCGACAGCCGCTGGACGTTCTGCAGGTAGTAGGCGTTGCGCGTGTGGCGCTCGGGGATCAGCAGCAGGTTGCGCGCGTCGGGGCAGTACTTCTCGATCGCCGCCATCGCGGCCTGCACCGCCAGCGGCAGCATCTCGTCGGACAGGTTGTTGAACCCGCCGGGGAACAGGTTGGTATCGACCGGCGCGAGCTTGAAACCGGCGTTGCGCAGGTCGACCGACGCGTAGAACGGCGGCGTGTGGTCCTGCCATTCCATGCGGAACCAGCGCTCGATCCGCGGCGTCGCGGCAAGGATGCGCCGCTCGAAGTCCTGCAGCGGCGCGGACATCGCGGTGACGAGATCGGGGGTCATGGCGTCGCGGCATGCAGGCGCATGGGGCGATTGTAGCGCCGCCGGCCCCCCGTCCGGGCCGCCCGCCAGCGCCGGCCCGCGCCCATGCGCCGGCGGGGCGGA
>JBDHRX010000014.1:0-37782 GCA_039807785.1 Burkholderiaceae bacterium
CGCGCGGCGATCGAGCGCGCGCTGGAGCTGAACGGCGTGGCGGTCGAGGCGAACCTGCGGGCGTTCCGCATCGGGCGGCTGGCGGCGCACGATGCGCGGGCGCTCGAGGCGGTGCTGGGCGGAGCGGGGGGCGAGGCAGGGAACGAGGCGGAGGGCGAGGCAGGGAGCGAGGCGGGAGACGGGGCGGGAGACAGAACGGCGGATCAGATCCCCGGCGGCTCGCCGGAGGCGGCCTCCAGCGACGAGGCGCTGGCCGCGCTGCTGCAGCGGCTGTGCACCGAGCTGGTCGACTACCAGGATACGGGGCACGCCGCGCGGCTGCGCCGCCTGGTGGACCAGACCGCCGCCACCGAGCGCGCGCTGCGCCGGCCCGGCGCGCCGCTGAGCCTGGCCGCCACCGTGGCGCGCAACTACGCCAGGCTGCTGATGGTCAAGGACGAATACGAGGTGGCACGCCTGTACTCGTCGCCCCGGTTCCGGCGTGAGCTCGAGGCCCGGTTCGAGGGCGACTACACGCTCAGCGTCCTGATGGCCCCGCCGCTGCTGGCGCGGCGCGGCCCCGACGGGCTGCCGCGCAAGATGCGCTTCGGCCGCTGGATCTTCCCGGTGCTGCGCGGGCTCGCCGCGCTGCGCCGCGTGCGCGGCACGCCGATCGATGTCTTCGGCCACACGCAGGAGCGCCGCATCGAGCGCGCGCTGCCGGCCGACTACGCGGCGACGATCGAAGTGATGCTGCCGGGGCTCGGCGCCGACCGGCTCGAGCTGGCCGAGCAGCTTGCCGGCCTGCCGGCGTCGATCCGCGGCTTCGGGCACGTGAAGCTGCGCAACCTGCGCGAGGCGAAGCGGCGCGAGGCGGCGCTGGCGCAGCGGCTGGGGGTGGTGCCGGTGGTGTCGGGGGTGGTGCGGGAGGGGTTGGCGGAGGAGGCGTAGGGAGACGTGCGGCCGGCCGTACCGGCGGGGTCGCGTGGCGGGCTGGTGCCGGCCGCGATCACTGCTGGTCAGGGTCGAAGATCGATGCAGAATAAATCGAATTGGGGGCGAGATCGCGCCCGGGGAGTCGATTGGTTTTCGCCCTTAAGGCTGGATCTGTCTGACGGCGCCGGCGACGTTGTCCTTGGGTTACGTCGGCCCGAACGAGTGACGGTAGAGAAAACTCCCGTCGCGGCAGGCGTTTACGGGCATGGATGTGGATAGGTTAGATCGATGTGGTCGAGTTTATGTCGCTGTTTGCTACGAACTAAATCAGGTTGGCCACCCAAACAACAGGACGTCCATGCATGGCTGAGCCACAACGATTGACAGAAGACGAGGTTCTCGTCATTCGTCGGCGCATGGCTACTCTCACGATAGCCACGCAAGATGCCTTCGGGCTCACCGAACCACTGCATCCTGACAAGCTCGCCAGTGCTGTGTTCAGGCAGAACACGGGAAGTGGCGGTATTTACAAGTACAACACGGTCGCCGAGGTAGGAGCAACGCTCTTCTACGGCGTGGCCATGAGCCACGCATTCGAGAATGGAAACAAGCGCACAGCCCTAGTTTCGCTTCTCGTCTTTCTTGACAAGAACAAGACGTTGCTCGTTGGCGCCGGTGAAGATGATCTCTACGAACTCGCTCGCTCTGTCGCGTCCCATGAGATTCGACTGCACCCGAACGAGAAGCGGACGGTGGACGCCGAAGTTTGCGCCGTTGCTAAATGGATTCACGAGCATACAAGGCCGCGCGTTCTTGGCGATACGGTCATTGACTTCAAGGACCTCTGTGCTGTTCTGGAGGAACTCGGCTGCGAGTTTGATAAACCCGAGGGTAACTTCGTCAAGATCAAACGAGCGGGCTACGTTGTCAAGACTGGTCGGCCTCGTGCCAACTTCCAGCTTCAGGTCGGCGAGGTAAAGAGAATCCGCCGCGCGCTCAAGCTCGATGAGGTACACGGGGTCGACTCGGCAGGCTTCTATTCACTCGATGAGAAGGTTGACCGTTTTGTGAACGTCTACCGTAACCTCATGAAGCGACTCGCCGACCTGTGAGACTAGCTAACCAGTTGTTCAAGCGGACATCCAAACGGCGCAGCCGTTTGGCTGCCGCTTCACTCCGACGTTAGGTCGCAAGAGGCAGCGTTGAGGATCACCACGTTTGGCGACATCGCGGGTCAAGTGACGGCGGCGCATGCAAATGCCGACACGGTTACGGTCGCGTGCATATGTGTACCAACTGGAGCACTTAAGCACGTTCGCAAGAGGCTTCCGTCGGACTTGCCGAAGTGGCGGAACGCGTTAGATACGCATGTGGGCGAAGTTGTCGACGTCCTTATTAAGGAGGCCCTTGCCTGTTGCGTTGCGTCTGTGGATAAGACGACTGAGGACTGGGCTGCTTTCTGGAAAGACGCAGAAGATGTTCATGCTCGAACAGCAGCCCTCTCCGGAGGCTCAATTGGTTATGTCAAGGCCGCCAATTTAGTCAAATACCTGCTCTTCGCGCAAGCCGCGACCCGGGCGTTCACTCAGGCGATCAAAACCGGCGCCGTTCCTGCAGCGCTGCGAAAGCGCGGCTCACTGACGATCACCGAAGCATTGGTATTTGATAATGAGATCCAAGGGGAGGAGAACCGAGATGCTTTCGCTGAGATCTTGCGTGCAATCAACGCCAAGCAGCCTCTGGTAAATTCTCTCGGGCTAAAAAGGATCATATCGACGCTTCAACTCACCACCGAACAAGCCGAACCCCTCCTTCTGCTTCCCGACTACGTGGCCGGTATGGTTCAGGCGATGAAGAGTCGCGCTGATACGCTCTCTCGAAGCGCAGTTACTCGGGATGCAACTCGTAGGTCACTTGGCCGCCTTCAGCGGCACCCTTGCTTTGCGGAGATCAGTGATCCTTTGCCTATGAAGTACGAAGACATCTTTCCGGACTTCAAGAAGTACATTCGGCGACATGCGGCCTAACCCTTCGTTGCACCCGAAGTGCTACAGCGGGCTTCGCCCGCTTTCGCACTCGGGTGAACTCAAACGTTGGGCACCCTAGCTATGACCAAGTACGCTCTTCTACTCTTGGCCGGAATTCTCGCTGGATGCTCAAGCGTTCCCAGCTATACGGGACCTCGGACATCAGAAGTTCCCGCCACAATTGAGAAGTTCGGCTCGGTGCTCAACCTATGTGGTCTTACTGTGGCATTCACCAAAGACCCAGTATGCGAAGCGCGCGTAGCCCTCGTGGATGGTCAGCAGGCCAGCATATGGTCATCGAGCATAGACGTCGATCCTGGCGAACGATCCTTGCGCCTCATTTGTTCAGCCGTATTTAGCCCATACCCGGGCGATACACGATGGTATTTGGTTGATCAGACCGTAACACTGGAGCCTGGTGGCAAGTATCGCGTCGAAGCTGTGTGGGACCGTCATTGCCGCATACGGATCGTTAACGCGACTACGGGCAAGGTCATCTCCGGGTATTCATCGTCGGATCTCGGACGAAATCGTCAAAGCTCACCCGATCAGCCTGTTGCGTCCGGACAAATCCTCGATGATGATTTTATTCAGCTTCGTGTTCCAAACACCGACGGGTGGCGTCGGATAGATACCGGTGCTGGCAAGATATCTCTATCTCGCCGCGGAATCCTGCAAGGCGAGACGTTCGGTGCGCAAGTAATCCTTTTCGGGCTTGAGCCGACCGATAGCGTCGCGGAACTGACAACGCTTATCAAACGCGGCGCTGAACAAGATGCACCGGCCGATAGATTTTCCGTGTTGCATTCTAAGTTCGAGGCAAACGAGAACCGCGGATATCCGTGCGTCCGCCATGATGGCGTATATGAAGACCGAAAGGCAAGAACGAGTCCCAATGCTACCGGGACCCTAACGCTTCAGGTCTCCGCACTCTATTGCCGTTATCCAGGTCTGACGAATATTGGTTTCGCGGCTATTTACTCTCATCGCGGTGAAGTGCTTCACCCGACTTTTGCGTCGGAAGCAGAAAACTTTCTTGAAGGCGTCCGGGTGCCCTCGGATGCCCAACCCGGCGGTCAACCGGACCCTGCGCATAGGGCTGCGCAAGGCCGGTTGCCTTGAACGTTAGACCTTCATGCCCACCATCCTGTCACACGCTGCCGTTCCTTTGGCGCTTGGCATTGGGCTTGGCGCCGCCCGCATACCTCGGCGACTACTGGCGGCCGGCGTCCTTGCATCGGTCGTACCGGATTTCGACGTTCTGGCGTTTCGTCTTGGCATTCCCTATGCCGATGCGTTCGGCCATCGCGGAGCATCGCACTCGCTGGTCTCAGCGTTGCTTCTCGGCTTGGTCGCGCTTGCCCTTGCGCGCTATCTGAAGGCCAGCCGCTGGTCTTCGTTCGCGTTCGTCAGTGTGTCTGCAGCCTCGCACGCGCTGCTCGACATGCTTACCAATGGAGGGCATGGCGTGGCGCTGTGGTGGCCCCTGTCCCAGGAGCGGCTCTTCTTCCCATGGCAGGTGATTGAAGCGTCCCCGTTGAGCCTTCACCGCCTGCTGGGCGGCAGGGGCATTGACGTGCTGCAGTCCGAGTTGCTGTGGGTCTGGTTGCCTGCGGCGCTCGCATGCCTGTTGTTGTTCGTGTGGCGCCGCAGGTCCAACCACTCCGTCGGGCGGACGGATCCCGGCAGGCCGGGTCATGCCGCTCATGTCAAACGTTAGGCATCACAGAATCCAATGTCGGCGCCTTCGGCGAAGGTGTCTTCAAGATTGGCATGACTCGTCGCCTTGATCCCATGGAGAGAGTCGACGAACTGGGCGACGCATCCGTTCCGTTCTGGTTCGACGTTCATGCGATGGTGTTTTCGGACAATGCCCCCGCCTTGGAAGCGAAGCTGCATGAACGCTTCGCCAGCGGACGACTCAACAAGGTCAACGCCCGAAAGGAGTTCTTCCGGGCGGACATCGACGAGATCGAGGCCGTGATCCGCGAAAGCTTCGATGCCGTCGTAGAGGTGATGCACGAGGCGCCGGCGGAGCAGTATCGCGAGAGCCTCCGCATGGCCATGCCGAGTCCCGCCATTCAACAAGCCGAACGGGCTGCCGCCACGAGTTGACCGGGGCGAAGTCCACGCGAGAGAGCCCCCGGCTGCAACTCACCCCAGACGCCGCGGCTCACCCCCCTGTCCCGGCACGACGACCGGCCGCTCGAACGCAGTCACCGCGGGCGCCGGGAACGGATAGCGCTCGATCTCGACCAGGCAGGTCTGCGCCGCACATCCTTGGGAAAGCCCCGACGCCGGGATGTCCGGCGTCAGCACGTTCGGATTGCCGTGCTTCTCCAGGCTGCCGCTTCCTGACCAGGACGCCGGGTCGAACCACGCGCCGCAGGACAGCTTGACCACGCCCGGTGCGAGCTGGCCGGACAGCCTGACCCCCGCAAGGCACTCGCCGCGGTCGTTGAAGACGCGCACGACGTCGCCGTCCTTCAAGCCCCGGTCGAGCGCGTCCCGCGGGTTCATCCGCACCGGCGCGCGCCCGTGGATCTTGTCGCGGGCGCTGTATTCGCCCTGGTCGAACTGGCTGTGCAGCTTCGTGGAGGGCTGGTCCGACAGCAGGTGCAGCGGGTACTTCGCGGCTTTCGTGCTTCCGAGCCACTCGAGGGGCTCCAGCCACTGGGCATGGCCCTTGCAGTCGGCGCAGTCGTAGCCCGCGATCGTCTCGCTGTAGAGCTCGATCAACCCCGAAGGCGTGCGAAGCGGGAACGCGTCGGGATCGGCGCGGAAGTCCTCGAACATGACGACCGGATCGGCCCGGGGCGCCAGGTCGACGATACCCTGGCGCCAGAACGTGTCGAACTCCGGGAGCGTCACGTCGACGTCGGCCGCGGCGGCGCGACTCCGGCCGTACAGGTGCTCGAGCCATTCGCGCGCCGTCCGGCCTTCGGTGAATCGATCCGCCGCGCCCAGGCGCTCGGCCAGGCCGGAGAAGATCTCGTAGTCGTCGCGCGCGCCGTCGACGGGGTCGATGGCGCGTTTCATCGCGACCAGGTATCGCTCCCGGGGCGTGTAGCCGATGTCGTCGCGTTCCAGCGAGGTCGTGGCGGGGAGCACCACGTCGGCCATGCGGGCGGTGGCGGTCCAGAACTGCTCGTTGACGATGGTGGTCCCGGGCTTGCGCCAGGCGCGCAGCAGGCGATTCAGGTCCTGGTGATGATGGAACGGGTTCCCGCCCGCCCAGTAGACGAGCTCGATGGCCGGGTATCGATGGGTCTTGCCGTCGTAGGTGAAGGTCGCGCCGGGATGCTCGAGCATGTCGGCGAAGCGCGCCACGGGGATGAAGGCGTCGACCTCGTTCTTCCCCTGGGGCAGGGTCGGCCCCGGGAAGCGCCGGGTCGAACCCCCGATGTTGTTCGCGGCGCCGTAGCCGATGCCCAGGCCGCCGCCGGGCGTCCCGATCTGCCCGAGCATCGCGGCGAGCGTCATGGCCATCCAGTAAGGCTGCTCGCCGTGATGGGACCGCTGCAGCGACCACATGAGGTTGAGCATCGTGCGGGAGCGGGCCATCTCCCGCGCCAGGTCGACGATGCGCTGCGCGGAAACCCCGGTCTTCGCCTGGGCCCAGGCCGGGTCCTTGGCGATGCCGTCGGTCGCCCCGAGAAGGTAGGGCAGGATCTTCTCGAAGCCGGTGCAGTACCGGGCGAGGAAATCCTCGTCGTGCAGCCTCTCGGTGTACAGGACATGCGCGATCCCCAGCATCAGGGCGGTATCGCTGTGCGGCCGGACCGGAATCCATTCGTGCGGCCCGCCGGTGTCCAGGTCGCCGGCGTCGGGGCCGATGTTGACGAAGCGCACCCCCGCGTTCCGCATGTTCGACAAGCTCCGGCGCAGCTGGTGCTCGCCGGCGCCGCCTCCGCTGATCTGCGAGCTCTTGTGGGGGACGCCGCCGAACGCGACGAACAGTTCGCAATGCCGGGCCAGCACGTCCCAGCTGGTGTGATCGAACATCATCGATTCGATCGGCGCGATGACGTGCCGGAGCAGCACGTCGCACGCCGCCAGGCTGTAGGACTCGGTGTGGCGCACGTATCCGCCGATGGCGTTGAGGAAGCGGTGGACCTGGCTCTGCGCGTGATGGAACCTTCCGGCGCTGCTCCAGCCGTAGGAGCCGCCGTAGATCGCGCCGTTGCCGTGCAGCGCGATCACGTCGCCGAGCGCCGCGGCGACGAGGTCCAGGGCCTCGTTCCAGTCGACTTCGACGAAGGCTTCGGTGCCCCGCAGCCCGGCCGAGACTTCGTCGGCGCCCAGGGCAGACGAGGGGCGCGTCCCGCCGCGGCGTTCACGCAGCCGGGCGCGCTGCGCCTCGAGCCAGCTCAGGCGGACGGCGGGCCGGCGGACACGCGTCGGCCCGTTGATCACCTCGACCGCACCGAGGCCGATGGGCGAAGGATCGGGGTCGCGCCCGAACGCCTTCAGGCGGATGCCGTGCTCGCCCCCCTTCTCGACTTCGTAGATGCCCCAGTGCGCGGCCGTGTACTGCATCGGATCGTCCGGGTGGGCCGGGGGGAGGGCCGGGGGGCCGGGGGAGCGGGCGCCGCGGTGCTTCAGGACGGAGCGGGCCCCGTCGTCACCCAGCGTCCGGCCTTCATGACGGCGGGCGGCGGCGCGGTGAGGGCCTCCAGGCAGGCAAGGTCCTCCAGCGGATTCCCGCGCAGCACCAGCAGGTCGGCGTGCGCGCCGGGGGCGATCACGCCGAGCTTGCCGCTCATGCCCAGGATCTCCGCTCCGACGACGGTTGCCTGCCGCAGGACTTCGAGCGTGCCCAGCACTTCGGCGCGCAGCCGCAGCTCGCCGAGCTGGCGCGAGAGCGTGGGCCCGAGCAGGTCGGTGCCCAGGGCCATCTTCACGCCGTGGCGCCGGAAGATCTCGAGCGAGCGAAGGCCGTGGTCCAGCACCGAGCGGCCCTTCTCGATGGACTCGGACGGCACGCCGTTGGCGGCGCCCAGCGCCACCATCGCGTGATAGATCGAAAGCGTGGGCACCGCGTACGCGCCTGCCGCGGCCATGACGGCGGCCGCGGCGTCGTCCACCAGGTTGCCGTGCTCGATGGTGCGCACGCCGTGCTCGACGGCCCGCCGGATCGCGGGGCCGGTGTAGGCATGGGCCATCACGTAGGTCTGGTGCGCCGTCGCTTCCTCGACGATGGCGGTGAGCTCGCCGGCGGAGAAGTGGATGCGGTCCAGGGGCGCCGTGGCCGTGGCGCAGCCGCCCGAAGCCATCACCTTGATGTGATGGGCGCCGCGCCGGATCTCCTCGCGCACTGCCCGCCGGGCCTCGTCCGGTCCGTCGACGATGCGCGAGATCGAGCCGGCCGCGCGCCCGCAGCCGCAGGCGGGCGCATCGTCCGACATGGGGCTGCGGAAGTCGCCGTGCCCGCCGGTCTGCGCGAGGGCCTTGCCGGCCACGAAGAGCCGCGGCCCGGGGACGATGCCTTCTTCGATGGCTACCGTCATCGCCCGGTCGGCGCCTCCGGCGTCGCGCACGGTGGTGAAGCCGCGCTTCAGCATCCCCTCGAGGACCGGGAGGGCGCGCAGGATGGCCAATACGTTGGGCAACTTCTCGTTCGCCCCGAGATGGGCGAGCGAGGCGACCACGTGCACGTGGCAGTCGATCATGCCGGCCATCAGCGTGGCGCCGTCCAGATCGAGGCGCGGCGCGTCCGGGCAGGGGCGCTCGCCGGCGGGCGCGACCTCGCGGATCAGGCCGTTCTCGATGACGACGGCGTAGCGGCCATCGTCCTGCGGCCGGTCGAGGTCCAACACGCGGCAGTTGTCCAGGACACTCAGCGTCATGGCTTGCACGGCTCCTCTACATGGTGGCGCTTCACGCCTGCGGGCGCCGGCGCATCAGCACGATCGACCAGCCCAGCACGAGCAGCGCCGTCGTCGCCAGGAGGATGAACGCGAGCGCCGAACCGAACGGCCAGTTCTGGCCGCGCACGAACTGCTCGTAGACGGCCGGGGCCATCATGCGGAACTGCGGTCCGCCCAGGAGGCGGGGCGTCACGTACGCGTTCATGCACATGATGAACACCAGCACCGAGCTCGCGGCGATGCCGGGCCTGGCCATCGGGAGCACCACGCGCCGGAAGGTGGTGACCGGGCCCGCGCCGAGATTGATCGACGCCTCCTCCAGAGAGCGCGGGATGTTCTCGATGGTCGCCGACAGCGTGAGGATCATGTACGGCAGCGCGATCGACAGGATGCCGATCACCACGATCACCGGCGTGTAGAGCATCTGCATCGGCGCGTCGATGATCCCCAGTGCGCGCAGCGTCGAGTTGATCGCCCCCTCGGTGCCCACCAGCGCCATCCATCCGGCCGTACGCACCACGCCGCCGATGACCAGCGGGAACAGCGTGAGGATCACCACCAGGCTCTTGGCGCGGCTTTCCATGCGTGCGAGCCAGTAGGCCGCGGGAAAGCCGATCAGGAGCGCCATCGCCGTGCACAGCAGGGCGATGGCCATGGTGTTGAGCAGTGTCGACTGGTAGTACGGATCGGCGAAGGCGCGCACGTAGTTGGCGGCCGTGAGCGCTTCCCGCATCAGTTCCGTCGCGCTGTACTCGTTGAGCGAGATCCGCAGCAGGATGGCGAGCGGGCCCAGCAGCAGCGCGGCCACGAGCAGCGAAGCCGGAATGGCGAGAAGGCGCACGGCGGGATCCCGCTGACGGGGCGCTCGTTGGGGCCGGGACCGCGTTTCGCGTCAGGCGCGGAACTGCTTCTGCCAGAACTCGAGATACTCGGCCTTGACCTTCTGCATGTAGCCGAAATCCGAGGTCAGCAGCGCGTCGCGTTCCTTGTCGCTGATGGTCAGGTCGTCGACGAGGTCCGGGGGCAGGGGGACGTCGGACACCACCGGGTAGCAGCACATCGTCTTGGACAGGCCGGTCTGCGCCTCGGGTTGCAGCATCGCGTCGAGGTAGGCGTAGGCCGCATCCTTGTTGCGCGCGTTCCTGGGGATCGCGGCGTTGAAGACCTGCAGCGTGCCGCCCTCCTTCGGCAGCGCGAACTTCACCGGCAGGCCGGCGCGGCGCCAGAACACGGCGCGCGAGGCCAGGTCGACGTTGACCAGGATCTCCTCGGACTTGAGCGCCGCGGCGATCGCCTCGCGCGAGGGATAGACGCGGGTGCCCATGCGCTTCCATTCGAGCAGCATCTTCTTGGCCGGCTCGAAATCGTGGATGCCGCCTCCGCCGGCGATCGCCGCGGACTCGATGATGGCGTGGTAGAACACGTCGGCCACGCCGATCTTGCCCTTCAGGCTCGGGTCCCACAGGTCGGCATACGACCGCGGCGGCGTGCTCAGGCGCTTGTCGTTGTAGATGATGGCGCGGTAGGTGTAGACGAACGGGATGGCGTCGGGTTCCTGCAGCCGGGCGATCACCTTCGACTTGCGCGGAATCCGGCCTTCGGGGAAGGTCTCGAGCAGGCCCTGGCTCGCGGCCAGGAACTTCTCGGCGTCGGCCAGGTGGGCCACGTCGAAGGAGCCGCGCCGGCTGTTCTTCTCCACCAGCATCTTGGTCAGGCGCGACTCGCCCAGGGCGATCTCCTGCAGCACCTCGAGCCCCGAGCGCTTGCGCAGCGGCTCGTCGACGGCCCGGCGCAGCGTCTCGGCGCCGTCGCCGCCCCAGGTCCCGACCACGACCTGGCCGGACTGCCCGAATGCCGGGTGCGAGAGCCCGGCCGATCCGCCGGCCACGAGGGCGGCGACGCTGGTAATGGCATGACGACGCGAGACGTTCATCGGCAGCTCCTGAGGGATGGACACGGGGTTGGAAGGTTCCGGGCGCAGGCTAGGTGGACCGCGGGATCAGGCGCGCCGCGGCGGTTTCCCAGTGGACGGACACCCGCTCGCCGCGGCGCGCCGTCTTGAGGAAGGCGGGCATCGCCGAGCTCTGCAGGATCGACATGACCGGCGCGCCGCCCAGGTCGACGCGGCATTCGGTCGACGCGCCGAGGTAGGTGATGTCCAGGAAGCTCGCGGGCCAGCCCGGCGCGCCCGCCTCGGCGATGCGCAGGTTCTCCGGGCGCAGGGCGAACAGGCACTCGCCCGAGATGCGATGCTCGTTGTGGCACGGCACCAGCAGGTCGGCGCCGGCGGGGCGGAATCCGTCGTTGCCCTCGGCCGTCCCGGGCACCAGGTTGCAGCGCCCGACAAAGCCCGCCACGAAGGCGTCGACGGGACGTTCGTACAGGTCTTCGGCGGTCCCGATCTGGCGCACCCGGCCGCCTTCCATCACCACCAGCCGGTCGGCCATGGCGATGGCCTCTTCCTGGTCGTGCGTGACGATCAGCGTGGTGAGCCCGAGCTCCTGCTGCAGGTTGCGGATCTTGGTGCGAACGTCCTGGCGCAGCTTCGCGTCGAGGTTGGAAAGCGGCTCGTCGAGGAGCAGCACCGAGGGGTTGACCACCAGCGCGCGCGCCAGCGCGACGCGCTGCTGCTGGCCGCCCGAGAGCTGCTGCGGCATGCGGTCGGCGAAGGTTTCCATGCGGACCTTGCGCAGCGCCTCGCCGACGCGCCTGCCGCGCTCGGCCGCCGGGACCTTGCGCATCTCGAGGCCGAACGCCACGTTGGCGGCCACCGTCATGTGCGGGAACAGCGCGTACGACTGGAACACCATCGCCGTGTCGCGCGCCTGCGGCGGCAGCGCGGTGATGTCCTGCCCGTCGATCAGGATGCGGCCGGTCGTGGGCTCGACGAAGCCGGCGATCATGCGCAGCGTGGTCGTCTTGCCGCACCCGGAGGGCCCGAGCAGCGCGACCAGCTCGCCGTGGCCGACTTCCAGGTCGACGCGCTCGACGCCGGTGGCCGTGCCGTAGCGCTTGGACAGGCCTTCGAGGGTCAGGCTGCTCATGAGGTCTTCCGCACTCGATCTCTTGGAATCAGATGACTCTCGACAGCTTCACGTAGCGGTCGGTCAGCCACATCAGCACGGCGATCAGCAGGATCTGCACCGAGGCCGCCGCCGCCAGCGTCGGGTCCATCCGGAACTCCATGTAGTTCAGCATCGCGACCGGCAGCGTGGTGCGGTCCGGCCCGACGAGGAACATGCTGATCTCCAGGTTCTCGAAGCTCGCGATGAACGAGAACAGCGACGCCGCGACGATGCCCGGTCGCAGCGCGGGCAGCGTGATGCGCCAGAACGTCGTCCAGCCGTTGGCCCCGAGGCTGGCCGCGGCCTCTTCGATCGCGCCGTCCATGCCTTGCAGGCTCGCCGTGACCAGGCGAACCGTCCAGGGGATGGTCAGCAGCACGTGGGCCACCGTCAGGCCGGCCAACGTGCCGGTGATGTCCTGGTCGATCAGGTTCTCGGCCCGGAAGTAGCCCATGTAGAGCGCCGCGCCTGAGACCACCGCGGGCACGGTCAGCGGCGCGAGCAGCAGGCCCGATACGGCCGATTTCATGCGCATGCCCGAGCGCACGAGCGCCAGCGCGGCCGCGGTGCCGAGCGGTACGCCGATGGCCGTCGCGAGCAACGCCACCTGGCAGGTGGTGAAGAGTCCGCGTACGAAATCGCGCCGCTCCCACGCGTTGACGTACCAGTGCAGGGTCCAGCCTTCCGGCGGAAAGCTCACGATCTCCGCGGAGAAGAAGCTGGTGACGACGACGAACACCACCGGCAGGAAGATCAGCAGGTATGCACCGGCGACGAGCGCCGCGAAGGCCACGCGGCGCAGCGTCGCGAGCAAGGGCGAATGGGCCTTTCGACCGCCGCTTCTGGCGGGGCGGGTTGCGGTTGGATGAGTGGTCGAGACAGCCACGGGACTCACCGAGTCGAACAGCAACGGGCCTTGCAGGAGAGGTGCCGATTTGATTCTATCCAAGGCCCTGTCGAGAGCGCCCGCGCGAACGCCGGCGCTGCCGTATTCCTACGAATCGCACCGTTTAGCCAAGGCCCGCCAGTGCGAGCGGATCAGCCGGGCCGTCGCCGCGCCGCTCTCGCAGGCGCCGTTGAGCAGCGCCTGGCCGAGATAGTCGCCGCAGTAGTAGACGCGTTTCCGGGCCTGGGCCTGCCATTGCAGGAAGCGCGCCACTTCGTGGCCGTAGCCGGGGTAGAACAGCGGCAGCATCCGCGGGATCCACTGGTTCACCAGGTGGGTGATGCGCGTGTCGACGTCCGGGATGCGCGTGCGGATCTCGTCGCGCAGCAGATCGTCGAGCCGGTCCGTCAGGCCGCGGGCGATGGCCTCGCGCGTCGCTTCGGGCGTGAGCTGGCAATAGAGCCCCGCGCCCGCGCCATCGTGCGCGGGGATCTGCTGCCAGGTCGCGATGCGCGTCGCCACGTCGGTGGTCGCGAACTCGAGGACCTCGGGCAGGTCGCCGTCGAGCGCGTAGTGCACGATGCCCGAGCTGTTGTAGCGAACGCGCGGAAGGAAGTCCGCCTCTTCCGCGAGCGGGGTGGCGACGATCCCGGCGGCCCCCGCGCCTTCGACGGCGCACAGCACGAGATCGGCCGAGAGTTCGGTGGTCCGGCCGTCCCGGCCGGCGCTGTCCCGGCAGACGACCTCGCAGGGCGCGTCGTCGCTGCGCCGGACGGCGACGACGCGGGTGGCGCAGCGAACGTCCAGGCGGCCGGCCAGCGCCTCGGTCACGCGGCCGACGCCGCCGGCGAGCGTGTAGACCTCGCGCTCGCCGATCAGGCGGGGCGTCGTGCTGAGGTAGAAGGCGGGCGACACCTCGTGCGCATCCCAGCTTCTCGCGCCGCGGAAGACCGGCTCGATCATGCGCTTGCGGACCCGCTCGCCGGCCGTCCGGTCGAGATAGGCGGCGAGCGTCTCGTGGTCGTGCGCGATGGCCGACAGCGCGGAGTCGGGGTCGGCGCCGCGGCGCAGCGCCAGCAACTGGATCGCCGATCGCGCCAGCCGCAGGCGATCGGCCAGTCGCAGGCCCGGGGTCCCGAGGGCCGACGGGCCCGGCATGAGGTCGATGCGATATCTGCCTTCGGGCGCGCGGCACATCGCGTGCAGGTCGGGCAGGGCGATCAGCTCGCCGCGCAGCCCGAGCTCGCCGATCAGCGCGTGCAGCTCCCGGCCGAACGGGTAGATCAGCCGGGCGCCGGTGTTGTAGCGGATCGGCCCCGACTGGCGCGCCGACATGCGACCGCCGGGCTGCTCCTGCGCCTCCAGCACGGTGACCGCGAATCCGGCCTGGTGCAGGCGCCAGGCCGCGGTGAGCCCCGCGATGCCCGCGCCGACGACGATGACGCTGGCGGCCGTCATTCCGGCGCCGTCATCCGCGCAGTCCGTGGCCCGCGGGGAGGTAGTCGGCCAGGTCGAGCGTCTCCACGCCGGGGATGCGCTTGCGCCGGAACTCGGTCTCGCGGCCCCAGGGGCGCGTGGCGTCCAGCGCCAGCCGGCCCCAGTGGTCCTTGTGCTCGTCGCGGTAGAAGCCGGGCACGTCCTCGATCACCATGGTCCGCGTATCGGCACGCCCGCGCGTGAGGAAGGCCCAGACCACTTCCTCCATGTTCTCGATGTCCACGTCCTCGTCGACCACGATGCACAGCTTGTTGTAGTCCATGTGCGAGCCCAGCGCGGCCAGCAGCGCGTGCCTGCCGTGTCCTTCGTACTGGGTGCGCAGCTTGATGATCGTGTTCATCACCGTCGGGCGGCACGAAACGTCCAGCACGCCCGGCACCTGCGCCCTCAGCGCGCGGAAGATGCGCGCCGCCGTCGCCGCCTCGAGCGGCCGGAGGTCTTCCTGCGATCCGCAGATGAGCCCGTGGAACACCGCGTTCGGATTCCAGGCGACGTGCGTCACCTCGAACACGTGGTTCTCGCCGACCTCGACGTAGTACCCCATGAACTCGCCGAACGGGCCTTCGGGCCGCCGCTCATGGGGCACGATGCGGCCCTCGATCACGATGTCGGTCGAGGAAGGCACCCACAGGTCGATGGTCTTGCAGCGCCGCATGCGCAGCGGGCCGCCGCGCATGGCCGCGGCCAGCGCCAGCTCGTTGCCGTCCGGCGGGAGGGAGACGCAGGCGGCCATGAAGACCTCCGGCGCGGCGCTGACCAGGATGGCCGCCTCGAGCGGCTGGCCTTTCGCCTCGGCGTTGCGCTGCATGCGCGCGAGATCGTGCGAGCTTCCGAGCCGCACGCGCAGTTCGTCGTCCGACACGTACATCGCTCGATGGAACGACAGGTTCGGCACGCCGCTGTCGGGGTCCTTCGCCAGGAAGACGCCCGAGGTGATGTAAGGGGCGGCGTCGCGTTCGTGGTATGTGAGGATCGGCAGGTCGGCCAACCTGCCGCTTTGCAGGCGCGGCGGGTTCGCATCCTCTTCCGACCAGGCGGTCAGCGTCGCGGCCAGCTCGATCTCTTCGTCCAGCCGCTCGCAGAAGTTGCGCTGTCCGCAGCGGATGATCTCCTTCAGGCGGTCGTGCTGGCTGTAGACGTTCATCAGCACCGGCATGCGGTGACCGCGCACCTGCGTGAAGAGCACGGGCTTCGTCGTCTCCTTCTGGAGCTTCGCCGCGACGGCCGCCGCTTCATGGCGGGGATCCACTTCGCGGTCGATCACCAACAGGTCGCCGCGGGCGCGCAGCTTGGCGAGATAGTGTTGCATTCGTTCCTCGGCTGGATCCGGACAATGTAGCGAGGCGGCGCGCGTCGATCTTAGGCTGACGACCGCGAAAACATGCGATTTCGGGACCTTCGCCGCGCCGGGCCGCCCCGCACGAGGCCCCCGATTCGCGCGGCATGTTTCTTGCATCCCAATCCTGATAACCTTTTGCCGAGCGCCTGCCGGGTCGGGCATGCGTGCAACGGAGAAGCGCGATGCGAATCCCCATGCGGGTGCCCACGGCACCGGACCAGCTCGCGGCGCCCCCCATCGACGACGGCTTGTTCAGGACCCGCCTGGCGGGCCGGCACTCGCGCACGTCCGAGGCCTTCAACGTGCTGCGCGCCGAGTCGGCGCGGCCGGCGTGGTCTCCGGGCGAGCGCGGATCGACCTATGGGCGCGTCATCCCCGTGTCGGCCGACGCCTCGGAAGGCTACTGGGAGCTCATCAGCATTCGCGACGAGGTGCTGCTCAGCATCTCGAACTGCAACTACGCGCAGCAGCGGATCGAAAGCGTGTTGCCGGAGGGCCTGGTCGAGTTCCATTTCATGGTCACCGGCCCCGTCACGGCGGATTTCTCCGAGGCCGGCCAGGTGCGCATCGCTTCGCCCAACCTGACCGTCGTGCACCCGGGCATGGACATGCACTACCGCGTGTCCTGTGGCCCCGGCGAGTGGCGCTCGGTCGGCGTGCACCTCTCGCGCGAGTACTTCAACCGGTTCCTTGCCGCCTCGGTGCCCGAGGGGGCGATCGCGCGGACGATCCCGGAAGTGGCGCACGACCAGATCGTCTGCCACCAGATGGCGCTCAACGTCGCCGCGCTCGATGCGGTCGAGAAGCTCGTCGAGAACCCCTACCAGGGCATGCGGCGCCTGCTCTACGCGGAGGCCAAGGCCAACGAGATCTGGTGCGCGATGGTCGACCTGTGGCAGGGCTCCGTGGAGAGCCCGATCAGCTCCGAAGTGTTCTCGGCGCGCGACCTCAGGATGATCGAGAAGGCGCGCGACATCATCCTGGCCGACCTTTCGAAGGTGCCCACCATTCCGGAGCTGGCGCGCAGCGTCGGCACCAACACCTCCAAGCTCAAGCGCGGCTTCAAGCTGCTCTACGGCATGACCGTGTTCGAGTTCGGCCATCGCCAGAGGATGAACCGCGCGATGAAGATGCTGGCCCACCAGCGCCTGCCGATCACCGAGGTGGCCTTCGCCTGCGGCTACCAGCACCAGACCAGCTTCTCGACCTCGTTCAAGGAATGCTTCGGCGTGTCGCCCAAGGAAGTGCGGCGCATGCCCGGTTCGGGTTCCTTCGCTAAGCGATTTGATTGATAGGAATCCGGCAGCCCGTCGCCCGGCGCGCGTGCCGGCGCGACGCGGCGCTTATATGCTGAACGAGACGCCGGAGGTGCTTCCGGAAGGTGCTTCCGAGAGAGGCTTCGGGAGCGGCTTCCGGCGTTCCGTCCAGTCCGCGAGGAAGCAATGACAGTCATGGAAGCCCGCAATCCGCGCACCGGCGCGGTCGACTACCGGTTCGATGCGACCAGCCCGGAACAGGTCGAGGCCGTGGTGGCGGCGGCCCGGCGCGCGCAGCAGCCGTGGTTCTCGAAGGGACTCGCGCACCGCATCTCGGTGCTGCAGGCGTGGGCCGAATCGCTGGAAAGGCACGAGGCGTCGATCGCCGCGGCGTTGGCGGTGGACACCGGCCGTACCCGCATATCGCACGAGGAAGTCGGGGCGGTCGTGCATTTCATACACGGCTTCTGCGATGCCGCGCCCAACGTGCTGGCCGAGCCGTTCCGCAAGTTCACGAACAACCCGGACGTGGTGTTCAAGACCAACTTCATCCCCTACCCCGTGGTCGGCGTGGTGAGCCCCTGGAACTTTCCGCTCGTGCTGGCGTTCATCGACGCGATCGCGGCGCTGGTCGCGGGCGCCGCGGTGGTCATCAAGCCCAGCGAAGTGACGCCGCGCTTCGTCGAGCCGCTGCAGAAGTCGATCGACGAGGTACCCGGTCTCGAAGGCGTCATCTCGCTGGTGCGCGGCGGCGCCGAGACCGGCAAGGCCGTGATCGCCCACTCGGATGCCGTCGTCTTCACCGGCAGCGTCGCGACCGGTCGCAAGATCGCGGTGGCCGCCGCGGAGGCGTTCATCCCGGCGTTCCTCGAGCTCGGCGGCAAGGATCCGGCCGTGGTGCTCGCGGGCTCGGATGTCGAGCGCGCCGCCACCAGCATCCTGCGCAGCGCCATGTACAACACCGGACAGGTTTGCTACAACATCGAGCGCGTCTACGTGCACGAGTCGATCCACGACGCGTTCGTGGAGAAACTGCGGACGAAGATCGGCTCCCTCAGGCGCAGCCGCCAGGCGGGCGACGGCGGCCACTACGGCCCCTTCATCCATGGCCCGCAGGCCGACCGCGTGGCCGCCAGCCTGCGTGACGCGGTCGAGAAGGGCGCGCGCATTCTCACCGGTGGCGTGATCGACCGCAGCGAAGGCGGCGTCTGGCTCGACCCGACGCTGGTGGTCGATGTCGACCATGGCATGAAGCTCATGACCGAGGAAACCTTCGGGCCGGTGCTGCCCGTGATGAAGTTCGCGACCGAGGACGAAGCCGCGATGCTGGCCAACGACACGATCTACGGCCTGTCCGGCGCGGTATTCGGCCCCGACACGCACACGGCGGGCGACTTCGCGCTGCGCGTCTACGCGGGCGGGGTCAGCATCAACGACACCGAGCTGCCGCGCGGCATGATGTTCGACGGCGAGAAGACCGCTTTCCGCTGCTCCGGCATGGGCGGCTCGCGCTACGGCGCGACGAGCATCCTGCGCTACGTGCGCAAGCGCGCGCTGATGGCCAACGAGGGCGGCATCAAGCTGCTGGACGCGCTCGAGGAAGCCTGAGCGTCCGGCGGGGAACATCGTGACCCGATCGGCCGACGCACCGAGCCCTGTGAAACACGGCGGCGGCTCGCCGCTGCTGGAACCCGTCACCATCGGCGGACTCGAGCTCCGCAACCGGATCGTCCTGACCGGACATACCGATCACCTGAACGTGCGCGGGTACCCGACGCCCGACGGGATCGAGTACCTGAGCCGGCGCGCGCGCGGCGGGGTCGGGTTGATCATCACCGGCGACACGCCGGTGCACGAGACCGCCGTGGCGTATGGCCACGTGCCCGTGGGGCAGATGAACTCGCCGGAGGCGTTGAGCGCCTTCAGGCAACTGGCGCGCGGCGTTCACGAGCACGAAGCAGCCATCCTGGCGCAGCTGAATCACTGCGGCGGGCAGGCGGCGAACGACTTCGTCTCGGAGCGGCCGGCATGGGCGCCGTCGGAGATGCGCGGGCTGCTGTCGAACCACGTCGCGCATGCGATGTCGATCGCGGAGATCGAGGAGCTGGTCGAGGCGTTCGGTTCCGCGGCGGCGAAGTTCCGCCGTGCCGGGTTCGACGGCGTGGAGCTGCACGGCGGCAGCGGCTACCTGGTTCAGCAATTCCACTCCCCGCTGACGAATCGGCGCACCGACGCCTATGGCGGCTCGCTGGAGAACCGGACGCGCTTCGCCCGCGAGATCATCGCCCGGATCCGGGCCTGCACCGATCCGGACTTCGTCATCGGATACCGCCACACCGTGACCGAGATGGTACGGGGCGGCTACGACGCGGACGAAGGCGTCGCGATCGCGAAGATCCTGGCGGGTTCGGGCGCACTGGCCTTCGTTTCGGTCGTCAGCGGCAGCCACGAGTCCTACCAGCACCATATTCCGAGCAATTTCGTCGGGCCGGGCGTTCCGGCGCAGAAGGCGCGCCTCGTCAAGGAGGCGATCGACATCCCGGTCATCGCCGCCGGCCGTGTCCAGGACCCGTCGATCGGCGAGCAGCTGCTTCGGTCCGGCGGCGCGGACCTGGTCGGGATGGCCCGGGCGTTGATCGCGGATCCCGATCTGCCCCGGAAGCTCGCACGAGCGCACGAGCGCCGTGAAATCAGGCCGTGCGTGGCGCTCAACTACTGTGTCGCCAGGGTGCACGCGATCGCGCCGATACGGTGTGCCGTGAACCCCGACGCGGGACGCGAGCTCGTGAGCAACCCGGACGCGACACACGTGACCGGGCGCTCGATGCTCGTGATCGGCGGCGGGCCGGCCGGCCTGGAAGCCGCGTTGACCGCGAACGAGCTGGGGGCGCGCGTGCGCCTCGTCGAGCAGCGCGATCGGCTCGGCGGTGCCGTGCTCGATGCGACTCGGTTCGCATCGAAATCGGAATGGTCGAGACTGGTCGATCACTACCGTTACCGGTTGGAGGCTTCTTCGGTCGACGTCGTGACCGGCAAGACCGTATCGGACCCGGCGGAACTGGCCGGGTACGACCTGGTCGTGCTCGCGACGGGCTCCGTGTGGCAGGCGTCGTTGGGCGGAGACCGGGCGCTGGGTTCCTCGCCGGACCCGGGCGCGCTGCTCGGCGCCACGATGTGGCCGGCCGACGAGCTCGGGGCCGTGGGGAGCGGCACTGTCGTGCTGGTGGAGTCCGGGCCGGACGATTTCGTCGCGGCGACCTTGCTGGCGCAGCTCGCGAGCGAGCGCAGGAAGGTCGTCGCGGTGACGGCGAACCGGGAGTTCGGCGAGGGCATGGACGTTCCGTCGGTCCACGCGCTCAGGGAGATCTGCGAGGCGTGGCCGGTGCCTCGTTACGGCCAGTCACGCATCGCCGAGATCCGGGGGTCGACCGTCGTCGTCCAGAACCGGGCCATGCGGCGATCGTTCGAGATCGAAGACGTGCGGCTCATCCTGGGCGGAGTCAGGCGCAGCCACGTACCGGGCGCCCTGGCGGGTTCCATCGATGGCAAGCGGGTCCTCACCATCGGCGATGCCTCCGCGCCTCGGGGCCTCGCGCAGGCGATCAGAGAGGGGCGACGCGTGGTCGAGGCACTGGCCCGGCGCGAGCCGATGCGAAGCTGAGCGGCGGCCGGATGGCCGGCCGGGGCAGGCACGCCGGCCTTTCCCGATGCCATCTTCGATGGCACGATCCGTCTCTGCCATTGCCGGCCCGGGCTTCGCCGTCCCCGGCCGCCTCGAACCTCCGGTCTGCCAAGAACGCGCATGCCCATCGAAATCGCCAAGACCGTCGGGCTGTTCCTCGCCACGGCGCTCGCCGAGATCCTCGGCTGCTACCTGCCCTACCTCTGGCTCAGGCAGGGCAAGTCCGCCTGGCTGCTCGTGCCCGCCGCGCTCAGCCTCGCCGTGTTCGCCTGGCTGCTCACCCTGCATCCCCAGGCCGCCGGCCGGGTCTATGCCGCCTACGGCGGGGTCTACATCGGTGTCGCCTTGCTCTGGCTCTGGGCCGTCGATTCCGTGCGGCCCACGACGACGGACTGGCTCGGGGTGGGCCTGTGCTTCCTGGGCATGTGCGTCATCATGTTCGGGCCGAGGCCGGCCTGAGAAGATCCGTTCGGCACGAGAATCCCTGAGCTCGTGCGCTGATCACCCGCTACCCCACCATGCTCGTCGTCGAACGCATCCTCTCGATCATCCTGCCGGTGTTCATCACGATCGCGCTCGGCTACGGCTATGGGCGCTGGCGCGGCGAGGCGGTCCGCGCCGAGATGGCGGCGGTGAACCGCATCAGCATCGACGTGCTGTGCCCGTTCCTGGTGCTCACCGCGTTCGCGTCGAAGGACTTCGATCTTCCGGCCAATCTCAACCTGATCGTCGCCGGCATCCTGGTCTCGCTGGGGTCGGGGCTGCTGGCCTGGCCGGTGGCGCGCCTGCTGGGCTACGACGCGCGCAGCTTCGTGCCGCCGATGATGTACAACAACTGCGGCAACATGGGCCTGCCGCTCGCCGCGCTGGCCTTCGGGTCGGCCGGCCTGCCGGCGGCGGTGGCCCTGTTCATGGCCGGCAGCCTGGTCTACTTCTCGGTCGGCATCAAGATCATCGAGAGCGGGCGCGGCGGCGGCGGCCGCACGTCGTGGAAGTTCCTCACCAGCCCGATGATGCTGGCGATGCTCGCGGGCATCGTGCTCGCCGCGACGCGGGTCGCGATTCCCGCCGGGCCGTTCGAGTCGATGCGGATGCTCGGCGAGGCCTGCATCCCGCTGATGCTCTTCGCGCTCGGCGTGCGGATGCTGGACGTGAGCTTCAAGAGCTGGCGCATCGGGCTGGTCGGCGCGCTGGTCTGCCCGCTGTCGGGCATCGCGGTCGCGTGGCTGCTCGACGGCCTGTTCGCGTTCAGCGCCGACCAGCGCGGGCAGCTCTATCTGTTCGCCGCCCTGCCGCCCGCGGTGCTGGGCTATCTCGTCGCCGAGCAGTTCGGGCAGGAGCCCGACAAGGTGGCCGCGATCGTGCTGCTCGGCAACCTTGCCTCGATCGTGTTCGTGCCCCTCGGCCTGTGGCTGGGCCTGGCCGGCTGAAGGGCTGGTCGGAGGGCCGGCTGAAGGGCCGGCTGAAGGGCCGGCGGCGCCGGCGCGATGCCCGGTGTCGTGCCGGGCGGGGGCGCGCCGAACCGGCACCGGGCCGGACGACAGGGGGCGCGAGCGGGCTGGCGTATCCTGTGGCGATCGTCGATGGACCGAAGGAGCCCGCCATGCGGATGCGGCGCATCGCTCTGGTTCTGTTTCCGCTCCTGCCGCTCGGCGGCACGCTGGCCGGCACCGCCCGCGCCGAGGCCGAATGGTTGTCCCTGGGCAGCAAGCACTGGGCGCCGACGGTCTTCAGGAAGAGCGGCATCGATACCGCGAACGCGGTGGCCGAGGCGCGCGTCACGCGCGAGGTGATCCGCGGGTGGTGCGAGAACTGGTCGCCCGCCGACCGCGGCTGCTTCCAGCGCGAGTGGTCCGAGGACCTCGGGAAGCAGACGTTCCGGGCGTCGGCCGATTGCACCCGCGGCCGCATCACGGCGGTCGACGGCAACACCTACACGCAGGCCGGTCGCTGGGACGATTCCGACATCGGCGGCGGCCGCACGCGCTGGCGCGATGGGTCCGGGAAGATCGTCGGCCGCGACAATGCCAGCGGCGGCCTCGGCATCTCGCAGCAGTGGGAGGTGCTGTGCCCCGGCACGAAGCGCGGCCATGGAGCGAATGCGGCGCCCGCGCGCGGCGCGCGCCCGGTGCAGCCGGCGCGCTTCACCGCGGGCCAGGCGGTCGAAGCCCGCTACGGCAGCGGCTGGGTGCGCGCGCGCATCGACAGCGTGCAGCAGGTGAGTGGCGCCTCCGGCCCCGAGTTCGCCTACAACGTGCGCCTCGAGAACGGGCTGCGCAGCCAGTTGCCGGCACGGATGCTGCGCGAGCCGGCGGGCAGGTAGACTCTGCGCCGATGCCTCCGTCCATGCCCGACCACACGACCGGCCCGGCCCCGGTTACCCGCCTGGCCGAAACCGGCCGCGCCTTCGACGTCCCGGTCGGCACCGCCAACCTGCCGGTGCACCGCGCCTCGACGGTGCTGTTCGACACGCTCGCGCAGGCCGAGGCCGCGGGCGAGGCGGTCGGCCGCGGCGAGCGCCACGCGACCACCTACGGCACCGCGGGCACGCCCACCACCCTGGCGCTGATGGACGCGCTCGCCGAGATCGAGGGCGGCGGCCATCCGGTGCGCGCGGCGCTGGCGCCCTCGGGGCTCGCCGCGATCACGACCGCGCTGCTCGCGGTGCTCGAGCCGGGCGACCACATCCTGGTGACCGACTCGGCATACGGCCCGACGCGGATCTTCTGCGACGGCATGCTGGCGCGCCTGGGGGTGACCACGACCTATTACGACCCCACCATCGGCGCCGGGATCGATGCGCTGATCGGCCCCGCGACGAAGCTGATCTGGCTCGAGAGTCCGGGCAGCTACACCTTCGAGGTGCAGGACATCCCCGCGATCTGCGCCGTCGCGCGCGCGCGCGGCGTGCTCACGATGGTGGACAACACCTGGGCTTCGCCGGTCTTCGCGCGGCCGTTCGACTGGGGCGTCGACGTGTCGGTGCTGGCGCTCACCAAGTACTGGAGCGGCCACTCGGACCTGCTGATGGGCGCGATCGTGGCGCGCGAGGCGCTGTGGCCGACGCTCTGGAACGCGGTCCGGCAGCTCGGCACCTGCGTGGGAGGCGACGATGCCTACCTGGTGCTGCGCGGCCTGCGCACCGCCGACGTCCGGATGCGTCGCCACCAGGAGAACGCGCTGGCGGTCGCGCACTGGCTGCAGCGCCGCGAGGAGGTCGAGGCGGTGCTGCACCCGGCGCTGTTCTCGCATCCGCAGCACGCGCTGTGGCGGCGCGACTTCTCGGGCGCGAGCGGGTTGTTTTCGTTCTCGCTCGAGCCGGGCCTCCTCGATGCGCGCCGCGCGCCCGCGGCGCTCGCCGTGCTGTGCGAACGTCGTCGCCACTTCGGCATCGGCTATTCGTGGGGCGGCTACGAGAGCCTGATCATGCCGGCGCGCATCGGGCACCTGCGCAAGGTCGCCCCCTGGACCGGCGGACCGCTGCTGCGCGTGCACGTCGGGCTGGAAGACCCCGATGACCTGATCGCCGACCTGCAGCGCGGGTTCGAGGCGATGGAGCACGCCCGGGCGAGCTGATGCGGCGGGCCGGACCGGTTGCCGCGCCTAGACCGGGGCCTGCTCGACGTCGCGCCCGTGCTCGGGCCGGCCCGGTTCGGGCGCGTCTCGGAGCGGCGGTGCGCCCGGCGCCCGGTGATCGGGCGCCGGCGGACGCGAGCGAAACACCGCGGGCGTGACCCCGGTCCACTTGCGGAACGCGCGGAAGAACGACGCGGGGTCGCCGAAGCCGAGCGCCTCGCCGATCGCCGACACCGGCGTGTCGGTGCCGATCAGCCAGTCGATCGCGGCGTCGCGGCGGGCTCCGTCCTTGATCGCCTGGAACGAGGTGCCCTCGGCCTCCAGCCGGCGCGTCAGCGTGCGGACCGAGAGATGCAGCGCGCGCGCGATCTCCTCGATCCCGGGGGAGCGCCGGATCGCCGCGTCGAGCTGGGCGCGCACGCGTTCGGCCAGCGAGGCTTCGTCGCGGAAGAAGAGCCAGTCGTGCGGCACGCGCGCGAGAAAGCGGCGCAGCTCGGTGCGCGAGCGCCGCAGCGGCAGCTCGAGCAGCGTCGCGTCGAACGCGAACGCGGTGACGGGCTGGCCGAAGCGCACGGGGCCGGGGAACAGCGCCAGGCAGTCCTCGACCGGCGCCTGCGGCGCGAAGGCGAAGCTCACCTCGCGCAGCGGGATGCGCTGCGCGACCAGCCAGGAGGCGAGGCCGTGGAACATCTTCAGCAGCATCAGCTGGCCGAAGGGCGAGCCGGTCCCGGCCTGCGCTTCCGGCTGCAGCACGAAGCGCGCGCTGCCGTCCTGGACGCTCAGGTGGATCGAGAAATCGTCGCGCATCACGTGCGCGAAGCGGCGCAGGCGATGCAGCGCGATGCTCAGGGTCGGGGCCTCGATCAGGCCGAGGCACAGCAGCTTGGTCGCTCCGGAGCGCGTGGGCCGGGCGAGCAGGTTCGGCATCTCGTCGTCCAGGCGCTGCGCGAGCAGCCGCCAGAACCGCGCGAAGCGCTCGCTGTCGAGGCGCGCGGCGCGGGCGCGCGGCAGCGGGACGTCGATGCCCGCGTCGCGCAGCAGCCGCGTCTCGACGTCGCTGCCCAGGGCCGCGTGCCCGAGCAGCGTGCGCAGTATCGAGACCGCGATGGTCGGCGCCGCCTCGCGCGCGCAGGCCGAGCTCGTCGGCGCCCCGATCGGCACGACCCCCATCGCCCCCATCGAATCCCTCCGGTCGACTCCGGTTTCCCGCTGCCACCTTCGCAAAGATTGGCGTGTTCTGCAACTGGGGCGTCCACAAAAGCGAGTCGGCGCGCCGAACCCCGTGGCTAGAATCGACCGGAACGCGCGGCACAGAAGCGCGGCCCAGACACCGAGAGGAGATCCAGAATGTCGACCCAGAATCCGGGGCAGCGCCGGACGCTTCCCATCGTTTTCCCGCAGCGCGGCCGGCCGGCCTGGCAGGTCCTGGCTGCCGTCGCCTGCGCCGCGCTCGTGAGCGCCTGCGGCGGCGGTGGAGGGGGCGGTGGGGGTGGCGGACTGGGCGGCGGCGGGTCCGGCGCGACGCCCAAGGCCTCGCTCGCCGTGGTCTCGGGTCCGGCGCAGTGGGTCTCGGGCGGCGACGCGCGCGTCGCGGTCGATCTGAGCGACGTGGCCTCCGGCGACGTCGTGCTCTGGCTCAACGGCGCGCCGCTCGCGACGTCGCTGCCGGCGACGCCGACCGCCGGCGGCGAGCGGCTGGAAGGCGTGGTCGCCGGGCTGGTCGACGGCGACAACACGCTCGAGGTGCGCCACAACGGCGCCGTGCTGGCGAGCCTGCAGTTGAAGAACCACCCGGCCACCGGGCCGATGTTCTCGGGCGCGCACCAGTCGCCGTTCGTCTGCGCCGGGCCGCGCCGCTTCAGCCGCGAGCACGTCGTCGACTCGAACGACGCGAACCACTTCGCGGTGCGCGATTCGGGCGGCGCCACGATCGGCTACAGCAAGGACTGCACGCTCGCTCCCTGGGTCGAGTACGTCTACATGCCGGTGGGCGGCAGCGGCACCGGCGCCTACAAGCCGATGCCGGGCGACGGCTCGCGCCCGGCCGATCTGGCGAAGACGACGCTGCTCGACGGCCGCGAGGTCGACTTCATCGTGCGCATCGAGCGCGGCACCATCAACCGCTTCATCTACCAGTACTACATGCTGGCGCCGTTCGGGGAAGACCCCGCCGCGGCGCCCGACACCAGCCTCTGGAACGGCCGGCTGGTCTATTCGTTCCAGGGCGGGGTGGGCTTCGGCCATTACCAGGGCGACCACCAGAACGTCGGCGACCCGGTCGCGCTGGGCAAGGGCTACGCGATCGCCTACTCCACCGGCACGCGCACCAGCGTGCACTACAACATGGTGCTGGGCGGCGAGACCGCGATGATGACCAAGGAGGGCTTCGTCAAGCGCTACGGCGTGCCGCTGTACACGGTCGGCACCGGCGCCTCGGGCGGCGCGATCCAGCAGTACCTGTACGCGCAGAATCACCCGGGCCTGATCGACGCGGCGATCCCGACCCAGAACTATCCGGACATGGTCGGGCAGATCCCCCACGTCGGCGACTGCGAGCTGCTCGAGTACTACATGGACGTGACCGACCGGGCGAACCCGGCCTGGGGGCCGGCCACGGTCAAGAACCGCAGCTGGCTGGTCGGGATGAACGCCGAGGATTCGGTGGCCAACTCGCTGTTCCCGCTGATGCAGGCGCTCAACGCGGGCGTCAATCCGGTCACCGGCGGGGCCTTGCCGTACGCGGTGCCGATGGGCGGGGCGCCGGGATCGACCGAGTGCCGCGTCGCCTGGGTGGGCCTGACGGCCGGCGCGATGAACCCGCATTTCGACGCCGACGGCGTGGTGGCGAAGGCGGGCGACCGGATGCCGGCGGCGGCCTTCACCGGCGTGCAGTTCAGCCACTACGACGACCTGAAGAAGGTCTACGGCATGGGAGCCGACGGCCATCCGCGGCCGACCTGGGACAACGTCGGCGTCCAGTACGGGCTGAAGTCGATGATCGACGGCCTGATCTCGCCGACGCAGTTCCTCGACCTGAACTTCAAGATCGGCGGCTGGAAGCGCTTCGCCGAGATGGTGCCCGAGGGCTTCCCGTACAACGGCACGGGCAACGCCGAGCTGGCCAAGGTCGCGGCCGACCCGAGCTACTTCGACCTCTGGGGCGCGCGCAACATGAACCGCTGGAACCCGGCCACGCCGGACGTGCCGGCGCCGCGCACGCACGGCGACGTCGAGGCGATCCGCGCCGCCTACCAGTCCGGCCTGGTGTTCAAGGGCCGCATCGAGGTGCCGATCATCAACTGGCACCCGTACCTCGAAGAGAAGCTCGACATGCACAACGTGCACCAGGCCTTCGCCGCACGCAAGCGCATCGTCGACGCGATGGGCGGCGCGACGCACCAGGTGATCTGGTTCACCGAGACCCGCGGCGTGCCGTCGCCCTTCGACCAGCGGCCGATGGCGCTCGAGGTCATGGAGGAGTGGATGACGAACATCCGCGCCAACCCGCAGCGCAGCCTGGCCGAGAACCGCCCGGCGCGCGCCGTCGACAGCTGCTTCGACACCGACGGCTCGGTGCTGGCCACCGGCAACGACGTCTGGGCCGGCATCCTCGACGCGCGACCCGCCGGCCAGTGCACGCTCAAGTTCCCGCTGCACTCGACGTCGCGGATCGTCGCCGGCGGACCGATCGAGGGCGGCGTGTTCAAGTGCGCGCTCAAGTCGGTCGACACGGCGCTGTCCGACGGCACCTACGGCCCGTGGGCGCCGAACTTCGCGGAGATCCTGAAGCTGTACGCGATCTTCCCCGAGGGCGTGTGCGACTGGAGCAAGCCGGACCAGGGGCGGCCCCAGGGCTAGCAGCTTCGAATTCCTCAAATGCTCGCTTGTTGGATCGGCAATTCCCCCGGTCCCGGCGAGCCCCTAGACTTCTCCCGGAGATTGCGTCCGCCGGCGTGGCGCAGCGTGCGTCGCGCGCGGACGAGACGGGAGGTGCGGGGTGACACTGGGCGTCGGGGGGATCCTGGCCGCTGAGCCAGCGGAGATCGTGCGGCGACTGACGTTCGCCACCAAGGAGGCCGCCGGCCCCGACCACGCCGACCTGTTCGACGCCATGGCGCGCGTCAACTTGGCCCATGCGGTGATGCTGCATCGCACCGGGCTGGTCGCTCCGGAGGCCGGCGCCGCGCTGGTGGGTCTGATGCTCGAGGTCCTGCGCGGCGGCATGCGCTCGGTGCCGCTGGCGGCGGACGCCGGCGACCTCTATCCGCAGATCGAGGCCCATGCGAGCGAGCGCCTGGGGCGCGACGTGGCGGGCTTCCTGCAGCTGGGGCGGTCGCGCGGCGACGTCATCCCGGCGGCGATGCGGCTCAAGCTGCGCACCAAGGAGCTGCGGCTGCTGCGCCGGCAGCTGGCGCTGCGCACGGCGCTGCTGCGGCTGTGCCGCGCGCACATCGGCACGGTGATGCCGTCGTACACGCACTGGCAGCGTTCGCAGGTGATGACGCTCGGGCATTTCCTGGGGCGGTTCGCGGCCTGGTTCGCGCGCGACTTCGAGCGGCTCCTGGAATGCACGCTCCGGCACGACCTTTCGCCGCTCGGCGCCGCCAACGGGGTCGGCACCAGCGTGAAGCTCGACCGGGCGATGACGGCCGGCTATCTCGGCCACGCCGCGTTCGTGCCCGCCGCCGGCGACGCCGTCTATGCCTGGGACTACATGATGGAGCCGGTGTCGGCGGCGGCGATCTTCGGCTCGCATGCCGCCCGGCTCATGGGCAACTTCATCCTCTGGCACACGCCCGAGTTCGCGATGGCCCGGCTCCCGGACTCGTTCGCGACGGCCAGCACCTACCTGCCGCAGAAGCGCAACCCGGAGCCGCTGGAGACCGTCAAGGCCTTCGCCGAGCTGATGCACGGCGACCTCGCCACCGTGTTCCTGATGGCCCGCAACGAGGACTGGCCGCACAGCCTGATCAACCATGGTTTCCCGGCGATCAATCGCGCCCTCGACCTGAGCGTCGACTGCGCCGAGCTCACCACCGCGATCCTGTCGAGCATCGAGTTCGACGCGGCGCGGATGCGCAGCCACATCGACGGCAGCTTCGTGACCGCCTCGGAAGTCGCGAACACGCTCGTGGCGCGCACCGGCATCGCGTTCCGCGAGGCCCACGAGATCGTCGGGCTGGCGGTGCGCGGCTGCCTCGCGGCGGGCGAGGCCAACCTCGGCCCCGGCCGGCTGCGGGCGGCGGCCCGCGAGCTGGGCCACGGCGAGCTCGCCATCGCCGACGCCGAGATCGTCGCCGCGGTCGAGCCCGAGGAGTTCGTCCGGCGGATGGTCTCGCCGGGCGGCGTGAGCCCCGAGACCTTCGCGAGCGTGCTCGACGCCTGGGAGCGGCAGCTCGCCGACGACGGGCGCCGCCTCGCCGAGGCCGAGGCGCGCTGGGAGCAGGCCGAGGCGCGGCTGGTCGCGGCGGCCGAGGAGATCGTGCGCGGCGGCCCCGGAGGCCGCGCGCCGGCCTGATGCCCCGGAGCCGGCGCACGGCGGGCCCCGCGCCGGCGAGTTCCGACACCGAATCCGATCGAGAGGACACACCATGTCGATGCAGAAGGGGATCTGGACGTTCGTGTGCGCGGCCGCGCTGGGTTGCGCGGCGCCGGGCGCGGCCGTGGCCGACGCGAGCTTCCCGGACAAGCCGATCCGGCTCGTCGTGCCCTATCCGCCGGGCGGCGGTGCCGATCTCTTCGCCCGGACCCTGGCCCAGCGGCTCGCGGTCACGCTCGGCCAGCCGATCGTGATCGACAACAAGCCCGGCGCGAACGGCATCGTCGGCACCGATTCGGTCGCCAAGGCGGCGCCCGACGGCTACACGCTGGTGATGGGGAACATCGGGCCCAACGCGATCAACCAGGCGATCTACCCGGCGCTGCCCTACGATTGCGTGAAGGACTTCGCCGCGGTGTCGCTCACCGGCTTCACCAACCACATCCTGGCCGTGCGGCCGACGCTGGGCGTCTCCGATGTCCAGGGCCTGATCGCGCTCGCCAGGAAGAGCCCCGGCAAGCTCACCTACGCCTCGTCGGGCATCGGCGGCTCGCCGCACCTGGCGGGCGAGCTGTTCGCGCTGATGACGCAGACCAGCCTCACGCACGTGCCGTACAAGGGCGCCTCGCCGGGCAACGCCGACCTGGTCGGCGGGCAGGTCGACCTGACCTTCAATACGCTCCCGCCGCTGCTCACCTACGTCCGGCAGGACCGGATCAAGCCGCTGGCCGTCACCGCTGCCCGGCGCGCGTCGTCGCTGCCGGACGTGCCGACGATCGACGAGAGCGGGGTCAAGGGCTACGACGTTTCCACCTGGTACGGCATCTTCGCGCCCGCCAGGACCCCGCGCGACGTGGTCGCGCGGCTGAACGCGGAGATCGGGAAGGCGCTGGCCGATCCCGAGACCCGCTCGAAGCTCGAAGGGCAGGGTTTCGAGGTGCAGGCGAGCACGCCGGAGGCGCTCGCCGAGCTGGTGCGCCGGGACGTCGCGAAATGGCGCGACGTCGTCAAGCAGGCGAACATCCAGACGCAGTAGCGGGGCGCCCGCGCCCGGGGCGGCGGGCTATCGTCCGGCGGGCAGCGGCGCCGCTGCGTCGCGGCCCCGCTCGCTCAGGTAATCAACCAGCGCGCGCAGCGCCGGCTCGGGCTCGTTGTCCCGGATGCACAGCAGCATCCGGCGCCGGGCCCAGGGATCGGACAGCGGCACCACCCGCAGCCCCATCGAGCTCTCGAAGCTCTGCGCCGCGCGCTGCGGCAGCAGCCCGATGCCCAGGCCGGCCTGCACCATCCGGCACACCGCCTCGAAGCTCTTGACCTGCGCCCTCAGGACCAGCGGCTCGCCGAGCTCCTGCGCGTGATGCGCAACCAGCCGCAGCATGCTGCTCTTGCTCTCCAGCACGATCAGGTCGTATCCGATCACGTCCCGCAGTGCCAGCGTCTCGCCCGCGAGCGCGTGGTCGTCGGGCAGCACTACGGCGAGCCGGTCGCAGCGGTAGGCGACGCAACGCAGGCCGTCGTCCGGCGTGCCGGCCAGGACGACACCGAGGTGAGCGGTGCCCGAGCGCACCGCCTGGGCCGCCGCGTCGCTCCAGACCTCGTCGATCACCAGCCGGACGTCGGGCCGCGCGCGCTGGAAGGCCGCGATGTCGTCGGGCAGGAACTGCGCCATCGCCGACGAGTTCGCGAACACGCGCAGCACCGCGACCCGGCCGGTGGCGTAGTTGGCCATCTCGGCCTGCGCCCGGTGCACTTCGCCCAGGATGGTGCGCGCGTGCGCCAGCAGGCACTGGCCGGCGGCGGTGAGCTCCAGGCCGCGCGGGCGCCGGTCGAACAGGCGAGTGCGGAACTGGTGCTCGAGCAGCGCCAGCCGCCGGCTCGCGGCGGGCGTCGCGATATGCGCATCCGCCGCCGCCTTGGTGAGGCTGCCCGCCTCCGCGGCGCGGACGAACAGCGCGAGCGAGTCCAGGTTGGGGAGCATGGTTCACCGAGTCAGCGCCCGCCCATTGTAGCGGCCGCCCGGACCGTTTCCGGCGCCCCCGGGAGTCACCGGGAGTCACCGGGGTCACCGGGGATTTCCGGGGGCGCCGGGGACGGCGGGATGGGCGCGCCCGTCAACCGGCCGCTGGCGGGGGCGCGTCTTCCCGCCCGGTGCACAGGTAGTGCAGGGTGCGCGGATTGTTCAACGCCGCCATCATCCGCCGCTGCGCCCGGCTGCGGCCCGCGAACAGCAGCTCGTCGCCGGCCGCGAGCACGAAGTCGTCGCCCGGCAGCAGCGTCTCCTGCCCGTTGCGCAAGACGAGGAGCGCGAGGGCTTCGAGCTTCTGCCGGCGGTCGCCGGGGTCGCGCAGCAGGTCGCCGACGGCCGGCGCGGACCGGCCGGCCGTGATGCGTCCGGCGGCGGCCGGGGCCTGGACGGCGTCGAGTCGCAGGCTCCAGGTGGTGGGGCTGCGGTTGCCGCTGCGCTTGCGCAGCTGGTGGATCACTTCGTCGGCCCAGGCGTCGCGTTCGCGGCGCACGGTGTTGAGGAAGCGCAGCAGCAGCGGCGAGGTCAGCAGCGCGACGCACTCGTCGGCGACGATCTCGCTCGGCCGCATGACCAGGTCGGCGTGGAAGTGGTCGATCAGCACCGAGTTGGCGGCGTCGTTCTGCCGCAGCACGATGAACAGGCCGGGGTTGACCGAGCGGGCGAGGCTGGCGACGGCGAGGTTGCGCAGATCGTCGTCGGTACCGGCGACGAGCCCTCCGGCCTCGCGCACCGCCGCCTGCTCGAGCCTCTCGGGTTCGGTGCCGTCACCGGCGATCAGGCCGGGCGGCCCGGCCGATGCGGAGGGGTCGATGATGCGCACCGGCAGGTCCTGGCCGGCGAGCCGGTCGGCGACCGCGCGGCCGAAGCGGCCGTAGCCGCAGACGATCCAGGGGCCGCGCGGCGGCTCGCGCTCGGCGGCCAGGAGGCTGCCCTGCGCGGCGGTGAGCCAGTCGAACAGGCGGTAGCAGCCGGGGGCGCGCATCGCCAGCATCAGGTGCTCGGCGAAGGCCTCGAAGGGGTTGACGATCTGCGCCTTGCCGAAGGAGCGCATCAGCGTGACGGTGGCGGCGGCATGGGCGCGCGCGATCACCGGCACGCCCGGGTTGAGCAGGCGGGCGGCGGTCACGACGGCGAGGTTGGCCTGGTCGTCGTTGGTGAGGGCGAGCACGCCGCGACACATCGGGTGGCGCAGGCCGGCGCGCAGCAGCGCCTGGGGCTCGCCGGCGTCGGCGTTGAGGGCGAGGATGTCGGCGCGGAACTCCTCGAGCTCGAGCTCCTCGAGCCGGGCGGCGTCCTTCTCGAGGACCACGAAGCGCATCGCGCGCCGGTCGAACAGGCGCGCCAGCCGGTGGCCGGTGTCGCCGCAGCCGAGCAGCAGGTGGAACGGCTCGCCGATGCGCGCCACGCGCCGCCCGAAGCGCAGCGCGGCGATCGCGCGCAGGAAGTTGCGGTCCTGCACCATCGCGATCAGCGTGAGCAGCGTGTAGGTCCAGCCGGTCACCGCGAGGTAGATGACGACCGTGGCCCAGATGCGCTGCGCTTCCGAGAAGGCGGCCGGCACCTCGCCGAAGCCGATCGTGGTCGCGGTGTAGCTGACGACGTAGAACGCGTGGAAGAAGCTGAGCGGCGGCGCCGGCGCGCCCGAGGCGTCGACGCCCGGGACCAGCGTGAAGCCGGCGACGGAGATCGCGTACAGGACCACCAGCGTCATCAGCGGCATGCGCAGGCGGCGCAGCAGCAGGTGCAGCACGCTGCTGTGCGCGATCGGACGGGGCGCGCGGTCGCCGGAGCCGGCGCCTGGGTCCCGGGGCTCGGGCGCGCTCATGCCGGGGCGGTCAGCGCCGCATCATCAGCGTCTCGCCGATCAGCATCGAGACCGACACCACGTTCGCGAACAGCGCGCCCGCGGCCAGCGACACGACGCTCGCGGTGACGCCGCCGCCGAAGCCCAGCCCCGCGACGTGCACGGCCCAGGTCCAGAGGCCGGCGGCGATCAGCAGCTGTACGTCGGCCACCAGGCTGGTGGCGAGGTGGATCGCGCCGAGCTGGGTGCGGTCGCCGAGCTTGAGCACGGTGGCCACGAGGTTGACCACGATCACCGCGAACAGCTCGAAGACGTGGTGATGGTCGGGGTTGTCGATGTCGCCGTAGACGAAGCCGAAGTTCAGCGTCGCGGCCAGGACGATGAAGAAGCCGAAGACGACCTTGTCGGTGTTCACGCCGCCTCCGCGTCAGTGCGTGCTGCGCGCGTCCTGCTCGGGATCATAGGGATGGGCGCCGCGCTTGACCTCGGCCATGTCGAGCGCGCGCACCTGCGACAGCACGTCCTCGAGCGCGCCCCGGGGCAGCGCGCCGGGCTGCTGGAACACGATCACCTGCTCGCGGAAGATCATCAGCGTCGGGATCGAGCGGATGCCGAAATGACCGGCCAGGGCCTGCTCCTCGTCGGTGTTCACCTTGACGAACTTCAGGTCGGAGTTGGCCTCGGCGACCGTCTCGAAGACCGGCGCGAAGCTGCGGCACGGGCCGCACCAGGGCGCCCAGAAGTCGATGACGACGATGTCGTTGTCGGCGATGGTGCTGTCGAACTGGTCGGTGGCGAGGGCTTCGGCGGCCATGGAGCGACTCCGGGGTGCGTCCGGCAAGGATACGTCAGGATGCGATGCCGGAGCCGGACCGAGTGCCGGACGAGGCGTCGGCCGCAGCCGCGGGCGCGAACAGGCTGCGCGCGCGGCCGATGGTCTGGCGCAGGGCCCAGTCGAGCAGCACCAGCTGGCCTTCGTGGAATTCCTTGCCGACCGATTCCGGCGTGGCCGGCGGCAGCGCCAGCGAGGCGTCGCGATCGCTGCCGTCGATCACGATGCGCATGCCGGCCTTGCGCGCGATGTGCATCATCGCGGCGTTCTCCGACAGGCAGTGCATGAAGACCTGGCCGAAGCCGCGGTTGCGCGCGTGCAGCGCGGCGCGGCGGAACATCGCCTGGGCCAGCCCGCGCCCGCGCTGCGCCGGATCGACCGACAGGCCGAGCTCGACCGCGTCGTCGAGCGTCGCGACGTGGGTCATGCCGATCAGCGTGCCGTCGTCGTCGCGCACGCCGAATACCGCGTCGCGTTCGAAGTCGAGTCGCGCCACGTAGCCGGCGATCGTCTCGTCGGACAGCGGCACGCCGAAGCGCAGCCGCCGGTCGGCCGGCGAGAGCGCCTGGAGATGGACCCGGATCGCGTCGCGCGCGGCGGGCGAGAGCGGATAGACGACTGGGGATGGGGCGATGAGCGTCATGGTTCCTCCCATAAGTCATCAAGTATGTTGCATTGCAACAAAATCAAGGGCAAGAAAACTGTCCGGAGAGACAGGATTCGGACGCGGCTCTTGCCTAGAATGAGCCGGATCCACCCCACTCAGCAGGTCCGCGATGCCGACCCATCCGAATCCTTACCGGCAGGATCTCGACCGCAACGCCGCCAACCATGTGCCGCTGTCCCCGATCAGTCTGGTCGAGTGGGCGGCCGAGGTGTTCCCCGACCGCTGCGCGGTGATCCACGGCGCCCTGCGCTACGACTGGGCCGGCATGTACGCGCGCGCGCGGCGCCTCGCGTCGGTCCTGGCAGCGCGCGGGATCGGCGACGGCGACACCGTGTCGGTCGTGCTGCCGAACGTTCCGGCGATGCTCGACGCGCACTACGGCGTGCCGATGAGCGGGGCGGTGCTCAACACCATCAACACGCGCCTCGACGCGGCGACGATCGCCTTCCAGTTGCGGCACTCGGGCGCGAAGGTGCTGATCGTCGATCGCGAGTTCGCGCCGGTGGTCGCGGAGGCGCTGGCGCGGCTCGAGGCGGACGGGCATGCGCGGCCGTTCGTGGTCGACGTCGACGATCCGGTCTACGACGGACCGGGCGAGCCGATCGGCGCGGTGGAGTACGAGGCCTGGATCGCCGGCGGCGACCCGGCGCATCGCTACGCGCTGCCGCAGGACGAATGGGACGCGATCGGCCTGAACTACACCTCGGGCACGACCGGCGACCCGAAAGGGGTGGTGGTACATCACCGCGGCGCCTACCTGAACGCGGTGGGCAACGTGCTCGCCTGGGGCCTGCCGCGGCATCCGGTGTACCTGTGGACGCTGCCGATGTTCCACTGCAACGGCTGGTGCTTCCCGTGGACGCTGCCGGCGGTGGCCGGCACCAACGTGTGCCTGCGCCGGGTCGACCCGGCGCCGATCCTCGCGCTGGTCCGCGAGCACCGGGTCTCGCACTACTGCGGCGCGCCGATCGTGCACAGCGGGCTGATCAACGCGCCGGCCGGCCTGAAGGCGGGCATCGACTGGACGGTGAAGGCGATGGTGGCCGGCGCCGCGCCGCCGGCGTCGATGATCGAGGGCATGGAACGGATGGGCTGGGAGGTCACGCACGTCTACGGCCTCACCGAGGTCTACGGCCCGGCTTCGGTCTGCGTGAAGCGCGACGAGTGGGCCGACCTCGACCTGGCCGGCCGCGTCGAGCGCAACGGCCGGCAGGGCGTGCGCTACCAGGTGCAGCAGGGCCTGACCGTGGTCGACCCGGAGACGCTGCGGGAAGTGCCGCGTGACGGCGAGACGATGGGCGAGGTGGTGTTCCGCGGCAACATCGTGATGAAGGGCTACCTGAAGAATGCGCAGGCGAGCGCCGACGCGTTCCGCGGCGGCTGGTTCCGCACCGGCGACCTCGGCGTGCTCCAGCCCGACGGCTACGTGAAGCTGAAGGACCGCGCCAAGGACATCATCATCTCGGGCGGCGAGAACATCAGCTCGATCGAGGTCGAGGACGCGCTGTACAAGCATCCCGCGGTGCTGGCCTGCGCGGTGGTCGCGCGCCCCGACCCGAAGTGGGGCGAGACCCCGCTCGCCTTCGTCGAGCTGAAGGCCGATCGTGAGCCGGCCACGCCCGAGGCGGCGCAGGCGCTGGCCGGCGAGCTGGTGGCGCACTGCCGGTCGCTGCTCGCGCATTTCAAGTGCCCGCGCGAGGTGCGCTTCGGCGTCGTGCCCAAGACCTCGACCGGGAAGATCCAGAAGCACCTGCTGCGCGCGCAGGCGCGCTCGGCGTCGGCGATCGGCTGAGGGGCGCTCAGTCGACCAGGCGCCAGCCCTCGGGCGTCGACAGCTCGGCGCCGAGCGCGGGTTGCGCCGCCGCGGCGATGCGCAGGCGCGGGTCGGCGCGCAGCGCGGCCGGCAGTGCCGGGAGCGCGGGGCCGCGCAGGTGGAGGGCCAGCAGCGCGACGCCGGAGGGCGCGAGCCCGTCGAGCGGATGCCGCGCCGGGCGCGCGCCGCCCGTCCATTCGATCAGCGTCGGATGCAGCCGCCCGGCATCGCTCCAGCGACGGGCCGCCTCGGCCGCATCGCGCGGCTGGGTGATCCGCCAGGACAGCGTGCCGCGCGACATCGCCGTCGCGACGCCCGGGGCGCCGGCGTCGAGGTCGGCGACGCGGCACACGTAGTGGACCAGCCGCGGCCGATGCGCGATGCGTGCGCGCACTTCCGGGTTGTCCAGGCCGAACGGGCGCGGGAGCGCCGGCTCGGGCTGCGCGGGATCGGGGGCGATCAGCTCGAGATAGGTGCGCGCGCCGAGCCGCAGCAGGCGATTGTGGGTGCCCCAGCCGGGATGGCTGCCTCCGGCCGCCGACGGGACCCCGGCCAGGCGGCGCAGCCAGGCGTCGCCCTGCACGAGGGTGGCGCAGGCGACCACCAGGTGGTCGAGCTCGATCGCGGACTGGAGCTGGAGCGTCATCGCGGGCTTCCGGGCGGGGCGGGAGGTCGGGGCCGGGGCGGCGCGCCCCCGCAAGTACAATCGCGGACCATGTTAGCGGAACAGAAATCGCATCTGGCGGCGCTGCTGGGCGCCGCGGCCGAACAGCTGGCGGCGGCCTCCGGGGCGCCGGTCGTCCTGCCGCCGGTCGAACTGGAGCGGCCGAAGCAGGCCGGGCACGGCGATCTCGCCTGCAACCTGGCGCTGCAGTTGGCGCGCCCGCTCCGGAGCAACCCGCGCCAGATCGCCGAGCGGCTCGACGCCGCCGTCGAGGCGCTGGACCGGGCGTCGCCGGCTGGCCCGATGCTGGAGGCGGTCGAGGTT
>JBDHRX010000015.1:0-37591 GCA_039807785.1 Burkholderiaceae bacterium
GCGGCCGGACGCCGCCAGCAGCGCCGCCGTTCCCCCGAGCACGAGCCTCGCCGCGGCGCGGCGGCCGGGCGCAGTCGCATCCCGCGACGGCCCGCCGCGCCGCGCGGCAATGCGCCGGATCATCCGAACATGTCGCCGAACATGTGCCCGGCCCAGCGGAAATTCTCGTCGACGAACTTCGGCGTACGCTCGTTGAAGTCGATCTGGGTCTGCACGATCATGCCCGAGTCGTCGAGCTTGTAGTCGAACTGGACGTTGAGGGCCTCGCGCGGATCGCCGTTCACCATCATGTAGCAGAGGTTGTCGGGCAGCACCACCTTCGGGTCGCGCCCCGCGGCCCGCTCGGCGATGTAGCCGGCCACGATGCGGCCGAGCCGGTTCGCGACATGCGCGCTCTTCGGGTAGAACGCGAACTGCGGCGAAACGAAGCCCACCGCGTCGCCGATCACGTAGACATCGGGATCGTTCTTCAGGTGAAGGCGCGTCGGGTGCGCGTCCGCCCAGCCGGTGGGCTTTCCTTCCTTGTTGCGCCCGATCGCGTCAGCCGTCCAGGCGAGGTCGCCGGCCTGGTGGGGCGCCATCAGCACGGCATGCTCGAAGCGCACGTCGCCCGCGGTGGTCACGATCCTGCGGTTGTACGGATCCACCTCCTGGACGTGGGCGTTGGGCACGTAGGTGATGTAGTCCTTGTAGAGCTCGGTGAAGGCCGCCCGGAAGCCCGGTCCGATCGGGCGCACCCCGTCCTTGTGATCGAGGATCGTGATGTGCCCCTTGATGCCCCGCGACTTGAACCACCAGGCGATCATGCACGCCCGCTCGTACGGCGAAGGCGGGCAGCGTTGCGGCGGCGGCGGCAGGTTCATCACCCATTCGCCGCCCTTGAAGGCATGCAGCGCGCGCTTCAGCGTGAAATGCTCGGCGCTGGGCACGTAGGCCGCCGGGAAGCGTCCGCGCGTGGCGTCGGCCGCCTTGCGATCCTGGCCGAACCAGGCCTCGTAGTTGTAGCGGATCCCCGGCGCCAGGACGAGATAGTCGTAGTCGACGGTCCCCAGCGTGGTCACGACCCGCTTGGCCGCGCGGTCGACCGACTGGATCTCGGCCTGGACGAAGCGGTAGCCGTGCTGCTCGGACACGCGCAGGTAATCGTGCGTCAGGAAGTCGGTCTGCACGATGTCGACCAGCCACTTGTTGCTGAGCGGGCACGAGAAGAACACCGGATTGCGTTCGAGCAGCACGACCTCGAGGTCGGGCGCGAGCCGGCGCAGGTAGCGCGCCGTGGTGAGCCCGCCCCACCCGCCTCCGCAGATCACGGCGCGCTGTCCCTTGCCCTTCGGCATCAGCGGGCGGTTGCCGGCGCCGATGAAGAACGGCAGCGGGGCCGGGCTGCCCTGGGCCAGGACCGCGGGTGCGGTCGAGGCGAGTGCGATCGCCCCCGTCGTGCCCAGGAAGTTGCGTCGGCTCGTCATGTCTCCTCCTTTGGATCCGGACGTGTTGCGGAACGGTTCAACGATGCCTGCAGCTCGCGCAGCTGCGACACGAACGGCGCGGGGTCCTCCAGGCAACGCAGGTCCAGCAGGAAGCGGTCCTCGGCCACGCGGCCGATCACCGGCATCGGCAGCGCGCGGAACGCCTGCGCCAGCGCCTTCAGCGCGGCGCCGCTGCCGCGGCGCCGGCCGGCGGCGGGCGCCAGCGCGAGGCCGGCCGACGGCAGGCGCTCGACCGGCAGCGACCCCGAGCCGATCTGGCCCGACAGCTCGACCACCTCGACCGAGAAGTGCGGGGTCACCGCCGGCGCCAGCAGCGGTGCGACCCCGGCCGCCAGCGCGCGGATGTCCTCGAGCGGCCGGGTCAGCAGCCGCAGCGTCGGCAGGTCCCTGACCAGCCAATCCGGACGCAGGTACAGCCGCAGCGTGGCCTCGAGCGCCGCCAGCGGAAGCTTCGACATGCGCAGCGCGCGCTTGAGCGGATGCTTGCGGATCCGCGCGACGATCTCCTTCGAGCCGACGATCAGGCCCGCCTGCGGGCCGCCCAGCAGCTTGTCGCCCGAGAACGTGACCAGGTCGCAGCCCGCCGCCAGCATCTCCTGGGGCAGCGGCTCGTGCGGCAGCCCGTGGCGCGCAAGATCGACCAGCGCGCCGCTGCCCAGGTCGCTGGCGAGCGGCAGCCCGTGCGTGCGGGCGATGCCGGCCAGCGTGGCCTCGTCGACCGCCGCGGTGAAGCCCTGGACCGCGTAGTTGCTGGTATGCACCTTCATCAGCAGGGCGGTCCGCTTGCCGATCGCGCGCTCGTAGTCGTGGGGATGGGTGCGGTTCGTCGTGCCCACCTCGACCAGGCGCGCGCCGGCGCCGGCCATCACGTCGGGCATCCGGAACGCGCCGCCGATCTCGACCAGCTCGCCGCGCGAGACGATGACTTCACGCCCCCGGGCCAGCGCGGCGACGGTGAGCAGCACCGCCGCCGCGTTGTTGTTGACGACGGTCGCGGCCTCGGCGCCGGTGAGCTCGGCCAGCAGGCCCTCGACCAGGCTGTCGCGATCGCCGCGGCGCCCCGAGTCGAGATCGAACTCCAGGTTGTTCGGCGCGGCCATCGTCGCCAGCACGTGCCGCAACGCCGCCTCCGGGAGCAGCGCTCGTCCGAGGTTCGTGTGGATCACGGTGCCGGTCAGGTTCAGCACCGCGCGCATGTTCGGCGCGAGCCGCCGCGCGCAGCGCTGCGCGAGCCCCTCGGCGAGCGCGGCCGGCGCGAGCGCCTCGGCCGGCAGCTCGCCCGCGAGCGCCTGCGCGCGCAGCGCATCGAGCAGCGCGCGCGCTTCCTGCGTGACGAGGACCTGGCCGTGCTGGTCGAGCAGCCGGCGCACCGCATCCTGGCGCAGCAGCCGGTCGACCGAGGGAAGCTTGCCTGGAGTTGCCTTCGAGCCGTGGACCACGGACTCTTCGGGCGCCCGCACTAGGGCCCCCCGTCGTCCGGGGGTGGCGAGTCGCCGAAGAGCAGCATCAGGTTCACGCCATGACGCCGCTTGCCGGTATCGGCGACGAGAAGGTCGAGGGAGACGCTGGCCAGGTCATCGGCCACCGGGTCCACCTGGGGATCCTTCTCCATGTGCACGATCTTGAGGTAATGGCCGCAGCGGTCGCAGGTCTCCGCCTGGACCGCGCCGCGCGCGGCGCCGGTGGCCCGGAACCCGGCGCCGGCCAGCGGCTCCAGCGCCTGGTAGGCGATGCCCTCGCCCGCGCCGCAACGCGCGCACTGGATCCGCACCATGTGCCACTGGGTCGAGCAGAGCGCGCAGTGGAGATAGCGCTGCCCCGAGGACTCCGGGCCGATGCGAATGACGCTCGCCGCCGGAGGCATGCCGCAGCACGGGCAGGCGCCGGCGTCGCCGGACCGGCCGAACGGCTCCCGGCCGGTGCCTTCGTGCGCCCGTCGCAGCGCGAGCACCAGATGCGTCCAGTAGACCTGCAGCGCCGCCGCGACCAGCGGAGCGGTCGCGAGGTCGAGCCCGGTCATGACGCCGTTGAGCAGGCGGTCGGCCTGCAGCTCGAGATGTTCGTCGGTTGCGGTGGCGAGCGTCGCCAGCGCGCCCGCGGCGGCGCTGCCCTCGGCCACCCTGGGCCGCAGCGCCGCGACCAGCTCGCGCAGCACGCCGCGCCATGCCGGGTCGCGTGCCCATCGCGTTGCCTGCAGCGGCGCGACGCCGGCCGCCGCGGCCTGCTCAAGCTCCGAGGCGTCGGGCAGCCGGACCGGCGGGCACGCCTGCAGCCGCTCGTGCTGAGCCAGCGCGATGTCGGCCACCAGCAGCAGGTAGTCGCGCATCGGGTGGCCGGCGGCCAGCTGCCGGACGCGGACCGAGCGGTCGAGGAACACGGCGTCGGGCCGCGGCCAGACGATGAACGGGGTCCGGGCCGCGCCGCCGGCGACGATCTCCTCCGTCGACATGACGCGAACGGTCGCTTCGGTCATCCGCCCGCCGGCTCCCCGTGTCCGCGTCGCATCCCGGCGCCCGTCCTCACTTGCCCTGTGTCGTCTCTCGGTGCCATGACGGATGGTTCAGCCGCGCCCACTTCTCGGAGACCGTGCCGCGCGTCATGGCCCGCATGGTGCCCTTGACCCAGATCGCGGCGTACACGTGCACGATGAACGTGAGCACCAGAACCAGGGCGGCCACCGCATGCAGCAGCGACGCGATCCGGATCGCCTCGATCGGGAACGACGGGGCGAACCATGGGCGCCAGAATATCACGCCGGTCACGACCAGAACCAGCAGGCTCCAGGTCATCAGCCAGAACACCAGCTTCTGCCCGTAGTTGTACTTCCCGACCGGCGGCATCCCCGCCTTGTCGCCGCGCAGCATGGCGCCCATCCGGGCGCGCCACTTGCGGTCATCGGCATCGATCCGGTTGTCCCGCCGCAGCCTGAAGAACATCCCGAGGAAGAAGACGAACATCAGGACGCCGAAGAACGGATGCAGGATTCGCGTCCATTGCCCGCCCCCGAACAGGTTGCCGAAGAAGAACAGGCTCGGGTGGAAGAACGCGAGGCCGGACAGCGCCGCCAGGACGAACAGCGCCGCGACGGCCCAGTGATTGAGCCGCGTGCCGTCGTCGTAGCGCTTGATCGAGCGTGTCATGGGCGGTCTCCTCAGGCTTCGGTCTTCTCGCCGGACGCGTTGCTGTCCGACTTCTCGTCGCCGTCCGACTCGACGGGGCCGACCTTCATGTAGTGGAAGAAACCGGCGAAGACCGCCCCCACCATCGCGGCGACCGCGAGCGGCTTGGTCACGCCCTTCCACAGCGACACCATCGGGCTGATCGTCGGATTGGCCGGAAGGTGCTCGAGCTCGGGCCGGTCGGCGTGCTTGAGCACGTACATCACGTGCGTGCCGCCGACGCCGGCAGGATCGTAGAGCCCCGCCTTCTGGAACCCGCGCTCCTGCAGCTCGCCGACGCGCTTGCGCGCGTACGCGACCATGTCCTCCTTGGTGCCGAACCCGATCGCCCCGGTCGGACAGGTCTTCACGCACGCGGGCTCGAGGCCCACCGCGACCCGGTCCGAGCAGAGCGTGCACTTGTAGGCCTTGTTGTCCTCCTTCGAGATGCGCGGAACGTCGAACGGGCATCCGGTGATGCAGTAGCCGCAGCCGACGCAGTTCTCGGAGATGAAGTCGACGATCCCGTTGGCGTACTTGACGATCGCGCCGGGGGCCGGGCACGCCTTCAGGCAGCCGGGATCCTCGCAGTGCATGCAGCCGTCCTTGCGGATCAGCCACTCGAGCTTGCCCTGCTCGGGCTCGACCTCGAAGAACTTCATCACGGTCCAGGAACTCGGCGTCAGGTCGACCGGGTTGTCGTAGACGCCGATGTTCTGGCCGACTTCGTCGCGCAGGTCGTTCCACTGCATGCACGCGACCTGGCAGGCCTTGCAGCCGATGCACTTGGACTCGTCGATGAGCTTGGCGACCTGCGGGACGGCGGAGCGCACCTGCGGCGTGGGCGTGGTGGTGGCGGAGCGCGCCACCACATCTTGGGATTGCAGACTGGCCATCGTGCTACCTCACGCCTTCTCGATGTTGACGAGGAACGCCTTGAATTCCGGCGTCTGCGAGTTGGCGTCGCCGACGAACGGGGTCAGGGTGTTTGCGATGTAGCCGGTCTTGGTCTGGCCCGTGAAGCCCCAGTGGAAGGGGATGCCCACCAGATGCACCTTCTGGTTGTTCACGTCGAAGGGCTTGATGCGCTTGGTGACCACGACCTTGGTGATGATGTGGCCGCGGTTGGAGCTGACCCTGACGCTGTCGCCGTGCGCAATGCCTTTCTCCTTGGCGAGTTCTTCGCTGATCTCGACGAAGGCCTCGGGCTGCACGATGGAGTTGAGCTTGGCGTGCTTGGTCCAGGTGTGGAAGTGCTCGGTCAGCCGGTAGGTGGTGGCCGTGTACGGGAACTCCTCCTTCTTGCCGAACGCCTCCATGTCGCCCTTGAATACGCGAGCGCAGGGGTTGCTGATCGCCTTCGGGTTGTCAGGATGCAGCGGGTTGACGCCGATCGGCGTCTCGAAGGGCTCGTAGTGCTCGGGGAAAGGCCCCTCGGCCATGCCGATCGCGTGCAGCCGCGCCACGCCTTCCGGGTTCATGATGAACGAGCCCATGCCCATCTCGGGCGCGGCCGTCGGCATCATGTCTGGCACGTCGGCGCCAGCCCAGCTCTTGCCGTTCCAATACTCGTACTTCTTGTTCGCCGCCCAAGGCTTGCCGTCCTTGTCGGCGCTGGCGCGGTTGTAGAGGATGCGGCGGTTGGCCGGCCACGAGAACCCGTAGTTCTGGTACACGCCCCAGCCCGTGGGATCGGACAGGTCGCGTCGCGCCGTCAGGTTTCCCGCCTCGGACCAGCAGCCGCTGTACAGCCAGTTGCCGCAGGCGGTGGAGCCGTCGTCGCGCAGCATCGCAAAGCCCGGCACTTGCTGCCCGGCCTTGACCAGCACGGCGCGGGGCGCCTGCGAGTCCTTGGGGTCGGGCGGCGCCAGCACGTCCTCGATGGCGCGGCCGCTGATCTCGCGCAGCAACTCGGTCGGCGAAGGTTCGTGGTGCTGCACGTAGTCCCAGGCCAGGTTGGCGATCGGCTCGGGAAAGGCGCCGCCCTCCTTGGCATACATCTCGCGCAGCTCGACGAACAGCCGGGCCATGATCTCCGAATCGGTCTTGGCCTCGCCCGGCGGCGCGATGGCGCGCTCTTTCCACAGTGCGACGCGGCTGGAGTTCGTCAGGCTGCCCTGCTCCTCGGCGAAGCAGGCGCTGGGCAGGCGGAAGACCTCCGTCTGGATGTCCTCGGACTTCACGTCGTTGACGGGGCCGAAGTTCTTCCAGAACTCGCCGGTCTCGGTTTCCAGCGGATCGATGATGACCAGGTACTTCAGCTTGGCCAGCGCCGCCGATAGCTTGTTCTTGTTGGGCACCGTCGCCAGCGGGTTGAAGCCCTGGCAGATGAAGCCGTTCATCTTGCCCTGGTGCATCAACTCGAACAGGTGCATGGTGTCATAGCCGCCGGCCAGCTTGGGCACCCAGTCGTAGCAGAAGTTGTTCTCCCGCGTCGCGGCCTTGCCGTAGTACGACTTCATCAGGCTGTTGAAGAAGCGCGGGAAGTTGCTCCAGTAGTTGAACTGGTTGGGCCGCAGCGGCTTGGGCGTGCAGCGCTTCATGTACTTCTCGTACGTGTCGTCGTTGTCCGTCGGGGCGCTCAGGTAGCCCGAGAACACCTCGGCATAGGCGTTCATGTCGGTCACGCCCTGCACGTTGGAGTGGCCTCGCAGCGCATTGACGCCGCCACCCGGCCGCCCCATGTTGCCCAGCAGCAGCTGGATCATCGCCATCGTGCGGATGTTCTGGCTGCCCACCGTGTGCTGCGTCCAGCCCAGCGCGTAGCAGATGGTGCTGGTCTTGTCGGGCGCGGACATCTCGCCCAGCATCTCGCAGATCTTCAGGAACTTGTCCTGCGGCGTGCCGCAGATGCGGCTGACCATCTCCGGCGTGTAGCGGCTGTAGTGCTTCTTGAGCTGCTGGTACACGCACAGCGGATCCTGCATCGTATCGTCGACCTTGACGTAGCCCTGCTCGTCCAACTGGTAGCCCCAGGAGGACTTGTCGTACTTGCGCTTGGCTTCGTCATAGCCGCTGAACAGGCCGCTCTCGAGCTTGAAGTCGGGCTTGGTCAGGAAGGTCGCGTCGGTATTGAACCTGACGTAGTCGTGGTGGATCCTGTCCTTGCTCAGCAGGTAGTTGATGACGCCGCCCAGGAAGGCGATGTCGGTGCCGTTGCGGATCGGCGCATAGACGTCAGCCACCGCCGAGGTGCGGTTGAAGCGCGGATCGATCGAGATCAGCTTGGCCTTGCGCTTCTGCATCGCCTCGATCACCCACTTGAAGCCCACCGGATGGGCTTCGGCGGCATTGCCGCCCATGACGATGATGAGGTCGGCGTTCTTGATATCCGTCCATGAGTTGGTCATCGCTCCGCGACCGAACGTCGGGCCCAGACTGGACACCGTCGGTGCGTGTCAGACGCGTGCTTGTGTGTCGATGCCGACCATCCCCAGTGCGCGCGACACCTTGACGGTCAAGTAACTCGATTCGTTGGACGACGAACTGCACATCAGGAAACCGGTCGTGGTCCAGCGGTTGACCGTGGTGCCGACGGCGTTCCGAGTCTGGAAGTTGGCGTCGCGGTCGGCCTTCATGTGCTTGGCCACGCGCGTCAAGGCCTCGTCCCAGCCGATGCGCTTCCACGCCTTGCTGCCCGCCTCGCGAATCTGGGGGTAGAGGACGCGCCCGGGCGAGTTGATCATGTCCAGGACCCCCGCGCCCTTGGGGCACAGCGCGCCGCGGCTGACGGGGTTGTCGGGGTCGCCTTCGACGTGAACGATGTGCGGCGTGACGTTCTTCGCCTTGTCGCCCAGGGTGTACATGATCAGCCCGCAACTGACCGAACAGTACGGACAGGTGCTGCGGGTCTCGGTGGTGCGGGCCAGCTTGAACTGCCTGGTCTCCGCCAGCACCGGCGTGGGCGAGAAGCCCAGCGCCGCAAGGCTCGAGCCGGCGAGCCCCGCCGCGCTGACCTTGAAGAACTGCCTTCGATTCATATCCACCTGATGTCTCCTCCAGAGTGGCCAAATCGGATCGTCGACTTGTCGGACCGCCGACTTGACGGCCAGCTTACATCCGGTGAAGGGCAAAGCAATATGCAATTCCATACATAGGAACATTCGCCGGAACAGGGTTTCCGGCCCGGATCGGAGCCGGCGCCGCCGGACGGGCGCCGCGTTCGCGGCGAGCCGCACAGGCGCTTCGGGGGGATCGTGCCGGCGCTTTGCGGGAGCCGCGAAGGGGCCGCCTCAGGCGCTGCGCGCCCGGGCGGGATGGCTGCGCAGCCGGTGCGGATGCGAGAAGGCGGTCGCGCGCCCGTTGCGCACGAAGCCGCACAAGGTCATCCCGAAACGATCGGCCACCTCGATGGCGAGCGAGGATGCCGCCGAGACCGCGGCGACCAGTTCCAGCCCGGCACGCGCGGCCTTTGCGGCCATCTCGAGCGTGACGCGGCTGGTCAGCGCGGCGCCGCAGCCCGCCAGCGGAATGCGCGCGAGCAGGCAATGGCCGATCGCCTTGTCCAGCGCGTTGTGCCGCCCGAGATCCTCGAACAGCGCGAGGATGCTCCCGCCCGCATCGAAGATCGCCGCCGCGTGGGTGCCGCCGGTCTCGAGCCACACCGCCTGGCGACGGCGCAGCGCGTCCATCACCGCGTCCAGGCGCGCGCCGTCGATGCGCAGCGCGTCGCCGACCGGCGCGATGCCGCGGGTGACATCGTCGATCTGCTCGCGCCCGCCGCAGATGCCGCACGACGATCCGATGACGACGTTTCGACGGCGCACCTGCGCGCGGCACGGGTCGGCCAGCGTCAGGCGAACCACCGCCGGGTCTCGCTCGCAGATCGACAGCCCGCGGATGTCGTCGACCCGGGCGAACAGGCCCTCGGTGAACGCGAAGCCGGCCGCCAGGGCCAGCGCCTCGGGGACGCCGGCGCCGTGCGGCCGCCCCGCCGCGGAGAGCACGCCGTCGGCGGGCGTGAACCCGCACGGGACGTCGGCGGGCTCGGTCGGCGTCCACATCAGCGTGTAGGCGCCGATGCCGTCCACGTCGACCGTGAGCGGCCGCTCCTCCGCCACCCGGCAGCGCTCCTCGACCAGCGTCGCGCCGTCGAGGCGTCGTCCGACGACCGTCCGGACGCCGTGGCGCCGGGCGGCCGGCGTCATCGCCGGGCGCCTTCCTGCACGCGCCGCAGCGCCACGCGCACGACGTCCGAACCCGAGCCGGTGGCGTCGGTCAGCTCGAGCGACATCGGCGCGACGGTGTTCAGGCTCGGCGCGTGGAAATCCTTCGCGTAGGGCGTCGCCCAGTGGTCGAACTGCCCGATGATCAGCAGCGTATCGGGCCGGATGCCCTGGTTGACGATCGCCGGCCCGCGCGTGGTGCTCACCGTGGACACGACCTCGACCAGGTCGCCGTCCTCGATGCCCAGCCGCGCCGCCGTCGCCGCGTTGACCACGACCCCGCGGTGCCCGCGCACGTTGCGCGACACCTCGTCCATCAGCTGGATCGACGCGTTGCCGCTGGCATGGAACTGCATGCTCTTGGTCGTGATCAGCCAGAACGGATAGTCCTCCGGCCGGGCGCCCTGGTTCACCAGCGCGCGCTCCCAGCGGCCGGGCAGGTCGTGCCAGGCCGGCATGAACTGGTACTCGGTGAGCTGGTCGTCCCACCAGTGGATGCCCTGCTCGTGCAGGCGGCGCTCGAGCTCGCGGCCCGAGCGCGTCAGCCGCTCCTGGTACGGCAGCTCGAAGCGCAGCCCCTGCTCGGCCAGCGTGGGATACAGGTACCAGCGGCGCTGCGGATAGCGCTGGCTGTAGAAGCCGTGCTCCTTGAACCAGGCCAGGTCGTGCACCTCGCGCCCGCCCGAGACCTCGGCGGTGGCGGCGCGGCAGATCGAGTCCCAGATCTCCTCGACCGGGTGCGCCTGCGACGGGTCGAGCGCGAAGTCGAAACCTTCGCCCTTCAGCGGCATGCCGGCCACACCGCGGTTGATCGCGGTGTTGTACGCCTCGAGCAGCCCGGCGCGACGCGCGATCTCGGTCGAGATCCAGGTGAAGTCGCGCGTATCCCCGCGCGGCGCGACCACCGGCTGGCGCAGCAGGAAGCCCTCGTGGCTCCAGTACTGCTCGACGAACTTGCTGCGGCCCAGGCGGATCAGCTGCAGGCTCTCCAGGTCGGTGGCCTCGGGCAGCAGGATGTCGGCCATCCAGTTGGTCTCGTCGATGGTGTAGGCGAACGAGACCATCATCGGGAAGCGCGCCATCGTCTCGGACAGCCCGCGCGTGTCCCAGAAGGAAATGGCCGGATTGGTGCGGAACGTGATCCACAGCTCCGGGAACGCCGGGTCCATCAGCTTCTCGGGCGCGTCCTTTTGCCACATCCAGGCCAGGTGCGTCGGGCCCAGCGCCTGCGCCCAGGGGCCGTTGCCGACCAGCGGCACCAGCGTGCGGTGTGCGTTGCGCCCGCCCGGCTTGCGGACCCAGCGCTCGGGGTCGGTCGGGTTCAGGCTGTGCACCATGAAGCCGTCGTCGCCGGGCTTGACGCTGCGGTGGCGGTCGTCGTGCGGCCGGTTGATGCGGATCGTCGTGCCGAGCGTGCCGCCGGGTACCTCCAGCGCGCCGACCAGCACCGCCAGCACGGTGCGCGCCCAGACGCAGTCGAAGGCGCCCCAGCCGTTGTTGACCGTCTTGCCCAGCGTGACCGCGACCGGCCGGAACGGCAGGTGCTCGCCGTCGATCTCGATGGTCTCGCCGACGTGGGCGTGGTCGAGGAACTCGTTGGCCACGCGCCGGGTGCGCGCCGCCGGGACGTCGCAGATCGACTCGGCCCACTCGGGCGAATACGGGGCGACGTGCGCGACCAGCTTGGCGAACGCCGGCTGCGCGACGACGTCCCGGTACACCCAGCGATCGTCGTCGGGCCCCTGCTCGTAGGCCGACGCGACGGTGAAGTCGCCCTCCAGCGCCGGCACCGTGCCGGGCGCATCGAAGGGCACCGCGGCCGCGCGGCGCGTGTCCCACAGCAGCGGCTTGCCGGTGTCGGGCTCGCGCAGGTAGTAGCCGTTGGGGCCGACCAGGTACGGCGACGAGGTGCGGTCGCGCAGGAACGGCAGGTCGAGGTGATCGCGCGGCCGCTCGTGCAGCATCACGTGGATCAGCGCGAACATGAAGGCCGCATCGGTCTTCGGCTTGATCGGGATCCACTCGGCCGACAGCGCGGCGGTGACCGACAGGTGCGGCTCGACGAATACCCGCTTGATGCCGCGCACGCGCGCGTCGGCGTGGCGCGCCACGGCGGCGACCCCGCCGGTGACCTCGACGTTGGCGCCCAGCGCGATGTTGTACTCGGTGTACGGCGTGTCGGCGGCGACGGTGAACGCGCGGTGCCAGTACTCACCGTACAGGTGCTCGGAGTGGACGCACTTGACGCCCTGGCCCGAGCCGAAGCTGTAGTCGACCGCGCCGAGTGCCGACAGCAGCGCCGGGAACGTGCCCATGTAGTGCGCCGGCGTGCCGCCGTGGCCCAGGCTCACCGCGACGCGCGGCAGCCCGGCCTCGTCGACGACGCCCTTGGCGCGGACGTCGCGCAATTTCGCCGCGACGGCGTCGAGCGCCTCGTCCCAGGAGATCGGCACGAAGCCGGGATCCTCGCCGATCCCCTTCTTCGGGTTGGTGCGACGCATCGGGGTCAGCACCCGATGCGGAGAGTAGGTCTTCTGGATCAGGCCATAGGCCTTGACACAGGGCTTGCCATCGCCGGGATGCACCCCCTTGCCACAGAAGTTCGGAGCGACCTCGGTGGCCACCCCGTCCTCGACCTTCACGGTCAGCATGTCGGGACCGGCCACGCAGTTGTAGCAGTAGGTCGGAACCCACTTGACCTCGGTTGCAGTCGTCATGGCGCGCGCCCGGACGGCGCGGCCCGGGATCAATTCAGTATTCAGGTACTGGAATTCTAGAATTGACCCTCGCTGCAACGCGATATGTAATATGTTTCATATGTCTTATGCCGCGCGGCGGGCCGGCATTCCGGCCGGGCAGGGCCCGGGGCGTCGGGGACGCGCCTTCCCCGGGGACGCGCCTTCCTTCGTCAGGTGTTCTGGACCACGATCGACGGGATCTTGAGGCTCATGTCGCGCGCCCGCTCGGCGATCTTCACCGCGACGCGGCGCGCGATCTGACGGTAGACCGCGGCGACCGGTCCATCCGGATCGGCGATCACGGTCGGGCGGCCCGAGTCGGCCTGCTCGCGGATCCGGATGTCGAGCGGCAGGCCGCCGAGGTATTCGACCTCGTAGTCGGTCGACATGCGCTCGCCGCCGCCCTGGCCGAAGATGTGCTCGACGTGGCCGCACTGTGAACAGACGTGCATCGCCATGTTCTCGACGATCCCGAGGATCGGGATCCCGACCTTCTCGAACATCTTCAGGCCCTTGCGGGCGTCGAGCAGCGCGATGTCCTGCGGGGTGGTCACGATGACCGCCCCGGTCACGGGAATCTTCTGCGCCAGCGTCAGGTGGATGTCGCCGGTGCCCGGCGGCATGTCGACCACCAGGTAGTCGAGGTCGCGCCAGTTGGTGTCGCGCAGCAGCTGCTCGAGCGCCTGGGTCACCATCGGGCCGCGCCAGACCATCGGGGTGTCGAGGTCGATCATGAAGCCGATCGAGCTGGCCTGGATCCCGTGCCCCTCCATCGGCTCGAGCGACTTGCCGTCGCGCGACTGGGGGCGCCCGGTGATGCCCAGCATCGTCGGCTGCGACGGGCCGTAGATATCGGCATCGAGCATGCCGACGCTGGCCCCCTCGGCCGCCAGCGCGAGCGCCAGGTTGGCCGCGGTGGTGCTCTTGCCGACCCCGCCCTTGCCCGAGGCGACGGCGATGATGTTCTTCACGCCGGGCAGCGTCTTGACGCCGCGCTGCACCGCATGGGCGACGATCTTCTGGTACACGTTGGCCGACACGTTGGTGACCCCGGGCAGCGCCCGGATCGCCGCCACGACCGCCCGGCGGATCGGGTCGATCTGGCTGCGCGCCGGGTAGCCGAGCTCGACGTCGACCGCGACCTCGCCGCCGTCGACCCGGACGTTGCGCGCCGAGCGCCCCGCGACCAGGTCCTTCTGGGTATTGGAATCGACGACGCCCTTCAGGGCCTCGGTCACCTGCTCGACGGTCACGCTCATGATTGCACTCTGGAAACGGAAGGTTTGGGGCGGATTCGGGATAGCGGGGAAAGTCTAATCGAAGCGGTCCCGCGGCCGCGCCGATACCCCGGATGCCAGCGGGCGCCCTGCTAGACTGCGGGGTTCGCGCCGTCCCGTCCGCCCCCGTTCCCGCCGCCCATGACCGCTCCCGCCCGCACGCTCTTCGTGACGACCGCGCTGCCGTACGCGAACGGCCCGTTCCATATCGGCCACATCATGGAGTACATCCAGGCCGACATCTGGGTGCGGTTCCAGCGGATGCGCGGCCATACGGTCCATTTCGTCGGCGCCGACGATGCCCATGGGGCGCCGATCATGATCGCGGCCGAGAAGGAGGGCCTGAGCCCGCAGGACTTCGTCGCGCGCATCGCGGCCGGACGCAAGGCGTACCTGGACGGCTTCGGGATCAGCTTCGACCACTGGCACAGCACCGACTCGGCCGAGAACACCGAGCTGTCGCAGTCGATCTACCGGGCGCTGAAGGCGAACGACCTGATCGACGTGCGCCGCATCGAGCAGTTCTTCGACCCGGTCAAGGGCATGTTCCTGCCCGACCGGTACATCAAGGGCGAATGCCCGAGCTGCGGCGCGAAGGACCAGTACGGCGACTCCTGCGAGGTCTGCGGCTCGGTCTACGCGCCGACGGAGCTGAGGAATCCCTATTCGGCGCTCTCCGGGGCGCAGCCCGAGCTGCGCGCGTCGGACCACTATTTCTTCCGGCTGTCCGATCCGCGCTGCCAGGCGTTCCTGCGCGAATGGACCCGCGGCGACGACCGGCACGGCCAGCCGCGGCTGCAGCCCGAGGTGCTGGCCAAGGCGCAGGAATGGCTGGGCGACGGCGAGGCCGGCGGCTCGCTCGCCGACTGGGACATCTCGCGCGACGCGCCCTACTTCGGCATCGAGATCCCCGACGCGCCCGGCAAGTACTTCTATGTCTGGCTCGACGCCCCGATCGGCTACCTCGCCTCGCTCAAGGCGCATTGCGCCAGGCGCGGGATCGACTTCGACGCGCTGCTGGCCGACCCCGCGACCGAGCAGATCCACTTCATCGGCAAGGACATCATCTACTTCCACGTGCTGTTCTGGCCGGCGACGCTGCATTTCGGTGGCCGCAAGGCGCCGGACCGGGTCAACGTGCACGGGTTCATCACCGTCAGCGGCGAGAAGATGAGCAAGAGCCGGGGCACCGGCATCTCGCCGCTGCGCTATCTCGAGATCGGGATGAATCCCGAGTGGCTGCGCTACTACATCGCGGCCAAGCTCAACGCCCGGGTCGAGGACGTCGACTTCAATCCCGACGACTTCGTCGCCCGCGTGAACAGCGACCTGGTCGGCAAGTACGTGAACATCGCGAGCCGGGCGGCCACCTTCGTCAGCCGGTTCTTCGACGGCCGGTTGTCCGAACGCGCGCTCGACCCGGCCGACCCCCGGTCGCGCCGCGCGGCCGAGCTCGAGGCCGAGGTGGCGGCGGCCTACGAGGGACGCGAGTTCGGCCGGGCGGTCCGGCTGATCATGGCCCACGCCGACGAGATCAACCAGGACTTCGACGCCAACAAGCCCTGGGAGCTGGCCAAGGACCCGGCGCGCCGCGAGGCGCTGCACGAGGTGTGCTCGCGCTGCCTGCTCGCGTTCCACCGGCTGACCATCCTGCTCAAGCCGATCCTGCCGGCCACCGCGGCGCGCGTCGAGGCGTTCTTCGGCACCCCCGACCTGCGCTGGGACGACCTCGGGCTGCGCCCGGGCACGACCTCGCCGGCACGCTCGATCGGCCGCTACGAGCACCTGATGACCCGCGTCGACCCGAAGCACTTCGACCGGCTGTTCGAGGCGCCGCAGGAAGCCGGCGCGCGCGTCGAGCCGGCCGGCGCCGGCGCCCCCGATCCGGTCTCGATCGACGAGTTCGGGCGGATCGACCTGCGCATCGCGCGCATCGTCGCCGCCGAAGCCGTCGAGGGGTCCGACAAGCTGCTGCGCCTCACCCTCGATCTCGGCGATGGCCGGCCGCGCAACGTGTTCTCCGGGATCAAGTCGGCCTACGACCCCGCCCGCCTGGCCGGCCGGCTGACGGTCGTCGTCGCCAACCTCGCACCGCGCAAGATGAAGTTCGGCGTCTCGGAAGGGATGGTGCTGTCGGCCTCGGCCGACGGCGACGCGCCCGCCGGCGGCCTGTTCCTGCTCGACGCCGACGAAGGCGCCCGGCCGGGGATGAAAGTGCGGTGAACCTCGGCGAGTTCCGCTTCCGCCCGCGGCTGGTCGACAGCCTGCGCGGCTACTCCCGGGACGACCTGCGCGCCGACGCGGCCGCCGGCGTCACGGTCGGGGTCGTGGCGCTGCCGCTGGCGATGGCCTTCGCGATCGCCAGCGGCGTGAAGCCCGAGCAGGGCATCTTCACGGCGATCATCGCGGGGTTCCTGATCGCCACGCTGGGCGGCTCGCGGGTGCAGATCGGCGGGCCGGCCGGCGCCTTCGTGGTGCTGCTGTACGCGATCGCCGAGCGCTACGGCATCGCGAACCTGCTCATCGCCACCCTGATGGCGGGCGTGCTGATGTTCGCGATGGGCGCGTTGCGGCTGGGCAGCCTGATCCGGTTCATTCCGGTCTCGATCGTGATCGGCTTCACCAACGGCATCGCGGTGATCATCGGCCTGCAGCAGGTCAAGGACTTCCTCGGCCTGTCGATCGAGAAGATGCCGGCCAATTTCTTCTCGCAGATCGACGCGCTGTGGAACGCGCTGGACACGATCAACCCGGGTGCGCTCGTGCTGGGCGCGGCCTCGCTGGCGATCGTCGTCGCCTGGCCGAAATCGTACGACGCGAACGCCGCGCGCTGGCGGCGCTGGATGGCGCGCGTGCCCGGCACGATCGTCGTGCTGCTCGCGGGCACGCTCGTCGTGTCGCTGGGCGGCCTCCAGGTCGAGACGATCGGGTCGCGCTTCGGCGGCATCCCGCAGGGCCTGCCCGCGTTCGGCCTGCCGGCGTTCGACTGGAGTGCCGTGCAGAACCTCGCGATGCCGACGCTGTCGATCGCGCTGCTGGGCGCCATCGAGTCGCTGCTGTGCGCGCGGGTCGCCGACGGCCTGATCCACGACCGTCACGACCCCAACCAGGAGCTGATGGCGCAGGGCATCGCGAACTTCGTGGCGCCGTTCTTCGGCGGCATCGCCGCCACCGGCACCGTGGCGCGCACGGTCACCAACGTGCGCTCGGGCGCGCGCACCCCGATTGCCGGCATCGTGCACTCGGCCACGCTGCTGGCGATCGTCCTCGCGCTGGCGCCGTTCGCGCACGACATCCCGCTCGCCTCGCTGGCGGCGATCCTGCTGTTCGTCGCCTGGAACATGGGCGAATGGCGCGAGTTCGCGCGGCTGCGCCACTTCTCGTTCAGCTACCGGGCGATCCTGCTGACCACCTTCCTGCTGACCGTGGTCTTCGACATCACGGTCGCGGTGCAGGCCGGCCTGGTCCTGGCGAGCCTGCTCTTCATCCGGCGCATCTCGACCCTCACGCGCATCGAGCCGATCACGCTGCCGGCCGACTACGCCACGACCGCCTCGGGCCGGCGCGTCGCCGCCTACCGGATCTTCGGTTCGCTGTTCTTCGGCTCGGTGACCAAGCTCGAGCAGTTGCTCGACCCCGCGCGGCCGCTGGCCGACGTCGTGGTGCTCGAGCTGCACCAGGTGATCAACCTCGACACCACCGGGCTGGACACGCTGCAAAGCCTGCACCGGCTGCTGCAGCGGCGCGGCGGCCGGCTGGTGATCGCCGAACCCAACGAACAGCCGCTGTCGCTGATGCGTCGCTCGGGCTTCGTCGACGAACTGGGCGAGGGCGCCGTGTTCGACGAGCTCGACGCCGCCCTCGCCGCGATCGTCGCCTCCTGATCGCCTCCTGATCGCCGCCCGATCGTTTCCCGAGGGATCCGGCAGGCACGCCGGGCCGTTGCCGGCGATCGCGCGGCCGTGCCAGAATCGCCGCACCCCCGCCGCCCGTCGAGACACGCGCCCATGGACCTGCCCCCCCGACTCGCAAGGTCGCTGCTTCCGCTTCTGGCCGGCCTGGCCCTGGGCGCGCCGGCGCTGGCATCGAACCAGAACGAGGTCAATTTCGGGCAGTACGTCGCGCCGCTCACGCCCCGCGCCGTCGAGCTGCAGGGCGCATGGCACCGGATGCTCCGGAACGAAACGCAAGGCAGCGTCGACGAGTTCGCCGACCTCCTCGAAGAGCCGCCGCGCCGCTACTTCGACCGGAGCTGCCGCAACGAGATCGAGCCGGGCGACTACGCGCAACTGCGCCGGGCCGTCGCGACCGTGATGCTGTCCGGCCTGCCGGGCCATCCGGCCGCCCAGGGCCAGCCCGGCGAACGCGGCCGCTTCCTCGGCTGCCTGAGAAACTCGCGGCTCGACGGCCTGGTGGCACGCCTCGAGATCCGGTTCAAGAACGTCTGGCGCGACGACGCCTCCCTGGCGCATCCGACCGTGTGCCAGTGGCGCGGGGCCGGCGGCGCCCTGGCGACAGCCGGCGGCACCCTGGCGATCGCCAATATCGGCGCCGGACACATCGTCTGGCTCGCGCCGGGCTCGATCTCCAGGGCCGTCGGCGGCACCCGCGGGACGCGCTACCGGGCCAGCTTCGAGAACATCTGGTTCCACGAGATGCTCCATATCGCCGGCGTCGAGCATCACGAGATGGTCGATGCCGCCGTCGGATGCTGCGGCAACGACAGCCTGGAACGGGCCCAGAGCTGCGAGATCCTGGACCGGCTGGTGGTGCGCGACCTGCGCGTCCGCAGCCTGTCGGTCGTGCTGGGCGACGACAACCCGCTGTGGCCGGTCAGCGAGCAGTTCGGCTCCCGCAGCCGTCTGCAGCTGGGGAGCCTGCTCTATGCGGCCTTGCTGGAGCAGGACGTCGACCGGCTGGCCGGCCCCGGCGGCTTCTCCCGCTGCGCGGCCGAGCACGGCCGCGCCCGCTGCGAGACGGACCGGCGGATGCGGATCGGGCGCGCGATCGACGCGATGCTCGAGCGCTGCGACGAGCTCATGCCCGAGGACACCGCCCGGGGATGCGGCAAGGTCGGGCGCGGGACGCGCGCGCAGATCGCGGCCGAGATCGAGAAGGGCCTGATCGCCGGGGAATAGGGGCCGAGGAACAGGGTCGGGAAACGGGGCCGCGAACCGGCCCCTGGCGCCTCTAGCTGACGACGAGCCGGGGATCGGGGCTGCGGCTGGTCCGGGTCACGCGTCCGTCGCGACCCAGGTGCGCGTGGAACATCTCGGTCTCGACGACCTCGCCCTTGACGCGCCAGGTCCAGACCACCTCGCCCCGGGCGGGCAGCGGCTCCTCGGTACCCGGCCGCCCCAGCAGCCTGCGCAGGTCATCGCGGCTCATGCCGGGCGTCACCCGCGCCAGGTTCGCCGCCTCGAGCGCATTCTTCATGCCCCGGTAGCGGCCATCGGGGCCGATCTCGACCATCCAGGTCTCCCAGCCCTCGGGACCGCGCGCGTACTCGAGCACCTGGCTGCCGTCGCCCTCCTCCCAGATCATGCCCGGCTTGCCCATCAGCTTGCGCACGTCTTCCACGGTGGACTGCCCCGGCTGCAGCTCGCGCTGGGCGATCAGGTCGCAGGCGCCCACCAGCGCGAGCATCGAGCACAGCCAGCCGGTCAGGATCGAACGCTTCATCGGGATCTCCTCGAAGCGGAAGTATCGTCGAATTCGGGTCCGGGGGCAGCCTCCGGATCGCTTAGAATCGGGCCCTGGAGAATCCAGCCATGTACCAGTCCGAGATCACCCGCTTCCTGGCCGAGCTGAAGCACCGGGACCCGCGGCTCGAGCCCTCGCAGCGCGAGGGCCGCGCGTTGCTCTGGGATCGCCCGCAGGACGCCGACGCCGCGCGCCGCGCGCGCGAATCGCGCGTCGCGCCGCAGGCCTACGTCTACTACCCCAAAGACTTCACTTGAGCGCCGACCGAGCCGACCCGGGGATCGACGTCGCGCCGCCGGCGGCCGACGAGGCGCACCACGCCGGGGCCGAGCAGCTCGAGCTGAAGGTGGTCGCGCGGCTCTACGGGGAGCCGATGGTCCAGCTGCCGCAGGACCTCTACATCCCGCCCGACGCGCTGGAGATCTTCCTCGAGACCTTCGAAGGCCCGCTCGACGTCCTGCTCTACCTGATCCGGCGGCAGAACTTCAACATCCTCGACATCCCGATGGCCGAGGTGACCCGCCAGTACCTGGCCTACATCGACGAGGTCCGCAGCCACAACCTCGAGCTGGCGGCCGAGTACCTGCTGATGGCGGCGCTGCTGATCTCGATCAAGTCGCGCATGCTGCTGCCGATGAAGAAAGCCGACAGCGGCGAGGAGGTCGAGGACCCGCGCGCCGAGCTCGCGCGGCGGCTGATCGAGTACGAACGCATCAAGGCCGGCGCGCAGCAGCTCGACGCGCTCCCGCAGCTCGGGCGCGATTTCCTGCGCGCCCAGGCCTGGATCGAGCAGACGATGAGCGCGCGGCTGCCCGACGTGCATCCGGTCGACCTGCAGAGCGCGTGGGCCGACATCCTGCGCCGCGCGCGCCTGACCCAGCATCACCGCATCAGTCGCGAGGAGCTCTCGGTCCGCGAGTACATGACCGTCGTCCTGCGCAGGCTGCAGGACCGCCGGTTCGCGGAGTTCGACGAGCTGTTCGACGCGGAGCGCGGCATCCCGGTCGTCGTCGTCACGTTCATCGCCCTGCTGGAGCTCGCGCGCGAATCGCTGATCGAGATCACGCAGGCCGAGGCGTTCGCGCCGATCTACGTGCGACTCGCCTACCAGCCGAGCTGACGGCGCCGCCCCGATGGCGCCGGCCGTCCGCCACCAGGTCTCGCTGAAGCGGCTGAACAGCTTCGGGGTCGAGGCGCGCGCCGCCCGGCTGATCGAGCTCGAGGCCGCCGCCGACCTGCCCGCGGCCATCGCGCTGGCGCGCGACGTGCCGCCCGCGCTGGTGCTGGGCGGCGGCAGCAACCTGCTGTTCGCGCACGATCCGCCGGGCACGGTGCTGCGGATGATGCTGCGCGGTCGTCGCCTGGTCGGGCACGCCGGCGACGCGACGGTGGTCGAGGCCGCGGCCGGCGAGACCTGGCACGATTTCGTCGGCTGGACGATCGCCCAGGGCCTGAACGGGCTCGAGAACCTGGCCCTGATCCCCGGCAGCGTCGGCGCGAGCCCGGTGCAGAACGTCGGCGCCTACGGCGTCGAGGTCGGCGACTGCCTCGAGTCGCTCGACGCGGTCTCGCTGCTCGACGGCGGCGCCCGGCGCTTCGACGCCGCCGATTGCGGATTCGGGTACCGCGACAGCATCTTCAAGCGGGCCGCCGGCGCGCACTGGCTGATCACGGCGGTTCGCTTCAGGCTGTCGCGCAGCCCCCGGCCACGGCTCGACTACGGCGAGTTGCGCGAGGAGCTGCGCGCGCGCGGCATCAGCGTCCCCGGCGCCCGCGACGTCGCCGAGGCGGTCTGCGCGATCCGGCGGCGCAAGCTTCCCGATCCGGCGGCGATCGGCAACGCGGGCAGCTTCTTCAAGAACCCGGTCGTGCCGGCGGCGCACGCCGGGCGGCTGCGCAGCGCGCACCCCGACCTGCCGATCCACCCCGGACCGGACGGCGACAGCGCGAAACTGCCGGCGGCCTGGCTCATCGAGCGCTGCGGCTGGAAGGGGCATCGCGACGGCGACGCCGGCGTGCATGCCCGGCATGCGCTGGTGCTGGTGAACCACGGCGCGGCGACCGGGGCGCAGATCCTGGCGTTGTCCGAGCGGATCCGGGAATCGGTCCAGGCCCGCTTCGGGATCGCGCTGGAGCGCGAGCCGGTGGTGGTCTGACCGGCGGGCACCGGCCCGGCCGCTATAATCCGGGGTTTTCCGTCGACGGTTTTCCCGCGGAGTACGCATGGACGACGAACAGCAGAACGAACACCACACGCTCGTGGCCTGGATCCTGGGCATCGCGGTGACGATCGCGGTCGCGGTCGCGCTGCTGGCCGGCGTGCTGACCGCGATCGGCGGCAGCGACGCCGGATCCGCCCGGCAGGCCTCCGTGCCGGCGAGCGGCACCGCCGCGGCGGCTTCCGCAGCGCCCGCCAGCGTCGCCGCCGAAGCCGGCGAAGTCGAGACCGCGCCGGCGCCGGCGGTCGGCCCCGGCTATCCCGAGCTGGTGCGCCTGCTGTTCGACACCGCCCGGTTCGATCTCCCGGCCGATGCGGCCGCGCAACTCGCGGCGATCGCCGGCTGGGCCAAGGCGGACGCTGCCGCCCGGGTCGGCGTCTCGGGATTCCATGACCGGCATGGCGACGCGGCCGCGAATGCCCGCCTGGCCCGCAACCGCGCCCTCGCGACGCGCGAGGCGCTGCTCGCCGCCGGCGTGCCGGCCGAGCGCATCGTGATGGTTCGTCCGCAGGAGACCACCGGCGGCACCGACGATCGCGAGGCGCGTCGCGTCGACGTCTATCCGGCGCAGTGAGCGCCGCCGGGCGCCGGCCGGTGCGCGACGCGTTCGCCGCCCGGCCTGCGGCCCGGCCCGCCGCCGGCTCAGGCCGCGCGGCGAAACACCCAGGTATCGGCGGTCGAGACCCCGGGCACGAACCGGTAGCCGTCGGCATCGAACGCCTTGAGCCGTTCCGGCTCGTCGATGCGGCCCTCGATCGCGAAGCGCGCCATCCGGCCGCGCGCACGCTTGGCGGCGAAGCCGGTCACTTTCCAGGCGCCGCCCCGCGCCTCCTGGAACACCGGCTGGACGACCCGGTACGGCAGCGCGGTCCGCGCGACCGCATCGAAGTACTCGACCGAGGCCAGGTTGACCAGCACCGGACGACGATGCGCCTCGAGCTCGGCGGCGATCGACGCCGCGATCCGCTCGCCCCAGAACGCGTACAGGTCGCGCCCGCGCTCGTTGGCCAGCCGCGTGCCCATCTCGAGGCGGTACGGCTGCATCAGGTCGAGCGGCCGCAGGAGGCCGTAGAGCCCCGACAGGATCCGCAGGTGCGTCTGCGCCCAATCCAGCTGTTCCGCGTCGAGGCTGCCCGCGTCGAGGCTGTCGTACACGTCGCCGTCGAAGGCGAGCACCGCCTGCTTGGCGTTGCGCGGCGTGAACGGCGTCTTCCAGCGCGTGTAGCGGGCCACGTTGAGCGCCGCCAGCGTATCGCTGATCGACATCAGCGATGCCAGCGCGGCGACATCCAGCGCCTTCAGCCGGCTCACGAGCCGGCGCGACTCGGACAGCATCGCGGGCTGGCTGTACCGCCCGACATGGGGCGGAGTATCGAAATCGAGGGTCTTGGCGGGCGACAGGACGATCAGCATCGGCAGGCGGAAGGTCGGTGGACGGAAGATCGGCGCGCGACGGCGGCGATCATGTCATGAAAGCCGTCCTCGACACCAACGTCTGGCTGGCCTGGCTGGTCTTCGACGATCCGCGGGTGGCGCCCATCGCGCGCGACATCGAACGCGGCGCGCTCTCGGTGATCGGCAGCGACGCGACCCGCGCCGAGTGGCTCGACGTCGTCGCGCGGCCCCTGTTCCGGCTGGACGCGCGGGCACGCGCCGACGCCGCATCGCGGTACGACCGCTGGGCGCGTCGCTGCCCGCCGGCCCCCGGCTGCGCGCTCGCCTGCCGCGATCCCGACGACCAGAAGTTCCTCGACCTCGCGGTCGCCGAACGCGCCGGGTGGCTGCTCACGCGCGACAAGGCGCTGCTCGCGCTCGCGCGCCGCGCGGCGCGCGAGCACGCCCTGGCGATCGTGCCGCCCGAAGCGCCGGCATTGCGGGCCGCGCTCGCCGGCGCCGGGCCGCCCCTATAATCGGGCACCGGAGGATGCCGCCCGTCATGAACGCCCCGCAGAACCCCGCCCCAGCGTCGATCGGTACCCGGCTCCCGAAGGTCGGCACCACGATCTTCACCGTCATGTCGGCGCTCGCCGCGCAAGCCGGCGCGGTCAACCTCGGCCAGGGCTTCCCGGATTTCGACTGCGACCCGCGCCTGGTCGATGCCGTGGCCGACGCGATGCGCGCCGGATTCAACCAGTATCCGCCGATGGCCGGCGTGCCCGCGCTGCGGCGTGCCATCGCCGGGAAGATCGCGGCGAGCTGGGGCGCGAGCTACGACTGGAACGACGAGATCACGATCACCGCCGGCGCGACCCAGGCGATCTTCACCGCGGTGCTGGCGATCGTGCGCCCCGGCGACGAGGTGATCGTCATCGAGCCGAGCTACGACAGCTACGTGCCGAACATCGAGCTGGCCGGCGGCCGGGCGGTGCCGGTCCGGATGGATGCGACGTTCCGCGTGCCCTGGGCCGCGGTGCGCGCGGCGCTGACCCCGCGCACCCGCGCGATCATGGTCAATTCGCCGCACAACCCCAGCGGGACGATCCTGCGCGACCCCGACCTGCGCGAACTCGAGGCCCTGGTCGTCGAGCACGGCCTGTTCGTGATCTCCGACGAAGTCTACGAACACATGGTCTACGACGGCGAACCGCACCAGTCGGTCAGCCGCTACCCGCTGCTGGCCGCCCGCGCGTTCGTCGTGTCGTCGTTCGGGAAGACCTTCCACGCGACGGGCTGGAAAGTCGGCTACTGCGCGGCACCCGCGCCGCTGATGGCCGAGTTCCGCAAGATCCACCAGTTCAACGTCTTCACGGTGAACACTCCGGCCCAGCACGGCATCGCCGCCTACCTCGAGGACCCGGCGCCGTGGCGCGAGCTGCCGGACTTCTACCAGCGCAAGCGCGACCTGTTTCGCGCCGGGCTCGCCGGCAGCCGCTTCAGGCTGCTGCCGTGCGAAGGCACCTATTTCCAGCTGGTGGACTACAGCGCGATCTCCAGCCTCGGCGAGATCGATTTCGCGCAATGGCTCACCACCGAGGTCGGCGTGGCGGCGATCCCGCTGTCCCCCTTCTACGACACGCCGATGGAGAACCGCGTGGTCCGCTTCTGCTTCGCGAAGCGGGACGAGACGCTCGGGCAGGCGGTGGAGCGGCTCGCCCGGCTGTAGGCGGGGCGCCCGGCGGGCGCCGCCCGGAGATCAGTCGGCGCCCTGCTCTCCCCCGGGCTGCGCCGGCACGGCCTCGTCCTGTCCGCTCTCGGGCGAGTCTTCGGACTCTCCGTGGACGGCCTGCTCGGCCTTGCGCTTGAGCTTCTCTTCCTTCTTCTGCTTCTTGGCGAGCTCACGCTGACGCTTCGCGAAGGCGTAGTTCGGTTTTGCCAATGTGCGATCCCCCGTCGTACCGGTTTCGAAAATGCAGCGACTACCGCCATTGTCGCGACTCTTGGGCCCGGACGCCACCCGGGCGCCGCCGCGGCGGGTCCGCGGGCGACCGTCAGTCGACCGTCCGCCGGCGCAGCGCCTTCACCTGGCCGCGGCGGACCTTCTCGTCGACGCGACGCGCCCGGGCGGCGGCGCTCGGCCGGGTCGCCACCCGCCGGGGCGGCACCCGCGCGGCCCGGTCGACCAGGTCCTGCAGGCGCGCCACCGCATCGACGCGGTTGCGCTCGAGGCTGCGGAAGCGCTGGGCCTTGATGACGACGGTCCCGTCGGCGCCGATGCGCCGGTCGTCCATGGCCAGCAGCCGCTCCTTGACCGCGTCGGGCAGCGAGGACGGGCCGATCGCGAAGCGGATCTGCACCGCGTTCGACACCTTGTTCACGTTCTGCCCGCCGGCCCCCTGCGCGCGGATCGCCGAGAACTCGATCTCGTCCTCGCGTACCCGGACCGTGCGCGCTACGCCGGGTGCCCGCGGATGCCGCACCGCGCCCCCGTCCCCGCTCTCGCCGTCGCGCGTGCTCACGCGCGCCCCACCCGCAGCGCCAGCGCCGCGAGCACGCCCGCCAGCAGGCCCCAGAACGGAGCGCCGATCCCGGCCAGCGAGACCCCCGAGGCGGTCATGAGGAAAGCGATCAGGGCCGGCTCGCGCTCGCGCTCGTCGGCCAGCGCCCCCGCCAGCGCATTGCCGATGGTTCCGAACAGCGCCAGGCCGGCGATGGCCATGACGAGCTCTTTCGGCAAGGCCGCGAAGGCGGCCACCACCGTCGCGCCGAACAGGCCGACGATCAGATAGAAGGCGCCCGCCGACACCGCCGCCACGTAGCGCCGGGCCGGATCCTCGTGGGCCTCCCGGCCCATGGTGATCGCCGCGGTGATCGCCGCGAGGTTCAGCGCGAAGGCCCCGAACGGGGCCAGCACGAAGGTCGCCGCGCCGGCCCATCCGACGAGCGGCGAAACCGGCACGTCGCGATAGCCCGAGGCGCGCATGACGGCGATGCCCGCGGCGTTCTGCGACGCGGTCGTGACCACGAACAGCGGCAGCGCGATCCCGATGATCGCGCCCGGCGAGAAACGCGGCGCCGTGAAGACCGGCGTCGCCAGCGCCACTCCCAGGTCGCCCAGGTGCAGCAGGCCCTGGGCCGCCGCCACCGCCGTCCCCAGCAGCAGCGCCAGGATCACCGCGTAGCGCGGCGCGAAGCGCCGTCCCGCCAGGTAGCCGAGCAGCATCGCGAACGCCAGCCCGAACCGGTCGCCCATCGCCACGAACACGTCCAGGCCGAAGCGCAGCAGCACCCCCGCCAGCATGCCGGCGGCGATCGACATCGGGACCCGGTTCATCGCGCGCTCGAGCCAGCCGGAGAAGCCGCTCGCGGCCAGCAGGAGCGCCGACACGAGAAACGCGCCGACGGCCTCGGGCATCGACACCCCCGCGGCGCCGGTGATCAGCATCGCCGCCCCGGGCGTCGACCAGGCGGTGACCACCGGCACCCGGTAGCGCAGCGACAGGCCGATGCAGGTCGCTCCCATCCCGAGGCCGAGCGCCCAGAGCCACGAGGCGATCTCGGCGTCGGAGGCGCCCAGTCCCTGCGCCGCCTGGATGACCAGCACCGCAGAGCTGGCGAAACCGACCAGCACGGTGACGAAACCGGCGGCCACCGCCGAGACCGAGGCATCGCGCAGGAGCCGGATCACGATGCGTCGTCCGCGGCGGCGTGGGGGCGGGACCGGCCGGCTGGCGTCATGGCTTCAGGCCGGGCCGCCGAGCAACGGCGTGTCGTGCGCGACCAGGTACTCCTCGGCCGCCTCGATGATGAAGTAGCGGAACGCCTCGGCCGCGGGCGAGAGCACCTTCGACAGGAGGTGGACCACGTTCCAGCTGCGCATGACCGGCGTGCCCTCCACCGAAAGCACGTGGATCAGCCCGCTGCGCGCCTCCAGCCCGATCGTGTGCAGCGACAGGAAACTGATGCCCATGCCGGCCATCACCGCCTGCTTGATCGTCTCGTTGCTCGACATCTCCATCGCGATCCGCGGCTCGAAGCGCCGCGCCTTGAAGAACGCCTCCATCACGCTGCGCGTGCCCGAGTCGGGCTCGCGCACGATGAACGAGTACGGTGCCAGCGCCTGCACCGGCGGATGGCCGATCCCGAGCAGCGGATGGCCGGGCGGGCAGACGAACACCAGCGGATGGGCGGCGAACGGCTCGGCGCGGGCCGCGACGTCCTTCGGCGGACGTCCCATCACCGCCAGGTCGACCTCGCTCGACTGGAGCAGCCGCACCAGCTCGTCGCGGTTGGCGGAGACGCGCAGCCGCACGTCGACGCCCGGGTGCTGCTCCCGGAACCGGGCGAGCAGGTGCGGCACGAAGTACTTCGCGGTGCTCACCATGCCGATCGTCAGCAGGCCGGTCTCGAGCCGCTTGAAGCGCGCCATCGCATCGTCGGCTTCCTTCAGGGTCGCGAGCAGCCGCCGCGCGTAGACGAGGAAGTACTCGCCGGCCGTCGTGAGCGACACCTTCCGGCCCTCGCGCTCGAACAGCGCCAGCCCGATCCGCTCCTCGAGCTCCTTGACCTGCATCGTGACCGCCGGGGGCGTCAGATGCATCGACTCGGCCGCGCGCGCGAAGCTCAGGTGCCGGGCCACCTCGGCGAACACCTTGAGCTGCCGGAAAGTGACGTTGCTCATCCGGGCGATTCTCCGGACCCGGCCGCCGCCGCGCAACCCGCGGCACGGCTCTGGAATAATCCCCCCGGGGGAACGCCACGCGCATGGACCGCTTCAAGCAGATCGAGACCTTCGTCGCCGTCGCCGCCCGGGGCAGCCTGTCGGCCGCCGCGCAGGCCGAGGGGGTCGCTCCGGCGGTGATCGGGCGCCGCATCGACGCGCTGGAGGAACGCCTGGGCGTGAAGCTGCTGGTGCGCACCACGCGACGCATCACGCTCACCTTCGAGGGCAGCGCGTTCCTGGAGGACTGCCAGCGGCTGCTCAACGACTTCTACGATGCCGAGGCCTCGGTATCGCTGGGCGGCGTGAAGGCCAGCGGCCATCTCCGCGTCACGGCGCCGGCCGGCTTCGGCCGGGCGCACGTCGCGCCGCTGCTGCCGGCCTTCCTCGACGCGCACCGGGAAGTCTCGGTCTCGCTCGACCTGACCGACCGGCTGGCCGACATCGTGAACGAGGGGATCGACGTGGCGATCCGCATCGGCGTGCTCGACGATTCGGGGCTGGTCGGCCTGAAACTGGCCGAGAACCGTCGCGTGGTCGTCGCGAGTCCGGCCTACCTGCGGGCCCGCGGCGCTCCCGAGACGCCGGCCGATCTCGCCCGGCACGACTGCCTCACCTTCGGCACCTACGGCAACCAGGCGCGCGGCTGGCAGTTCACGATCGACGGCCGGCTGATGTCGCTGCGCGTGTCCGGGGCGATGGCATGCAACGACGGCGCGGTCCTGCGCGACTGGGCGCTGGCCGGACGCGGGCTCGCCTGGCGCTCGATGTGGGAGGTCGGCGAGGATCTCCGGGCCGGCCGCCTGACGAGCGTGCTCGACGGCTTCGCCGCGCCCGATACCGCGATCTACGCGGTGTTCCCGCAGCGCCGGCACCTCCCGCTGCGGGTGCGCATGTTCGTCGACCACCTGAAGGCCGCCTACGGCGACCCGGGCTACTGGCGCTGAGCCCCGCGCACGCTCTGGGCGATGCCCCACTGGGCCGCCCAGTAGGTGGCCAGCACCCATAGCGACGCCGCGGGCAGCGGAACGCGGAACCGGTCGATCGCCAGCAGCGCGTCGGACGCCACGAACAGGACGCCGCCGATGGCGGCCGCCCGCGTCCACGGGCCGGGCCGCAGCCGCCAGCGCGCGAGCGCCTGCGCGGCCATCGCCACCAGCACCGCGACGTAGGCGAGCACCGGCAGCCTCAATGCGGGCGCCAGGCCCTCCCAGAGAAACGCCAGGACCGCCGCGCCGACGAGCGCCAGGCAGAGCAGCGGCAGGCGCCGCTCGAACAGCCGGACATCGACAGTGAAGGCGCGCAGGTAGCACAGGTGCGCGGCGAGGAACGCCAGCAGCCCGGCGACGAACAGCGCCGGCGACAGCATCAGCAGGACGTCTCCCGCCAGCGAGAACCCGAGCCCCGCCAGGACGCCGCGACGCAGCCGGGGGTCGGCGCCGCGCCCGCCGCGCCAGACCAGCCCCGCGACGATCGCGGTGGCGGCCGGCTTGGCCAGCCAGTGCAGCAGGAGCCAACCGTCGAGGCCCGCACGGGTCCGCAGCAGGGCGCCCGCGATCGCGGCAAGCGCGGCGACCGCGAGCGCCAGCGCGCCGCGTCGCCAGAGGGCGGCTTCCTGCCGGTTCATGTCCGCCCTCCCCCCGAGAGCCGGCCGCCGGGACACCGGCCGCCGGAATGAAAAAGGGGCAGCCGTGGAAGGCTGCCCCCGCGGTACGACGCGCCCCGGATTACTTCAGGTGCTTGCCGACCAGGCCGGTCATCTCGAACATGTTGACCTGGGCCTTGCCGAACACCTGCCGGAGCTTCTCGTCGGCGTTGATCAGGCGCTTGTTCACGTCGTCCTGCAGCTTGCCCTTCTTGATGTAGTCCCAGAGGCGCTTGACGACCTCGGTCCGGGGCAGCGGCTTGTCGCCGACGATCGAGGCCAGCGCGGCGCTCGGCGTCAGCGCCTTCATGAAGGCAGCATTGGGTTTGCGGGCCTTCTTGGCGGCGGGCTTCTTCGCGGCGGCCTTCTTGGCGACCGGTTTCTTGACGGCAGCGGCCTTCTTGGCCGGAGCCTTCTTGGCGGCCGGCTTCTTGGCCGGAGCTTTCTTGGCGGCCGGTTTCTTGGCCGGAGCCTTCTTGGCGGCCGGCTTCTTGGCCGGAGCCTTCTTCGCAGCGGGTTTCTTGGCAGCCTTCTTGGCAGTGGCCATTCTCGATCCTCCTGAATCCATGAGTGCGATGTTCGTTTCGAACAGCGCGGTTTCAGAGGGAAAACGCGTGCTCTCCACAGGAGCGAAGCATGACGCGTCTTGCACGGGACGCCAACAAAAACAAGCGTTGCGAAGGCGCCGTTCGTCGGGAGTGTTGTATCGGCGACGCAATGCTTACCGGGCGGCCGCGCACACGCTCGCCGAGAGCGCCGCCGACAGCTTGCTCCAGTCGCGGCCGGACAGCGCCTGGCGCGCCGCGCCGAGCACCGCCTCGAAGGCGTCCGCGGGCATCCCGGCGCGCATCCCGAGCAACATCCCGGCGCGTTCGAGCGGCGCCAGCGCCGGCAGCATCATCCCGAGCAGGTGCGCCATTTCCCCGGGCGGGATCGACGCCACCAGCGCATCGTGGATCTCGATCAGCTCGTCGTCGGTATAGACCGACCAGAGGGACGCGTTGTTGTGCGACTCCTCGACCTGCATGTGCAGGAAGTTCCCCGCGACGAACACCGCGAACGACCGGTACAGCGCCAGCGCGGCATCGCCGGCGACGGCCTCCGGCGCCCGGCGCACCGCGTCGATCTCGCGGCGCAGCCCGTCGATCTCCGCGACGTGGTCCAGGTGGTCGGATTCGGTCGCGCCGGCCGCGCCGGGCAGCCGCCGCTCGATCGCGACGTGCACGAACTGGTTCTCGTGCTCGAGGTGCCCGCGGCAGATGTCGAGCAGGTCGCCGAGCCGCGCGAGCGTCGCGTCGCGCTCGACCGGGTCCTGCCAGTCCATCCGGCCCAGATCGACCAGCGTCGCGGCCATCAGGCTGCGCAGCCCCTTGTGGATCTGCATGTACATGTCGAAGCGCGCAGCGGGCGCGACGACCGGGACGGGACGCACGGCGGCGGGAAGGACATCGGCACGGATCATCGGGAGTCTCCTGGTTTCGAGAGGGGCCGGGCGCAAGGCTGCGCGAGGAACCGATTCTGGTGCGCCCTGCGTCCCGCGACATCGCCCCGACGAGCCATCGGCGCATGGCCCGTTGGAGCCATGCCGGCCCCGCCGCCAGAGGCGGCGACGCGCGCTTTCCGAACTGCCGGGCGCGGCGACGCGCGCTTTCCGGACCGCCGGACCTTCCGGCGCCCCCCTCCGGACCGGTGCCATAATCGGGGCGCCGGCCCGATCGCCCGCCCGGATTCCTGCCCGGACTCTCCGAGGCAGCCCTGCCCTCCCGACGAAACCTCCGACGAACCTCCGACGAAACCTCCGATGAGCCCCGAGCCCCACCCGTTCGACGCGGCCGTCCGCCTCGAGCCGCTGCCCGACGGCGAGTACGCCGGCCGCAGCAGCCCGGCGTACTGGAACATGGTCGGGCCCTACGGCGGCATCACCGCCGCGCAGATGTTGCGGGCGCTGTTGCTGCGCCCGGAACGTCTCGGCGATCCGGTATCGCTGACGGTGAACTTCGCCGGCCCGGTCGCCGACGGCCCGTTCCGGATCCGTCCCCGGCTGATGCGCTCGAATCGCTCGACGCAGCACTGGACCGCCACCCTGGAGCAGGGCGACGCCTCGGTCGCGGCGGTCGCGATGGCGGTCTTCGGCACGCGGCGCCCGACCTGGAGCCACACCGAAGCCGCGCCGCCGGCGATCCCGCCCCACGACGCGCTCGCGCGCCTGGTCCGGACCGACACGCCAACCTTCACGCAGCGCTACGACCTGCGCTTCGAGCACCCGCCGCTCGAGACGCCGGCGACCGACAGCCGCAGCACCTGCTGGGTCGCCGACCACCCCCCGCGCCCGCTCGACTTCCCCGCGCTGGCCGCCGCCTGCGACGTGTTCTTCCCGAGGATCTTCCTGCGGCGCCGCAAGCTGGTGCCGATCGGCACGGTCTCGCTCAACATCTACTTCCATGTCGACGCCGCCGCGGTCCGGGCGCAGGGCACGGCGCCGATGCTCGGCACCGCGACCTCGCACGTCTACCAGAGCGGCTACTTCGACCAGCACGGCGAGCTGTGGGGGCGCGAGGAGCGCCTGCTCGCCACCACGCACCAGGTCGTCTGGTACCGGGAATGAGCCGCCGGGGATGGGCCGCCGGAGCGCGGCGCCGCCCCGGACACCGGCCCGCGGACGCCGTCAGGCGGTCTCGGCCTCGCGGGCCGCGCGCTTGCGCTCGTGCTCCTTCAGGTGGCGCTTGCGCAGGCGGATGCTCTTCGGGGTCAGCTCGACCAGCTCGTCCTCGGCGATGAACTCCACCGCCTTCTCGAGGGTGAGCAGGATCGGCGGCGTGAGCACGATGTGCTCGTCCTTGCCCGACGCCCGGACGTTGGTCAGCTTCTTCTCCTTGACCGGATTCACCACCAGGTCGTTGTCGCGCGCATGGATGCCGATGATCATCCCCTCGTACAGCGGATCGCCCGGGTTGACGAACATCCTGCCGCGCTCCTGCAGTTTCCAGAGCGCGTAGGCGACCGCCTCGCCGTCGTCCTGCGAGATCAGCACGCCGTTGCGGCGATCCTCGATGTCGCCGGCCCAGGGCCCGTACGCGTCGAACACGTGGCTGACGATGCCGGTGCCGCGGGTCAGGTTCAGGAACTCGTTGTGAAAGCCGATCAGGCCGCGCGCCGGCACCCGGTAGTCGAGCCGGACCCGGCCCTTGCCGTCGGGCTCCATGTTCTGCAGCTCGCCGCGCCGGCGGCCGAGCAATTCCATCACCGCGCCCTGGTGCGCGTCCTCGAGGTCCATCGCCAGCAGCTCGTAGGGCTCCTGGCGCTCGCCGTCGACGACGCGAAGCTTCGGTTTCGGCCGCGAGACCGCGAGCTCGTAGCCCTCGCGCCGCATGTTCTCAAGCAGGATCGTCAGGTGCAGCTCGCCCCGGCCCGAGACGACGAAGGTGTCCGAATCGGCGGTGAACGCCACGCGCAGCGCGACGTTGCTCTTGAGCTCGCGCTCGAGACGCTCGCGGATCTGGCGGCTGGTGACGAACTTGCCTTCGCGGCCCGCCATCGGCGAGGTGTTGACCATGAACTCCATCGTCATCGTCGGCTCGTCGACGCGCAGGACGGGCAGCGCCTCCTGCCGGGCCGGATCGCAGACGGTGGAGCCGATGTCGAGCTGCTCGATGCCGTTGATCGCGATGATGTCGCCGGCCTGTGCCTCGTCGACGACGATCCGCTCCAGGCCGCTGAACCGCAGCACCTGGTTCACCTTGGCGACGATCGGCGCGATCCCGGTCTCGGCCGGATCGCCGTACAGCACCGTGACCGCCTGCCCGCCGCGGATGCGGCCCCGGTTGATGCGGCCGATGCCGATCTTGCCCACGTAGCTCGAGTAGTCGAGCGCCGAGATCTGCAGCTGGAGCGGCCCGTCGGGATCGTCCTCGCGCGCCGGCACCTGCCTCAGGATCGCCTCGAACAGCGGCTTCATCGACAGACCCTCGGAGGCCGCGTCGCCCGGACCGTCGACCCCGTCCTCGGGCAGGTCCTGCAGCCGGTCGACGGCGAAGCCGTTGACCGCCGACGCGTAGACCACCGGGAAGTCGAGCTGCTCCTCGGTCGCGCCGAGCTTGTCGAACAGGTCGAAGGTCTGGCTCACCACCCAGTCGGGGCGCGCCCCGGGGCGGTCGATCTTGTTGACCACGACGATCGGCTTCAGGCCCAGGGCGAGCGCCTTGCGGGTGACGAAGCGGGTCTGGGGCATGGGTCCTTCCACTGCATCGACCAGCAGCAGCACACCGTCGACCATCGAGAGTGCGCGCTCGACCTCGCCGCCGAAGTCGGCGTGCCCCGGGGTGTCGACGACGTTGATCCGGGTTCCGGCGTACTCGACCGCGCAGTTCTTCGCGAGGATCGTGATGCCGCGCTCGCGCTCGATGTCGTTGCTGTCCATGACCCGCTCGGCCACCTGCTGGTTGGCCCGGAAGGTGCCGGACTGCCGCAGCAGCTGGTCGACCAGCGTGGTCTTGCCGTGGTCGACGTGGGCGATGATCGCGATGTTGCGGATGGCGAGGCTCATGGGGTGGGTCCGTTTCGGGTGGTATCGGGGCGGGAGGTGCCGCCTCCGGTGCGGCCGCTCGTGGCGGCCGGGTCGGGTTCGCCGGCACCGGTGGCGATCAGCCGCTGCGGGACCAGCGCACCCTGGCGCACGATGGCCACGCCCAGCAGCCCGCGCGGGCCGTAGACGCGCACGCGCCGCTCTTCGTCGGCCTGCAGCGCAGCCGGCGCGCGCAGCTTCTGGCCGTGCAGCAGGCGCGCCGCGCCGGCCGCGTCGAGTTCGACGCGGGCCAGACCGGCCAGCAGTGCATCGGCGGGCGCCAGGCGTGCGCTCCGCTGCGCCGGCGCCAGCGCTTCGAGCGCTTCCAGGCCGATCGCATCGGCCACCGACAGGGCGCCGACCCGCTCGCGGCGCAGGGCGCTCAGGTGGGCGCCGCAGCCGAGCCGTTCGCCGATGTCGGCGGCCAGCGTGCGGATGTAGGTGCCCTTGCTGCAGCTCACGCGGATCGTCGCGCGCGGGGCGTCGAAGCCGAGCGCCTCGATCGCGTGGATCGTCACGCGCCGCGGCGCGCGCTCGAGCGTGATGCCGGCGCGTGCGTATTCGTACAGCGGCCGGCCGTCGCGCTTGAGCGCCGAGTGCATCGGCGGCACCTGCTCGATCTCGCCGACGAACGCCGCGGCGGCGGCGCGAAACGCAGCCTCGTCGCAGCCGACCTCGCGCCGCGCGACCACGCTGCCTTCGGCATCGGCGGTGTCGGTGGTCACGCCGAGCGTGAGCTCGGCCAGATAGGCCTTGTCGGCATCGAGCGAGTCGTGCGCGAACTTGGTGGCTTCCCCGAACAATAGCGGCAGCAGGCCGCTGGCCATCGGGTCGAGGGTCCCGCCGTGACCGGCCTTGCGGGCATTCAGGAGCCGGCGCGCGCGCACCAGCGCGTCGTTCGAGCTCAGGCCCTGCGGCTTGTCGAGCAGCAGGATGCCGTCGAGCGGTTCGCGTTGTGGCTTCTTCGGGGTCATGCTGCTTCGTTGGGAACCGGCCGGGCTGGCCCGAGGGGGCTCGAGTCGCTCCCCGATACTCGCTTGGTCGAGCCTCCTCGGGCCAGCCCGTCCTCCGCGGCGACTCCAGCAGCGGGTGCTGCTCTCGGGGATCCGTTTCAGTCGTCGGCGTGGTGCCTGTTCGCCTCGTCGATCAGTTTCGACATGGCCATGCCGCGCTCGACCGACGCATCGTGCACGAAGCGCAGCTCGGGGGTGGTGTGGATGCGCACCCGCCGTCCGAGCTGCGAGCGCAGGAAGCCGGCCGCCCGGCGCAGGCCCGCGAGCGTATTCGCCAGGGCGGCCTCGTCGTCGGGCAGCACGCTGAAGTACACCGTCGCGTAAGCATAGTCGGGCGTCAGCTCGACGCCGGTGATCGTGACCATGCCGACGCGCGGGTCCTTGACTTCGGCGCGCACCAGCTCGGCGAGCTCGTGGTGCACCTGTTCGGCGACCCGCACGCCGCGGCTCGTGCCGCCCGGCCGATGTGCACTCATGCGACGCGCGGCGCCCGCCTCACAGCGTGCGCGCGACCTCCTTGATCTCGAACACCTCGAGCTGGTCGCCTTCCTTGATGTCGCCGTAGTTCTTCAGCGACAGGCCGCACTCGAAGCCCTCGCGCACCTCGCGCACGTCGTCCTTGAAGCGCTTGAGCGAATCGAGCTCGCCGGTCCACGTCACCGTGTTGTCGCGCAGCAGCCGCACCTTCGCGCCGCGCCGCACCACGCCCTCGAGCACCATGCAGCCGGCGATGTTGCCAATCTTCGGCACGCGGATGATCTGGCGGATCTCGACCAGGCCGATCGCCTCTTCCTTCTGCTCGGGCGAGAGCAGCCCGGACATGGCGGCCTTCACGTCGTCGACGGCGTCGTAGATGATGTTGTAGTAGCGGATGTCGATGCCGTTGGCCTCGGCCAGCCGCTTGGCCTGCTGGTCGGCGCGCACGTTGAAGCCGATGATGACCGCCTTCGACGCGGTGGCGAGGTTGACGTCGTTCTCGCTGATGCCGCCCACGCCCTGGTGCACGATCTGCACCTTGACCTCGTCGGTCGAGAGCTTGAGCATCGCGTGCGCGAGCGCTTCCTGCGAGCCCTGCACGTCGGCCTTGACGATCAGCGGCAGCGTCTTCACCTCGCCGGCGCCCATCTGCTCGAACATGTTCTCGAGCTTGGCCGCCTGCTGCCGGGCGAGCTTCACGTCGCGGAACTTGCCCTGGCGGAACAGCGCGATCTCGCGCGCCTTGCGCTCGTCGCCGAGCACGATCACTTCCTCGCCGGCCCCCGGCACGTCCTGCAGGCCCTGGATCTCGACCGGGATCGACGGCCCGGCCTCGGCGACCGGCTTGCCGGTCTCGTCGAGCATCGCGCGCACGCGGCCGAACGACGAGCCCGCCAGCACGATGTCGCCGCGCTTGAGCGTGCCCGACTGCACCAGCACCGTCGCGACCGCGCCGCGCCCCTTGTCGAGCCGGGCCTCGATCACCAGGCCCTTGGCGGCGCCGTCCCTGATCGCCTTGAGCTCGAGCACCTCGGCCTGCAGCAGCACGTTCTCGAGCAGCTCGTCGATGCCCTGGCCGGTCTTGGCCGACACCGGCACGATCGGCACCTCGCCGCCGTACTCCTCGGGCACGACCTGGTTGGCGACCAGTTCCTGCTTGACGCGGTCCGGGTTCGCCTCGGGCTTGTCGATCTTGTTCATCGCCACGACCATCGGCACGCCGGCGGCCTTGGCGTGGTTGATCGCCTCGATCGTCTGCGGCATCACGCCGTCGTCGGCCGCGACCACCAGGATGACGATGTCGGTCGCCTTCGCGCCGCGCGCGCGCATCGCGGTGAACGCCTCGTGGCCCGGCGTGTCGAGGAACGTGACCACGCCGCGCGGCGTCTCGACGTGGTAGGCGCCGATGTGCTGCGTGATGCCGCCCGCCTCGCCGGCCGCGACCTTGGCGCGCCGGATGTAGTCGAGCAGCGAGGTCTTGCCGTGGTCGACGTGGCCCATCACCGTGACCACCGGCGGACGCGGCTCCTGCGCCGCCTCGCCCTGGCTCGGGTCCTCGACCAGGAAGGCCTCGGGATCGTCGAGCTTGGCGGCGAGCGCCTTGTGGCCCATCTCCTCGACCAGGATCATCGCGGTGTCCTGGTCGAGCACCTGGTTGATGGTGACCATCTGGCCGAGCTTCATCAGCGCCTTGATCACCTCGGCCGCCTTCACCGACATCTTGTGCGCCAGGTCGGCCACCGTGATCGTCTCGGGAACGTGCACCTCGCGGACGATCGGCTCGTTGGACGCCGGCGGCAGGGCGCCGGACGTCTCGTGGCGGCCGCCGCCGCGATGGCGACCACCGCCCTTGCCGCGCCAGCCGCCGTCGGGGGCATCGCCGCGGGTCTTGATGCCACGTTTCTTCGCGGCTTCCTCGGACCAGGTCGAGGACAGCTTCTCGCTCTTGACGTGCTTCTTCTGTGCGTCTCCCGCCGGCGCCGCGCCGGTCGCCGGCCGGCCGCCGGCCGGGCGATGCAGCGTGCCGCTCACGGCGGCCTTGCCGGCCTGCT
>JBDHRX010000140.1:0-7067 GCA_039807785.1 Burkholderiaceae bacterium
CCCCGCCGGCCGCCGCAACCGCGACCGCGAACCGTACCAGGCCCGGCGCTCAGCCCGAACGGATCGGCTTCGCCGCGGCCGCCGTGCCCCGCGCGCGGCGGCCCACGGCGCCGGTGCGCGGCCCGGCTTCGGCGCTCCCCCCGTCCGGCTGCTGCAGCTCGTCGAGGATCGGGCAGTCGGGCCGCCCGTCGCCGGCGCAGCAAGCGATCAGCGACTGCAGCGTATCGGTCATCTGGCGCAGGTTCGCCATGCGCTGCTCCAGCTCCGCGATGTGCCGCTGGGCCAGCCGCTTGACGTCGGCGCTCTGGCGCGAGCGGTCGTTCCACAGGTCCAGCAGGTCGCCGATCTCGGCCACCGAGAAACCCAGGTCGCGCGCCCGGCGGATGAAGTGCAGCCGGTGGACGTCGGCATCGGTGTAGGCGCGGTACCCCGAATCCGTGCGGCCGGCCGCCGGAATCAGGCCGATCTGCTCGTAGTAGCGGATCATCTTCGCCGAGACGCGCGATGCCCGGGATGCCGCGCCGATGTTCATGACCGTCCTCCTCGCTCAGGCATCGCCTTCGGCCACCGCCATGGGCGGCCGGAAGCGGCGCAAGCGCAGTGCGTTGCCCAGCACGAACACGCTGGACAACGCCATCGCGCCCGCGGCGAACACCGGCGACAGCAGCAGTCCGCGGGCCGGGTACAGCACCCCCGCGGCCAGCGGTATCAGCGCCGTGTTGTAGGCGAAGGCCCAGAACAGGTTCTGCCGGATGTTGCCGATCGTGGCCCGCGACAACGCGATCGCGTTGGGCACGCCCTGCAGGTTGCCGGACATCAGGACCACGTCGGCGGATTCCACCGCCACGTCGGTCCCGGTGCCGATGGCCAGGCCCACGTCGGCTTCGGCCAGCGCCGGGGCGTCGTTGATGCCGTCGCCGACGAACGCGACCCGGCCGTGGGCCGCCTTCAGGCGCCGCACCGTCTCCACCTTGCCCTCGGGCAGGACCTCGGCCACCACTTCGTCGATGCCCAGCCGCCGCGCGATCGCCTGGGCCGTGCGCGCATTGTCGCCGGTGATCATCGCCACCTTCAGGCCCAGCCGGTGCAGCGCCGCGATGGCCGCGGGCGTGCTGGACTTGATCGGGTCGGCGACCGCGACGATGGCGGCCAGCCGCCCGTCGACGGCGGCATACAGCGGCGACTTGCCTTCGCTGCCCAGCCGCTCGGCGGTGCGGGCGAACGCGCCGACGTCGAGCCCCAGCGCGCGCATGAAGCGATCGGCGCCGACCTCCACGCGCACCCCGTCCGCGACGGCGCGTGCCCCCATCCCGGTGACCGACTCGAAGTCCGCCGGCACCGGCAGCGCGATGCCGTCCTCCACGGCGGCCGCGACGATGGCGCGGGCGATCGGGTGCTCGGACCGCGACTCCACCGCCGCCACCTGCGCCAGCACCCGGGCGCGCTCGAACCCGGGCGCGACCTCCAGGTCGGTCAGGACCGGACGCCCCTCGGTCAACGTGCCGGTCTTGTCCACGGCCACGACCCTGGCGTCCTTCAGCAGCTGCAGCGCCTCGCCCTTGCGGAACAGCACGCCCAGCTCGGCGCCGCGGCCGGTGCCGACCATGATCGAGGTCGGGGTCGCCAGCCCCATCGCGCAGGGGCAGGCGATGATCAGCACCGCCACCGCGTTGACGAGCGCGAAGCTCAGCGCCGGCGACGGGCCGAACGCCAGCCAGGCAAGGAAGGTCAGCGCCGCCGCCAGCATGACCGCCGGCACGAACCACAGCGTCACGGTGTCCACGACGGCCTGGATCGGCAGCTTCGAGCCCTGGGCCTGCTCGACCAGCCGGATGATCTGCGCCAGCATGGTCCGCTCACCCACCGCCGTCGCGCGCAGCGTGAGCGCGCCCTGCTGGTTGACCGTTCCCCCGACCACCGTGGCGCCGACCGTCTTCTCGACCGGGATCGGCTCGCCGGTGATCATCGACTCGTCGACGAAGCTGCGCCCCTCGATCACCTCGCCGTCGACCGGCGCCCGCTCGCCGGGACGGATCTCGACCACGTCCGCCAGGGCGACCTGGTCGATCGGGATGTCCACGGCGCGGCCGTCGCGCACCACATGCGCGACCTTCGCCTGCAGGCCGACCAGGCGCCGGATGGCCTCGGAGGTCCGGCCCTTGGCGCGCGCCTCCAGGAATCGACCCAGCAGGATCAGCGCGACGATCACCGCTGCCGCCTCGTAGTAGACGTTCACCGTGCCCTCGGGCAGCACGCCCGGGGCGAAGGTGGCAACCACCGAGTAGGCGTAGGCCGACATCGTGCCCACCGCCACCAGCGAGTTCATGTCCGGCGCCAGGCGCGCCAGCGCCGGGAAACCCTTCAGGTAGAAGCGCCGGCCGGGGATCGCCAGCACCAGCGTCGTCAGCACGAACTGCAGCACCCAGCTCGCCTGGATGCCGATGGTGCGCATCACCAGGTGGTGCATGCCGGGAACCAGGTGCGCGCCCATCTCGAGCACGAACACCGGCAGCGCGAGCACGCCGGCCAGGATCAGGTCGCGCCGCAACTCGGCACGCTCGGCGTCCTTCTTGCCCGCGGCGTCCTCGTTCGCGCGCACCGCGGTATCGATGACGCGGGCCTCGTAGCCGGCCGCCCCGATCGCCGCCAGCAGGGCCGCGGGGTCGGCCACGCCGCGCACCGTGGCGCGCTCGGTGGCCAGGTTCACCACGGCCTGCGACACGCCGGGCACGGCTCCGAGAGCGCGCTCGACGCGTCCGACGCACGAGGCGCAGGTCATGCCCTCCACGGCCAACTCGACGGTGCGCGCGGGCACTTCGTAGCCGACCTTCTCGACGGCCCGGACCAGCGCCATCCGGTCGACCGGCCCGGCGGCGCGGATGTCCGCCCGCTCGGTGGCGAGATTGACCGAGACGCGATCCACGCCGTCGACCCGGGACAGCGCGGCCTCGACGCGCCCGACGCAGCTGGCGCAGGTCATGCCCTCGATCGGCAGGCTGATCGTGGTCGGGCTGGCGGAAGCGGTATTCAGGCCGGGCGGGCTCATCGTGGACTCTCCGGGGAGCTTCGAGACGATGCCAGGCTAAACCTTACCATTGTGGGAAGGTCAAGCGGCGCCGGCCTCGACGGCGACGGCCGCTTCAGCGCCAGCCGGCCGCCGCGAGCCACTCCGCCAGTTGCCGCGCCACCGTCTCGTAGCCCCGGGCGTTCGCATGGATGCGGTCCGAGCGCAGCGCCGGACTCGACAGGACCTCGGAATACACCTCCGGGACCAGCAGCACCTTCTCGGCCGTCGCCACCTCCGCGTAGAACCCGGCATCGCCGAGCGACCCGACCGCCGCGCGCAGGGGCTCGGGCGCGGGGGTCGCGATCAGGGCCACGTGGGGCGTATGCGCGAGCGCCTGCCGCGCGAGCGCCGCCAGGTTGTCCACCGTGACCTGCCGCGGCACGCCGCGCAGCATGTCGTTGCCGCCGATGGCGACCAGCACCGCGTCGTAGCGGTTCGCCGCCAGCAGGGCCTCGAGCCGCCGCAGCGCCCCGGCCGAGGTATCGCCATCGACCCCTTCGTTGTCGACCTGCCAGCCGGTCAAGCGCCCCAGCACGACCGGCCAGGCCTCGTCCGGCGCGGCGCCATGGCCCGCGGTCAGGCTGTCGCCCAGCGCCAGGACGCGCGCGCCGGGTTGCAGCGCGGCGACGGCCGGCCTGCGCCTGCCGCAACCCGCCAGGATCAGGACCGGCGGCAAGCCGGCCAGCATCAGGAAGCGCCGTCGATTCATTGTGTCGATCGAGCCAAGGGGGAAAAAAGCCCCGCCTCCGGAGGAGCACGGGGCCGTCGCGCCGCCCGGGAAGCCCGGAGCGGAACGCGCTCACATATGGTCGATCATCACCTGCCCGAACCCCGAGCACGACACCTGCGTCGCCCCCGGCAGCAGCCGCGCGAAGTCGTACGTGACCTGCTTCGACAGGATCGCCTTCTCCATCGACGCGATGATCAGGTCGGCCGCCTCGATCCAGCCCATGTGCCGCAGCATCATCTCGGCCGACAGGATCTCCGAGCCCGGGTTGACGTAGTCCTTGCCGGCGTACTTGGGCGCCGTGCCGTGCGTGGCCTCGAACATCGCCACCGAGTCGGACAGGTTGGCGCCCGGCGCGATGCCGATGCCGCCGACCTGCGCGGCCAGCGCATCGGAGACGTAGTCGCCGTTCAGGTTCAGCGTCGCGATCACGCTGTACTCGGCCGGACGCAGCAGGATCTGCTGCAGGAAGGCGTCGGCGATCACGTCCTTGATGACGATCTCCTTGCCGGTCTTCGGGTTCTTGAAGCTGCACCACGGTCCGCCGTCGATCGGCTGCGCGCCGAATTCCTTCTGCGCCAGCGCGTAGGCCCAGTCGCGGAAGCCGCCTTCCGTGTACTTCATGATGTTGCCCTTGTGCACGATCGTCACCGACGGCTTGTCGTTGTCGATCGCGTACTGGACCGCCTTGCGCATCAGCCGCTCGGTGCCTTCGCTGGACACCGGCTTGATGCCGATGCCCGAGGTCTCGGGGAAGCGGATCTTGGTGACGCCCAGCTCCTTGGTGAGGAAGGCGATCAGCTTGCGCGCCTTCTCGCTCTGCGCCTCGTACTCGATGCCGGCGTAGATGTCCTCCGAGTTCTCGCGGAAGATCACCATGTCGGTCTTCTCCGGCTCCTTGACCGGCGAGGGCACGCCCTGGAACCAGCGCACCGGGCGCAGGCACACGTACAGGTCGAGCTCCTGGCGCAGCGCCACGTTCAGCGAGCGGATGCCGCCGCCCACCGGCGTGGTGAGCGGCCCCTTGATCGAGACCACGTAGTCCTTCAGGACCTGCAGCGTCTCTTCCGGCAGCCAGACGTCGGGGCCGTAGACCTTGGTGGACTTCTCGCCGGCGTAGATCTCCATCCAGTGGATCTTCTTCTTGCCGCCGTAGGCCTTGGCGACCGCCGCGTCGACCACCTTGATCATCACCGGCGTGATGTCGAATCCCGTGCCGTCGCCCTCGATGTAGGGAATGATCGGATTGTCGGGAACGCGCAGCGAGAAGTCGCTATCGACGGTGATCTTCTCGCCAGCGGATGGGATCTTGATGTGCTGGTACATGCCGGGGATTCCTCGTGGGACGTGGGCGGATGCGCAATTATGCCGCAGCGCCGCGACTTTCCCTGCGCGCCGATCGCAGGCAACATGGCGGCATGCAGACGACTTTTCCGGCGCGCGCGCGCCGCATCGGGCGCCGGATGCTGGCCGGAACCGGGCTCGCGGCGCTGCTCGCGGCGCCGGCGCTCGGCCAGCCCGCGCCGCAGCCGAAGCTGCCGGTGGTCCGGCTCCAGGCCGGCATGCACATCGTGCAGGCCGAGGTGGCCGCCACGCCCCGCACCCGCGAGATCGGGCTGATGATGCGCGAACGGCTGGGGCCGAACGAGGGGATGCTGTTCGTCTTCGAGACCCCGAATGCCTGGTGCTTCTGGATGCGCAACACGCTGCTGCCGCTGTCGGTCGCGTTCCTGGACGAGGCGGGCCGCATCGTCAACATCGCCGACATGGCGCCGCGCACCGAGGACAGCCACTGCGCGCGCGCGCCGGTGCGCTTCGCGCTCGAGATGGAACAGGGGTGGTTCGCCCGCCGCGCCCTGGCGGCGGGCGCGCGCCTGGTGAATCCGGACGTGTTCCCGGCCCAGGCGCAGCGCCGCTGAGGCGTGGCCGCCGGCCGCGGCCCGCGCCGCGCAGCCGGGCCGCCGTGCCGGGCCTCAGTCGCCCTTGCGGAAGAACTTGCCGTAGACCCAGAGCACCACGATCGCGCCGATCACCGACGCGATGAAGCCGGCGCTCGCGCCGGGCGGATACCACCCGGCGGCCTGCCCGATGAAGGTGGCGACGAACGACCCCACGATGCCCAGCACCATCGTGACGATGATGCCGCCGCCCTGCCGCCCCGGCATGATGAATTTCGCCACCGCGCCGATGACGAGACCGATGATTGCCGTCCAGATCATGTTCCCTCCCTTGTTCAGCCGAAGTTCTTCGCGCCGAAGTCCCAGTTGACCAGACAGTCGAGGTAGGTCTCGACGAACTTCGGGCGCGCGTTGCGATAGTCGATGTAGTAAGCGTGCTCCCAGACGTCGATCGTGAGCAGCGCCCGGTCGGCGGTGGTGAGCGGCGTCGCGGCGTTGCTGGTGTTGGCGAGGTCGACCGATCCGTCGGGCTTCTTCACCAGCCAGGTCCAGCCGGAGCCGAAGTTGCCGACCGCACTCTTGGAGAAGGCTTCCTTGAACGCCGCGAACGAACCCCATTTGGCGGCGATCGCGGCGGCCAGCGCGCCCTTGGGTTCGCCGCCGCCGCCCGGCTTCATGCTGGACCAGAAGAACGTGTGGTTCCAGACCTGCGCCGCGTTGTTGAACACGCCGCCCGACGACTTCTTCACGATGTCCTCGAGCCCGAGGTTCTCGAACTCGGTGCCCTTGATCAGGTTGTTCAGGTTGGTCACGTAGGCCTGGTGGTGCTTGCCGTAGTGGTACTCGAAGGTCTCCTTCGAGATGTGCGGCGCGAGCGCGTCCATGGCGTACGGCAATGCCGGGAGCTTGTGTTCCATATTCGGGACCCCTTGTCGTTCTGTCCGGGTGATGACGCGGCGCCGCGTCGGCGCGCGTTCGGGAATCTCGAATTTTAGGACGAAAGAGCGGCACGGGCCACCGAGCGGCCGCCGCCGCGGCCGCGCCCGGGATGCGGCGCGCGCGGAATCAGTCGCTGCCGTCCGGGGAGATCTCCCTGACCTCGACCTGCAGCGCGCCGCGCGCGAGCGTCACCGACAACGCCGCGCCGATCGCCGCTTCGTCGCCGGCGCGCACGATCCGGCCGTCGCGATCGCGAACGATCGCGTAGCCGCGATCGAGCACCGCCTGCGGACTCACCAGCGCGAGCGCGCCCTCGAGCCGCGCGACCTGCTCGACGCGACGGGCGAGCGCGAACTGCGCGGCGCGCGCCAGCATGCCCGCGGCGGATTCCAGCCGGTGGGCCGCGATGTCGGTCCGCGGCGCGCGCAACGCGGCG
>JBDHRX010000141.1:0-7034 GCA_039807785.1 Burkholderiaceae bacterium
CTGGTGAAGCCCGGCGACGACCCGGCGCAGGCCGGCGACGAGCCGCTGCTGCTCGCCCGGCTCGCCGGCCTGCCGGTCGCGGCCGGGCGCCGGCGCGCCGACGCGGTGGCGCTGCTGCGCGCGACCCATCCGGAGCTCGACCTGGTGCTCGCCGACGATGGCCTGCAGCATCCCGGGCTCGCGCGCAGCGTGGAGCTGGCGGTGTTCGACGAGCGCGGCGCCGGCAACGGCCGGCTGCTGCCCGCCGGGCCGCTGCGCGCGCCGCTCGCGCAGCTCGCGTCGATGGACGCGCTGGTGCTCAACGGCGATGCGCCGGCGCCGGTCGCCCATCCGCGCCAGTACCGGTTCCGGATCGAGCCCTTGCGCTTCGTCGCGGTCGCCGGCCGCGCCGCGCCGCTCGATCCCCGGGCGTTCGCGCGCCGCGTCGCCGGCGACGCGGTCACGGCCATCGCCGGCATCGGCGCGCCGCAACGCTTCTTCGCGACGCTGCGCGCGCTCGGCCTGGACCCCGAATGCATCGCGCTCGGCGACCATGCGACCCTCGCCGCGGCCGACCTCGCGGCGCTGCCCGCCGCCCATGTCGTGATGACCGCGAAGGACGCCGTAAAATGCGCGGCATGGGCCGACGACCGCTGCTGGGCGCTCGAGGTGCGCGCCGTGCCCGACCCCGCACTCATCGAATGGCTGATCGAGACGATCCGTGGACGCACGCCTGCTTGAAATCCTGGTCTGCCCGCTGTGCAAGGGGCCCCTTCAGTCCCGGCGCGGCGACACCGCGGGCGCAGGCGACGCGCTCGAGCTCGTGTGCCGCGCCGACCGGCTCGCCTTCCCGGTGCGCGACGACATCCCGGTGATGCTGGTCGACGAGGCGCGCAAGCTCGACGACGCCCCGGACCTTCCCTGATCGACGGCCGCGATGCCGCGCTCGGCCGTCCCCGGATCGGCACCGCAGGCCGGCGCGGCGCCCCCCGCCGCCGGCGCGCCGGGCTTCGTCGCGCTGATCCCCGCCCGCCTCGGGTCGACGCGCCTGCCCGACAAGCCGCTGGCCGACCTCGGCGGCAAGCCGATGGTGGTGCGCGTAGCCGAACGCGCCGCCGCGGCGGGCGCGCAACGGGTCGCGGTCGCGACCGACTCGCGGCGCATCGCCGACGCCGTGACAGCGGCCGGCTTCGAGGCGATCCTCACCCGCGCCGACCACGCGTCGGGCACCGACCGGCTCGCCGAGGCGGCGGCGCAACTGCGGCTGGCGCCGCAGTGCATCGTGGTCAACGTCCAGGGCGACGAACCGCTGATCCCGCCGGCGCTGGTGGGCGCCGTCGCCGCGCGCCTCGCCGCCGCCCCCGACTGCTCGATCGCGACCGCCGCCACCGCGATCGACGATCCGGCCGCCTTCCTCGATCCCAACGTGGTCAAGGTGGTCTGCGACCGGGCGCTGCGCGCGCTGTACTTCTCGCGCGCGCCGATCCCGTTCGAGCGCGACGCGATGACCGGCTTTCCGCACCGGCTTCCCGGGCGCCTGCCCGCCGGCCTCGCCGGCGCCGGCCTGCCGCTGCGCCATATCGGGCTGTACGCGTATCGCGCCGACTTCCTCGACGCCTACCCGCGCCTCGAGCGCTCGCCGCTCGAGGCGCTCGAATCGCTCGAGCAGTTGCGCGCGCTCTGGCACGGCCACCGGATCGCGGTGCTGCGGGCGGCGCAGGCGCCGCCGGCGGGCGTCGACACCGCGGCCGACCTGGCCCGGGTGCGCGCGGCGTTCGAGGCCGGCGCCCCGAATTGACCTTAAGGGCACTTTGACGGTACGCTTCGCCGGTTCTGCGGGCGACGGCCTGCAGCCGGTTCCGCGGGCAGTCTCGTGCGGGCGACGGCCGGCCCCGCTCGCCGGGTGCGCCCCCGCCCGCGGATCGTGCCCGCGGTGCGCGGCGGCAGCCTCCGGCCACCCGTTCCCGTGCCCCGATCCACCGTCCAGGCTCATCCATGCGCTTGATACTCCTCGGCCCGCCCGGCGCCGGCAAAGGCACGCAGGCCGCCGTCATCACCCGCAAGTTCGGCATCCCGCAGATCTCCACCGGCGACATGCTGCGCGCGGCGATCAACGCCGGCACCCCCACCGGGCTGGCCGCGAAGAAAGTGATGGACGCCGGCGCCCTGGTCTCCGACGAGATCATCATCCAGCTCGTGATGGACCGGCTGCGCTACCCCGACTGCGAGGCCGGCTACCTGTTCGACGGCTTCCCGCGCACCATCCCGCAGGCCGAGGCGATGCGCGCCGCCGGCATCCCGATCGACTTCGTGCTGGAGATCGACGTCCCCGAATCGGAGATCGTCGAGCGAATGAGCGGGCGCCGGGTGCACCTGCCGAGCGGCCGCACCTATCACGTCCGGTTCAACCCGCCGAAAGTCGCCGACCGCGACGACGTCACCGGCGAACCGCTCACCCAGCGCGACGACGATCGCGAGGAGACGGTGCGCAAGCGCCTGGCGGTCTACCACTCGCAGACGCGCCCGCTGATCGACTACTACCGCGACTGGGAGCGCAGCGGCGACGGCGTGGCGCCGGCGTACCGCCGCATCTCGGGACAGGGCAGCGTCGACCGGATCTCCGAACGGGCGCTCGATGCGCTCAAGTAAACTCTCGCCCGCGTCACGTCGTCCCCGGTTTTCTTCCCGTTCCGCACATAAGGCAATAAGGATGGAGGTTCTCTCATGACTGCGACCTCGGCAGGTCTGTGGCTGGCGCTGGCCTGCGGGCTGGCGGCGGTAATCTATGGCATCGTCTCGAGCCGCTGGATCCTGGCCCTCGACGCGGGCAACGCGCGCATGCAGGAGATCGCCGGCGCGATCCAGCAGGGCGCGAAGGCGTACCTGAACCGCCAGTACCGCACCATCGGTCTGGTCGGGGTCATCCTGTTCCTCGTCATCTGGTTCGTCCCCGGCCTGGGCCTGGCGACCGCGATCGGCTTCGCGATCGGCGCCATCCTGTCCGGGGCGGCGGGCTACATCGGCATGAACGTGTCGGTGCGCGCGAACGTGCGCACCGCGCAGGCCGCGACCCGGGGCATCGGCGACGCGCTGGCGGTGGCGTTCCGCGGCGGGGCGATCACCGGCATGCTGGTGGTGGGGCTCGGCCTGCTGGGCGTGGCCGGCTACTACGGCGTGCTGATGGCCTCGGTGCCCGACGGGGCGCTCAAGGCCGATGACCTGCATACGGTCATCAAGCCGCTGATCGGCCTGGCGTTCGGCTCGTCGCTGATCTCGATCTTCGCGCGGCTGGGCGGCGGCATCTTCACCAAGGGCGCCGATGTCGGCGCCGACCTGGTGGGCAAGGTGGAAGCCGGCATCCCCGAGGACGATCCGCGCAACCCGGCGGTGATCGCCGACAACGTCGGCGACAACGTCGGCGACTGCGCGGGCATGGCAGCCGACCTGTTCGAGACCTACGCCGTCACGCTGATCGCCACGATGCTGCTGGGCGCGCTGATGGTGAAGGGCGCGGAGCTGCAGGCGGTCGTCTACCCGCTGGCGCTCGGCGGCCTGTCGATCATCGCCTCGATCATCGGCTCGATGTTCGTCAAGGCCCGCGACGGCCAGACGAACGTGATGCCGGCGCTGTACCGCGGCCTGGCGTGGGCCGGCGCGATCGCGACGGTCATCGCCTACCCGATCACGTCCTGGATGTTCGCGGGCGCCGACCTGTCGGGCGCGCACACCTCGATCATGAACCTGTGGCTGTGCGTCGTCGTCGGCATGGTGCTCACCGGCCTGATCGTCTGGGTCACCGAGTACTACACCGGCACGCAGTTCAAGCCGGTCAAGTACGTGGCGCAGTCGTCGACCACCGGCCACGCGACCAACATCATCGCCGGCATCGCCGTGTCGATGAAGTCCACCGCGATCCCGGTGCTGCTGGTGTGCGCGGCGATCCTGTCTTCGTACTGGCTGAGCGGCCTCTACGGCATCGCCATCGCCGCCACCTCGATGCTGTCGATGGCCGGCATCGTCGTCGCGCTCGACGCCTACGGCCCGATCACCGACAACGCCGGCGGCATCGCCGAGATGGCCAACCTGCCCGCCGCGGTGCGCGACATCACCGACCCGCTCGACGCGGTCGGCAACACGACCAAGGCGGTCACCAAGGGCTACGCGATCGGCTCGGCCGGCCTCGCGGCGCTGGTGCTGTTCGCCGACTACACGCACGCGCTCGAGTCCGAGCGGGTCTCGGTCACGTTCGACCTGTCGAACCACATGGTCATCATCGGCCTGTTCATCGGCGGCCTGGTGCCCTACCTGTTCGGCGCGATGGCGATGGAGGCGGTGGGCCGCGCGGCCGGCTCGGTGGTCGAGGAGGTGCGTCGCCAGTTCCGCGAGATCAAGGGCATCATGGAAGGCACGGCCAAGCCCGACTACTCGCGCGCGGTCGACCTGCTCACCAGCTCCGCGATCCGCGAGATGATCATCCCGTCGCTGCTGCCGGTCGCGGTGCCGGTGCTCGTCGGGCTGCTCCTCGGGCCCGCCGCGCTCGGCGGCCTGCTGATGGGCACGATCGTCACCGGGCTGTTCGTCGCGATCTCGATGTGCACCGGCGGCGGCGCCTGGGACAACGCGAAGAAGTACATCGAGGAAGGCAACCACGGCGGCAAGGGCTCCGACGCGCACAAGGCGGCGGTCACCGGCGACACCGTCGGCGATCCCTACAAGGACACGGCCGGCCCCGCGGTGAACCCGCTGATCAAGATCATCAACATCGTGGCGCTGCTGATCGTGCCGCTGATGGGGATCCTGTACGGCCCGCAGTAAGGCGCCGTTCGCTTCCCCGGAAGGGCGCCCTCGCGGGCGCCCTTTTTCGTTCCCGGCGCCCGCCGGCCCGTCCGGGGCCTCAGCGCTGCGGATCCGTCAGCACCGCGAGCCGGCGCTCGACCGCGTCCAGGCGCACGGCATCGCCGCGCTCGGCGTGGATCACCCGCAGGTTGCGCAGCATCCGCGCCAGGATCGCCCGCGGCGTGGCCGCGGCGAGCTGCGCGGGCAGCAGCCGGCTGGCCTGTCCGCGATCGCCGTCCGCATAGGGCAGCAGCCGGTACTCGAGCTCCTCCTGCGACAGCACCCGCGCCCCGGCGAACACGTCGACCACGAGCGCGCCCCCGGGCAGGTCGTGGCGCACCAGGAAGTGCCCCGGGAAGCCGATCCCGCTGGCCGGCAGCCCCACCTGTTCGGCGATCTCCAGGTACAGCACCGAAAGACTGATCGGGATGCCGAGGCGGCGTTCGATGACCCGGTTCAGGTAGCTGTTGTCGGGGTCGAAGTAGTCGTTGGCGTTGCCGCGGAACCCGAGCTGGTCGGCGAAGTAGCCGCCCAGGGCCTCGACCCGCGCCGCCGGCGGCCCGACGCGGTCGAGGCGGCGCCTCAGCGTCAGCGCGAAGCCGTCGACCCGGGCCAGCAGCTCCGCCATCTGCAGCTCGGGATAGGCGTCCTGGGCGATCGCCATCGCCGCTTCGAACAGCGGCAGCGAGGCGTCGCTGCGCACCAGGGCTCGCCAGTAATCGAGGATCGGATCCATGGGCAGGCTGTCCGCCGACTGGCGCCGATCTTAGGCGGGGGCATGGCGCCTGTCTAGAATGGCGTTTTTCGACCAGGCAAGCGGAGGCGCTCGATGAGGATCTCGGACAACGTGGTGCTGGTCACCGGCGGCGCATCGGGCCTGGGCGGCGCGACGGCGCAGATGGTGGTCGAAGCGGGCGGCAGCGTGCTGGTCGCCGACGTGAACGCGGAGCTCGGCGCGCGGCACGCCGCGCAGCTCGGTGCGCGCGCGCGGTTCGTGCGCTGCGATGTCACCAGCGAGGCCGACGCGCAGGCGGCGGTCGCGGCGGCGCAGTCGATGGGGCGGCTGGTCGGCCTGGTCAACTGCGCGGGGATCGGCCCGGCCGCCAAGACGGTCGGCAAGGACGGTCCGCATCCGCTCGACCTGTTCTCGAAAGTGATCGGCATCAACCTGATCGGCACTTTCAACATGATCCGGATCGCCGCCGCCGCGATGGCCGGCAACGCGCCCGACGAGGAAGGCGAGCGCGGCGTTGTCGTGAACACCGCCTCGGTGGCCGCCTTCGACGGGCAGATCGGGCAGGCCGCCTATTCCGCCTCGAAGGGGGGAATCGTCGGCATGACGCTGCCGATCGCGCGCGACCTGTCGCGCGACGGCATCCGCGTCGTGACCATCGCGCCGGGCCTGTTCCTCACCCCGTTGCTGGCCGGCATGCCGAAAGAGGTGCAGGACTCGCTCGGCCGCCAGGTGCCCTTCCCTCCGCGGCTCGGGCGGCCCGGGGAGTACGCGCGGATGGTCGCGCACATCTTCGCCAACACGATGCTCAACGGCGAGACGATCCGCCTGGACGGCGCGATCCGGATGGCGCCGCGCTGACGGTGCCCCGCTGACGGCGCCCCGCTACGCCCCGGGCGGCATCGGCGCCACGCCCACTACGGCCTCGATCCGGCGCCCGAGCGCCAGCAGCGCGGCATCGGCGTCGCGGCGCCCGACCAGTTGCAGCCCCATCGGCAGCCCCTCCACCAGGCCCGCCGGGATGCTGAGCGCGGGCAGCCCGCACAGCGAGAACGCCAGCGTCTGCCCCAGGACCGCCTCGCGGACCGTCGTGCGCCCGCCCTCGACCTCGATCTCGTCCTGGCCGCGCAGCGGCGGCAGCACGGCGCTGGTGGGCAGCACCAGCGCATCGACGCCGGCGAGCAGCGCGTCGAGCTCGGCGCGCACCCGCTCGCGGACGGCCAGCGCGTCGAGATAGTCGGAGGCGGCGAGCGCGCGACCGGCCTCCAGCGCCGGCAGCACCTGCGCGGAGAACCCCGGCGCGCCGGCCGCGAGCGCCGCGCGATGCACCCACGCGGCTTCGGCGCGCACGATCGGGGTGTAGCACTGCCAGGCGAGCGGAAGCGACGGCGTGGCGACCGCTTCGACCTCGGCCCGGGCGGCGCGCAGCGCGGCGAGCAGCCGCTCGAAGGCGGCCCGCACCGGCGGCTGCAGGCGGCCCGCGAGC
>JBDHRX010000016.1:0-37328 GCA_039807785.1 Burkholderiaceae bacterium
GGCCGCCAGGGCCGCCAGGGCCGGGGCCGGCGCCGCCGGCGCGATGGCCGGGCTGCGGGTCGACGGAGGGCGGGCGGGTATCGGCCATGGGGTGGCTCCTCGGTACGCTTCAGGCGCCCAGGCGGTGCGAGATGCCGGCCGCGAGCTCGCGGATCGCGGCCACGACTTCGGCGCGGCGCCGGGCGCTGGTGGAGGCCTTGATCAGGCTCACGGCCACGGCCGCGACCGCTTCGTCGCGGCCGGCGGCGAATACCGGCACGCCGAAGCACTGCATGCCCTCGGCGGTTTCCTCGTCATCCACGGCGTAGCCCTGCGCGCGCACCCGCTCGAGCTGGCGCAGCAGCGCATCGACCGTGCCGATGCCGTGACGCGTGAGCCGCGGCAGCGGCGGTCCGTCGAGCAGCTCGCGCACGCGCGCGGGCGGGCGCGTCGCGAGCAGCGCCTTGCCGGACGAGGTGCAGCTGGCCGGGAACCGGCCGCCCACCCGGAAGTTCACCGCCAGCGCGCGCGTGCCGGGGCGGCAGGCGAGATAGAGGACCTGCGTGCCGTCGAGGACGGCGAGCATGATCGTTTCCTCGTGCAGCGCGGGCAGCGCCGCGGCCACCGCATCGAAGGCGTCGACCACGCCCGACTGCCGGCCGAAGGCTTCGGCCCACTGCAGCGGCCGGGCGCCCAGGGCGTACTCGCCGCGCTCGCTGCGAGTGGCCAGCCCGAGCGTCAGCATTGTGTGCAGCAGGCCGTGCAGGCTGCTCTTGGGCATCGCCAGCGCCTTGGACAGCTCGGCCAGCGGTTGCGGCCTGCGCAGGCCGGCGAGATGATCGAGGAGCCGCACCGCGCGCTCGACCGCCGGCACCGGCGGCGGCGCGGCAGCGATGGCGGCGGCGTCGCCAGCGCGGGCGTCGCCGGCACGGGCGTCGCCGGATTTCGTTCCTGGCGAAGGGCGGGTTGACATCGCGGCGTCGCGGGCTACACTCGTGTTCCTGATGTTGAACATTCGTTCGGCGGGCTGAACAGTCTGATTCTCCGCCGGATATGCGGGAGGCGCAAGTGGGCAGTTTCGATCCAACCCCGACGGCCGGTGCCGGCGCCTCGTCGGCCACGGCGGAGCCGGCAGGCATCGGTCACTGGATCGGCGGCCAGGTGGCGCCGCCGGTGCCCGGCGGCCGGCACGCGCCGGTCTACGATCCGGCCACCGGAGCGGTCTCGGGCCGGGTGGCCCTGGCCTCGGCCGACGAGGTCGAGGCCGCAGTGCGCAGCGCGGCCGCGGCGTTCCCGGGTTGGGCGGCGACGCCGCCGCTGCGGCGCGCCCGCGTGCTGTTCCGCTTCCGCGAGCTGGCCGAGCAGCACGCCGACGAGCTCGCCGCGAGCATCGTCGCCGAGCACGGCAAGGTCTTCAGCGACGCGCTGGGCGAGGTGACGCGCGGGCTCGAGGTGGTGGAGTTCGCCTGCGGCATCCCGCAATTGCTCAAGGGCGAGTTCAGCGAGCAGGTCGGCACCGGCGTCGACATGTACTCGGTGCGCCAGCCGCTGGGCGTGTGCGTGGGGATCACCCCGTTCAACTTCCCGGCGATGGTTCCGATGTGGATGTTCCCGGTGGCGCTCGCCTGCGGCAACAGCTTCGTGCTCAAGCCGTCGGAGCGCGATCCGTCGGCCGCGCTGCTGATGGCGCGGCTGCTGCGCGAGGCCGGGCTGCCCGACGGCGCGTTCAACGTGGTGCAGGGCGACAAGGTCGCGGTCGACGCGCTGCTCGCGCATCCGTCGGTGGCGGCGGTGAGCTTCGTCGGCTCGACGCCGATCGCGCAGGCCATCCACGAGGCCGCATCGCGCCGGGGCAAGCGCGTGCAGGCGCTCGGGGGCGCGAAGAACCACATGGTGGTGATGCCCGATGCCGACCTCGACCAGGCGGTCGACGCGCTGATCGGCGCCGCCTACGGCTCGGCGGGCGAGCGATGCATGGCGATCTCGGTCGCGGTCGCGGTCGGCGACATCGCCGACCGGCTGGTCGCCCGGCTGGCCGAGCGGGTGCCGAAGATCCGCGTCGCGCCGGGCACGGACGCCGCGGCCGAGATGGGGCCGCTGGTCACGCCGGCGCATCTCGAGAAGGTGCGCGGCTACGTCGACGCCGGCGTCGCCGAGGGCGCCAGGCTGGTGGTCGACGGTCGCGGCCTGAAGGTCGCGGGTCACGAGCAGGGCTTCTTCCTGGGCGGCAGCCTGTTCGACGACGTGAGGCCCGGCATGCGGATCTACCGCGAGGAGATCTTCGGCCCGGTGCTGTCGATCGTTCGCGCCGATTCCTTCGAGACCGCGCTGCGGCTGGTGAACGAGCACGAGTACGGCAACGGCTGCGCGATCTTCACGCGCGACGGCGACGCGGCGCGCGAGTTCGCCAGCCGCGTCCAGGTCGGGATGGTCGGCGTGAACGTGCCGATTCCGGTGCCGATGGCGTTCCATTCGTTCGGCGGCTGGAAGGCTTCGCTGTTCGGCGATCATCACATGCACGGGCCCGAGGGCGTGCGGTTCTACACCCGGCTGAAGGCAGTGACGCAGCGCTGGCCGGCGGGCGTGCGCGCGGGCGCCGAGTTCGTGATGCCGACGATGAAGTGAGCCCGGCGAGGATCCGATGAAACTGACGACGGCGCAGGCGTGGATCGCGTTGTGGGTGGCGGGGCTGTTCGAGATCGTCTGGGCGCTGGGATTGAAGTACAGCGACGGGTTCTCCCGGCTCTGGCCGTCGGTGGTGGTGGTGATCGGCGCGGCGATCAGCTTCTGGCTGCTCGCGCTGGCGATGCGCGAGCTGCCGGCCGGCACCGCCTACGCGGTCTGGACCGGCATCGGCGCGGCCGGCACCGCCCTGCTGGGCATCGTGCTGCTCGGCGAGTCGGCGAGCCTGGTCCGGATCGGCTGCATCGCGCTGATCGTGCTGGGCGTGCTGGGGCTGAAGCTCGCCGGCGACGCGGCCTGAGCCGGGCCGCCCGGCCCGGGGCGCCGTTCCGGGAGATTCGTATCAGGGGTACCAGGAGAACGTGATGACGTTGCAACTGAAGGACACGCGATTGATCCGGCGCAAGGGCTACATCGACGGCAAGTGGGTCGAGGCCGACGGCGGCGGCCGCTTCGCGGTGACGAACCCGGCCACCGGCGAGACGCTGGCCGAGGTGACCGACATGGGCGCGGCCGAGACCCGGCGCGCGATCGAGGCCGCGGAGCGGGCGCTGCCGGCATGGCGGGCGAAGACGGCGAAGGAGCGCGGCGCGATCCTGCGCAAGTGGTACGACCTGATCCTGCTGCACACCGAGGACCTGGCGCTGCTGATGACCTTGGAGCAGGGCAAGCCGCTGGCCGAGTCGCGTGGCGAGGTCGCCTACGGCGCGTCGTTCGTCGAGTGGTTCGCCGAGGAGGGCCGGCGCGTCTACGGCGACGTGATCCCCACCATCGCCGCCGACCGGCGCCTGCTGGCGATCAAGCAGGGGATCGGCGTGTGCGCGGCGATCACGCCGTGGAACTTCCCGATCGCGATGATCACCCGCAAGGTCGCGCCGGCGTTCGCCGCGGGATGCACGGTGGTCGCCAAGCCGGCCGAGGCGACGCCGCTGTCGGCGCTCGCGCTGGCCGCGCTGGCCGAGGACGCGGGCTTTCCGCCCGGCGTGTTCAACGTGATCGTCGGCGCCGGCGACAAGTCGCCCGAGATCGGGCTCGAGCTGTGCACCCATCCGGCGGTGCGCAAGGTGTCGTTCACCGGGTCGACCGAGGTCGGCCGCATCCTGCTGCGCCAGTGCGCCGACACGGTCAAGAAGCTGTCGCTCGAGCTGGGCGGCAACGCGCCGTTCATCGTCTTCGACGACGCCGACCTCGATGCCGCGGTCGAGGGCGCGATCGCGTCCAAGTACCGCAACGCGGGCCAGACCTGCGTCTGCGCGAACCGGCTGTACGTGCAGGACGGCGTCTACGACGCGTTCGCGGGCAAGCTCGCGGCGCGCGTGGCCCAGTTCAAGGTCGGCGCCGGCACCGACGAGGGCGTGACGGTGGGGCCGCTGATCGAGCCGGCCGCGCTCGAGAAGGTCGAGGCCCACGTGGCCGACGCGCTGGCCAAGGGTGCCCGGCTGGCGCTGGGCGGCAAGCGCCACGCGCGCGGTGGCCTGTTCTTCGAGCCGACGATCCTCACCGGCGTCACGGCGCAGATGCGCGTCGCCCGCGAGGAGACCTTCGGCCCGGTGGCGCCGCTGTTCCGCTTCCGCACCGAGGAGGAGGCGATCGCGATGGCCAACGACACCGAGTTCGGCCTGGCCGCCTATTTCTACTCGCGCGACCTGGGCCGCATCTTCCGCGCCGCGGAGGGGATCGAATCGGGCATGATCGGGGTGAACACCGGCCTGATCTCCACCACCGAGGCGCCGTTCGGCGGCGTCAAGCAGTCGGGGCTGGGCCGCGAGGGCTCGAAGTACGGTATCGACGAGTACCTGGAAGTGAAGTACGTGTGCCTCGCCGGGCTCTGACCCGCCGGGGTCGCGCGAGTCCGCGAGGAGGGCGTTCGATGGGTCGCACGATGCGTGCCGCGGTGCTGCGCCGGACCGGCCTGCCGGCGCCCTACGCGCAGAGCCGGCCGCTGTCGGTCGAGCAGGTGGCGCTCGATCCGCCCGGGCGCGACGAGATCCTGGTGCGGGTGCGGGCGGCCGGCCTGTGCCACTCCGATCTCTCGGCGATCAACGGCGACCGTCCCTGGCCGATGCCGATCGTGATCGGCCACGAGGCGGCGGGCGAGGTCGTGGCGCTGGGCGAGGGGGTCGACGATCTCGCGCCCGGCGACCACGTGGTGCTGATCTTCCGGCCGAACTGCGGCAGTTGCCCGAGCTGCGCGGTCGGCCGGCCGGCGCTGTGCGAGCCCGGCGGCGCCTCGAACGCGTCCGGCTCGCTGCTGGGCGGCTACAAGCGGCTGCGCGCGCTGGCCGGACCGGGTATCGACGGCGCCGGCGGCGGCCCGCTGCACCATCACCTGGGCTGCGCGGCCTTTGCCGAATACGCCACCGTCTCGCGCCGTTCGGCCGTGCGGATCGACCCGACCCTCCCCTGGGACGAGGCGGCGCTGTTCGGCTGCGCCGTGCTCACCGGCGCCGGGGCGGTCGTGAACACCGCGCGCGCCGAGGCCGGGTCGCGGATCGCCGTGGTCGGCCTCGGCGGGGTCGGCTTCTCGTCGCTGCTGGCCGCCCGGGCGATCGGGGCGCGCGAGATCGTGGCCGTGGACATGCTCGAGTCGAAGCTCGCCCTGGCGCGCGAGCTCGGGGCCACGCAGTGCTTCAGCGCCGCCGACCCGGACGTGGTCGCGCGGGTGAAGGCGGCGACCGGCGGCGGCGTCGACTACGCGTTCGAGATGGCGGGCAGCGTGAACGCGCTCGAGCTCGCGTACCGCATCACCGCGCGCGGCGGCACCACCGTGACCGCCGGCCTGCCGAATCCGGCCGCGCAGTGGCCGCTGCAGGCGGTGTCGCTGATCGCCGAGGAGCGCACGATCAAGGGCAGCTACGTGGGGTCGTGCGTGCCGTCGCGCGACATTCCGCGCTTCATCGCGATGTACCGCAGCGGCGCCCTGCCGGTGGACCGGCTGCTGTCGGAGCGGATCCGGCTCGACGAGATCAACCCCGCGCTGGACCGGCTCGCCCGCGGCGAATCGATCCGGCAGGTCATCATGATGGATTGACGGCGGCCGCCGGCGGCGAGGCCGGCAGCCGGGGCCCGGCCGCGATGCCGGGAGGCAGCACCAGGCAGCGAGGGCAGGGCGTGAACGAGGAGCGCTTCGACTACATCGTCGTCGGCGCGGGCACCGCGGGGTGCCTGCTCGCCAACCGGCTGTCGGCCGACCCGTCGTGCCGGGTGCTGCTGCTCGAGGCCGGCGGCGAGGACCGCTACCTGTGGATCCACATCCCGGTCGGCTACCTGTACTGCATCGGGAATCCGCGCACCGACTGGCTGTTCCGGACGGCCGAGGAGCCCGGGCTCGGCGGCCGGTCGATCGGCTATCCGCGCGGCAAGGTGTTCGGCGGCTCGTCGTCGATCAACGGGATGATCTACATGCGCGGCCAGCGCGGCGACTACGATCGCTGGGCCGCGGACGGGAATCCGGGTTGGGGCTGGGACGACGTCCTGCCGGATTTCCTGCGACACGAGGACCATCACGCGCTGGACGCGGGCGGCAGCGATCCGCTGCACGGGCGCGGCGGCGAGTGGCGCGTGGAGCGCGCGCGGGTCACCTGGGAGATCCTCGATGCGTTCCGGGAAGCCGCCGCCCAGGCGGGCATCCCCCAGACCACCGACTTCAACCGGGGCGACAACTTCGGCTGCGGCTACTTCGAGGTGAACCAGCGGCGCGGCGTCCGGTGGAACGCTTCGAAGGCCTTCCTGCGGCCCGCGCTGGGGCGCCCGAACCTGAAAGTGGTTGCTCACGCTCAGGTGATCGGCCTGCTGCGGCGCGATGATGGATCCGGCCGGGTCGAGGGGGTCGAATATCGGATCGATGGGCCTCAGGGCGAGAGTAAGCGCACACGATGTGATGGTGAAGTGGTGCTCGCCGCCGGGGCCATCGGGTCTCCGCAGATCCTCCAGTGCGCCGGGATCGGGCCGGGCGCGGCGCTGCAGGCTGCCGGCGTGCGGCCCGTCACCGAGCTGCCCGGAGTCGGCGCCAACCTCCAGGACCACCTGCAACTGCGGACGATCTACCGGGTCAAGGATGTCCGGACCCTGAACCAGCAGGCCGGGAGCCTGCTGGGACGGGCCGGCATCGGGCTGCAGTACCTGCTGTTCCGCAGCGGGCCGATGTCGATGTCGCCCAGCCAGCTGGGCGCCTTCGCGCGCTCCAGCGAGGCGGAGCCGAGTCCCGATCTCGAGTACCACGTCCAGCCGCTGTCGCTGGACCGCTTCGGCGAGCCGCTGCATCGCTTCCCGGCCTTCACGGCCTCGGTCTGCCACCTGCGGCCGTCCTCGCGCGGCGAGGTCCGCATCGAGTCGCCGGATCCGTTCGCGGCGCCGCGCATCGCGCCCAACTACCTGTCCACCGAGCATGACCGGCAGGTGGCCGCGCGGGCCCTGGCCCTGACGCGGCGAATCGTGGCCGCGCCGGCGCTGCGCCGCTTCGCGCCCGAGGAGATCAAGCCGGGGCCGGACTGCCGCACCGAGGCCGAGCTGGCGCGCGCCGCCGGCGAGATCGGCACCACCATCTTCCATCCGGTCGGGACCTGCCGGATGGGTCCGGCCGGAGACCCGATGGCGGTGGTCGACGCCCGCCTGCGCTGCCATCGGGTGCCGGGGCTGCGCGTCGTCGATGCGTCGATCATGCCCACGATCACCTCCGGCAACACGAACTCGCCGACGCTGATGATCGCCGAGAAGGCGGCCGGGATGATCCTGGCCGATCGCAGACAGGGTTGAGCCGCGCCATGGAACAGGTTCAGACAGTCGTCGTCGGCGCCGGAGTGGTCGGCCTGGCGGTTGCGCGCGAGCTGGCGCTCTCGGGTCGCGAGGTGGTGGTGCTGGAGTCGGAGCGCGCCTTCGGGACCGTGACCAGCGCGCGCAACAGCGAGGTGCTGCATGCGGGCCTCTACTATGGCCCCGACTCGCTCAAGGCCCGGCTGTGCGTCGAGGGGCGGCGGCAGCTGGTGGCGTTCTGCCGCTCGCACGGAGTCGCGCACCGGCTGTGCGGGAAACTGATCGTGGCGGCCAGCGACGCCGAGCGGGCGGGGCTGGAGCAGATCGAGCGGCGCGCCCGGGCGGCGGGGGTCGACACGTTGCAGGCGCTCGACGGCGCCGGCGCGCGCGCCCTCGAACCGGCGCTGCAGTGCCGGCACGCGCTGCTTTCCCCCGACACCGGCATCGTCGACAGCCATGGGCTGATGCTCGCCTTGCTCGGCGAGGCCGAGGACCATGGCGCCATGCTGGCGCTGGTCAGCGGGTTCTCCCGCGGCCAGGTCGGCGCCGGGGGCTTCGAGCTCGAGGTGGCCGGCGAGGCCGGGTCGATGCAATTGCGTTGCACCGAGCTGGTGAACGCCGCCGGCCTGGGCGCCCAGGCGGTGGCCGGACGGATCGAGGGGCTCGCACCCGACCGGGTGCCGCCGCTGCATCTCGCCAAGGGCAACTACTTCTCGCTGACCGGCCGCTGCCCGTTCTCGCGGCTGATCTATCCGATCCCGAACGAGGCCGGCCTGGGGGTGCACCTGACCCTCGACCTGGGCGGCCAGGGGCGCTTCGGCCCCGATGTCGAGTGGGTCGACGAGATCGACTACGAGGTCGACCCCCGGCGGGGAGACCGCTTCTACGCCGAGATCCGGACCTATTGGCCGGCGTTGCCCGAGGGGGCGCTCCAGGCGGCCTATGCGGGAGTGCGCCCGAAACTGGTCGGCCGCGATTCGCCGGCGGTCGACTTCCGGATCGATGGCCCGGCGTTCCATGGGGTGCCGGGGCTTGTGAACCTGTTCGGGATCGAGTCCCCCGGCCTGACCAGCTGCCTGGCGATCGCCGAGCGGGTCCGCAAGATGCTGGCCGACGCCGCCTGAGCGTCGGGATGTTTCACGTGGAACATCGGACGCGTCGGGTGTCCGGCGCGCACTGCCGTACCTCGATGCCCGCGCCGGAAGCCTTGCGGGGCGCCGGCCCCCGGGTCGTGGTCCGGCGAGAGCCCGGGTCGCTCCGGTCGCCCGCCCGGATCACTCAGATCGCCCAGGGCCTCCAGCCCTTCCAGGCCGGCGCGTCGGGTCAGCTCGATTTCCGGCTGACCGGGCAGGTGTTGAGGCCGAGCAGCGAGTAGAGCGGGCAGGTCCCGAACAGGCCCGTCGCCAGGGGGACGACGCCGATCCAGCCCCAGGCGCCGATGGTCTGGTTCAGGGTGAGCCCGATCAGGACCAGGCCGGCGATGATCCGCACGATGCGGTCCAGGCCTCCGACGTTCGACTTCATTCCATTCTCCGGTTCGATGGGCGCGCACGCCCGGTGGGGTTCATCGACCATTGAAGCGCGTCGATGCCGCCGATGTCTGTGACCGCGGTTACAGACCGTCGGCCAGCCGTCGCAGGCCGGCCGGATCGGCGACCTCGATTCGTTCCCGACCGAGCCGGACCAGGCCCTGGCCTTCGAAACGGCCCAGCAACCGGGACACGATCTCGCGCGCGGTACCCAGCTCGTCCGCCAGGCGTTGATGGGTCGTGGCGAGCGTGGGACCGCGCCCGAGCAGGGCGCGAGCCAGCCGCTGGTCCAGTCGCTGGAAGGCGACTGCCTCGACCAGGCCCGCCAGTTCGGCCACCCGGTCGGCCATCAGACCGAACAGGAAGAGTCGCCACGACGGGGCATCGGTCCAGGCGAGGAGGGTGTCGCGATCGACCAGCGCCAGACGAGCGGGAGTCAAGGTGTGCCCATGGGCGCTCATCGGCGTCTCGCCGACCAGGCAGCCGGTCGAAACGACGCAGATCTCCCCCGGTCCGATCCGGTAGAGCTCCAGTTCCCGGCCGTCCCGCGACCCGCGGGCGACGCGAACCTGGCCGGCGAGGATGAAGGGGAAGCCCCGGCAGGCCTGGCCTTCCGAGAACAGCTCGGCGCCCGCATCGACCTCGATCACCGCCAGGCGCGCGGCGCTGTCGGCCAGCCGGGGGAGCCCGACGCCCGCGAGCGCCGGATAGGCCTCGAGCAGTTCGCGCGCAGTCTCGTCCATCCGTGCATCCTAGGACAAAGCGCTCCGGCTGTCCCTGCCACCGGCCGAATGTTCCACGTGAAACAGGCCCGCCCTTCCAGTTCCGGCCAGCCGGGGTCTATAATCCGCCCTCTCCCCGTGACATGCATGTCCCGCCCGCCGCCGTGAGACCTCCGGCGTCCCCGAGCCGAGGCTGCAGCGCCGCCGGTACGCCGGCCACCGCTTCCGACTGGATCCGCCGACCATGGCCGTCAGCATGGAGTTCCCGCAGCAGTTCGACGTCATCGTCGTCGGGGGCGGCCATGCGGGCACCGAGGCGGCCCTGGCCGCCGCCCGGATGGGCAGTCGCACGCTGTTGCTCACCCACAGCATCGAGACGCTGGGCCAGATGTCCTGCAATCCATCGATCGGCGGGATCGGCAAGGGACACCTGGTCAAGGAGATCGATGCGCTGGGCGGGGCGATGGCGGCCGCCACCGACGAGGCGGGGATCCAGTTCCGCATCCTGAACTCGAGCAAGGGGCCCGCCGTACGCGCGACGCGCGCCCAGGCCGACCGCGTCCGCTATCGCCAGGCGATCCGGCATCGGCTCGAGAATCAGCCGAACCTCTGGCTGTTCCAGCAGGCGGTCGACGACCTGATCCTCGAGGGCGACCGGGTGGTGGGCGCGGTGACGCAGATCGGCCTGCGGTTCCGGGCGCGCGCGGTGGTCCTGACCACCGGTACGTTCCTGAACGGGTTGATCCATGTCGGCCTGTCGCACTACGCCGCCGGGCGCGCCGGCGACCCTCCGGCGCTCTCGCTGGCCCAGCGCCTGCGCGAGCTGGCGCTGCCCCAGGGGCGCCTGAAGACCGGGACGCCGCCGCGGATCGATGGCCGGACCATCGACTTCTCGCGTTGCGAGGAACAGCCCGGCGACCTCGACCCCCTGCCGGTGTTCTCCTTCCTCGGGCGGCCCGAGCAGCATCCGCGCCAGCTGTCGTGCTGGATCACTCATACACAGCCGGAGACGCACGCGATCATCCGCGCGGGCCTGGATCGGAGCCCGCTCTATACGGGGGTCATCGCGGGAGTGGGTCCTCGCTATTGTCCGTCGATCGAGGACAAGATCCACCGCTTTGCCCACAAGGCATCGCACCAGATCTTCCTGGAGCCGGAAGGGTTGGAGACGCACGAGTTCTACCCGAACGGCGTGTCCACCAGCCTGCCGTTCGACGTCCAGCTGGCGCTGATCCACTCCATCCCGGGGCTGGAGCGCGCGCATGTCCTGCGCCCGGGCTACGCGATCGAGTACGACTACTTCGATCCGCGCGCCCTGAAGCGCTCCCTCGAGACGCGCGCGCTGTCGGGTCTGTTCTTCGCCGGCCAGATCAACGGCACCACCGGCTACGAGGAGGCGGCCGCCCAGGGGCTGCTGGCCGGCATCAACGCGGCGCTCCAGGTGCAGGACCGCGCACCCTGGTGTCCGCGCCGCGACGAGGCCTACCTCGGCGTTCTGGTCGACGACCTGGTGACCCGGGGCGTGTCCGAGCCCTACCGGATGTTCACCAGCCGCGCCGAGTACCGGCTGAGCCTGCGGGAAGACAACGCCGACCTCCGGCTCACCGCGGCAGGGCGCGAGCTCGGCTGCGTGGACGATACGCGCTGGGAAGCCTTCTCTCGCAAACGCGACGCGATCGAGCACGAACTGCAGCGATTGCGCTCCAATTGGGTCAACCCGCGCACATTGCCCCCGGAACGCGCGACCGCGCTGATCGGCCAACCGATCGAGCGCGAGCACTCGCTCGCCGACCTGCTGCGGCGCCCCGACATCGGCTATCCGGCCATCGTCGTGCTCGGCGGCCCGGCGCCCGACGACCCGCAGGTGCGCGAGCAGGTGGAGATCCAGCTGAAGTACGCCGGCTACATCGCCCGCCAGCAGGCCGAGATCGCCCGCCACGAACACAACGAGGCGCTCCCGATCCCCGCCGATTTCGACTACGCGCAGGTGCGCGGGCTGTCGATCGAGGTGCGCCAGCGCCTCGGGCAGCTGCGCCCCGAGACGGTGGGGCAGGCCGCGCGCGTCTCCGGCGTGACGCCGGCGGCGATCTCGCTGCTGCTCGTCTACCTGAAGAAGCGGCGCGGCCTCGCGCCGTCCGGCGGCGACGGCGGGCGGCGTGCGGCCTGATCCGGCGGCGCCCGCCCGGCGATCCGGCCGTCCCCGGCCCGCCGCTCGTCCCCGGTCCGCCGGCCCCTCGACGGCCTTCGACCGGCCTCGTTTGAGTGAGCACCTGCTGTCCGGTCTGGATGTTCTGGGCCTCGATCCTGCACTGGCGTCCCGGCTACTCGACTATCTGGCGCTGCTGCTCAAGTGGAACGGCGTCCACAACCTGACCGCCGTGCGCGATCCGCTGGCGATGCTGCGCCAGCACCTGCTCGACAGCCTTGCGGTGGCCGGTCCGCTCGGGCAGCGCTTGCCGCAGCGCCAGGGCGCGCCCTGCGGCCGCGTCCTCGACGTCGGCAGCGGCGCCGGGCTGCCCGGCGTCGTGCTGGCGCTGGCCTGGCCGCAGGCCGCCGTGCAGCTGGTCGAGCCGGTCGGCAAGAAGGCGGCGTTCCTGCGGCAGTGCCGGCTCGAGCTGGGGCTCGACAATCTGGACGTGGCGGCGCTGCGTGTCGAGCAGTTGCCGCAGACCGGGGCCGGCGCACCGGACCTCGTGGTCTGTCGCGCCTTCGCCTCGCTGGCCGATTTCGCGGCCGCGATCGACCGGATCGCGGGGCCCGATACCCTGGTCGCGGCGATGAAGGGCGTCGCGCCCGAAGCCGAGATCGCCGCGTTGCCGCCGGGCTGGACGGCGACCGCGCTGCTGCCGCTGCGCGTGCCGCAGCTCGACGCGGAACGTCACCTGGTCCTGATGCGCCGGGTCCGGCCGGGGCCGCAGCCCCGGTCCCACGCCGAGTCCTAGTGGCCTAGTCGCGCGCCCGACCCGCCGCCCCGACCCACCGACCCCGCCGCCCGATCCAACCCGAGTCCCCCATGGCCAAGATCTTCGTCATCGCCAACCAGAAAGGCGGCGTGGGCAAGACCACCACGACGGTGAACCTCGCCGCCGCGCTCGCGCGCCACGGCCAGCGCACGCTGCTGGTCGACCTCGATCCCCAGGGCAACGCGACCATGGGCAGCGGCATCGACAAGCGCACGCTCGAGCGTTCGGTCTACCAGGTGCTGATCGGCCTGTCCGACGTGGTCGAGGCGACCCAGTGGTCCGAGGGCGGCCGCTATGCGGTCCTGCCGGCCAACCGCGAGCTCGCCGGCGCGGAGGTCGAGCTGGTCGACTTCGAGGAGCGCGAGACCCGGCTGAAGGACGCGCTGAAGCTGGTCGGCGACCAGTACGACTTCATCCTGATCGACTGCCCGCCTTCGCTGTCGCTGCTGACGCTGAACGGCTTCTGCGCCGCCCACGGCGTGATCATCCCGATGCAGTGCGAGTACTTCGCGCTCGAGGGGCTGTCCGACCTGGTCAACACGATCAAGAAAGTGCATGCCAACTTCAACACCGACCTGCAGATCATCGGCCTGCTGCGCGTGATGTTCGATCCGCGCGTGACGCTGGCCCAGCAGGTCTCGGCGCAGCTCGAGCAGCACTTCGGCGACAAGGTGTTCCGCAGCGTCATTCCGCGCAACATCCGGCTCGCCGAGGCGCCCAGCTACGGGTTGCCGGGCCTGGTGTTCGACCCGCAGGCCAAGGGCGCCCGCGCCTATCTCGAGTTCGGCGCCGAGCTGATCGAGCGCGTGCGCGCGATCGATACGGCGCGTCGCGCCGCCCCAAGACCGACTTCCGAGGACGACCGATCCCGATGAGCAGACCCCGACCCAAAGGACTCGGGCGCGGGCTCGACGCGCTGCTGGGCAGCCGCGACGAGCCCGCGCCGCGCGCGCGCGAGGCTACGACCGCGCTGCCGCTGGCCGACCTGCAGCCCGGCCGCTACCAGCCGCGCACGCGGATGGACGAGACTTCGCTGCGCGAGCTCGCCGCCTCGATCCGCGCCCACGGCGTGATGCAGCCGCTGGTGGTGCGGCCGGTCGGCCCCGGTCGCTGGGAGATCATCGCCGGCGAGCGCCGCTTCCGCGCGGCCGGGCTGGCCGGGCTCGCCGAGGTGCCGGTCGTGGTCCGCGAGGTCTCCGACGAGCAGGCGCTGGCGCTGGCGCTGATCGAGAACATCCAGCGCGAGGACCTGAACCCGCTCGAGCAGGCCCAGGCGATCCGGCGGCTGATCGACGAGTTCGGCTATTCGCACGAGCGGGCGGCCGAGGCGATCGGGCGCTCGCGCAGCGCCACCTCCAACCTGCTGCGGCTGCTCAACCTCGCCGGCCCGGTGCAGACCATGCTGCTGGCCGGAGACCTCGACATGGGCCACGCGCGGGCCCTGCTGGCGCTGGACGGCGCCGAGCAGATCATGCTCGCGCACCGGGTGGCCGAGCGCCGGCTGACGGTCCGCGAGACCGAGAAGCTGGCGCAGCAGGCCGCCGCCGGCGCGACCGCGCCGCGTCCGCGCGCGCCGCGCCCCGATCCCGACCTGGCGCGGCTCCAGGAGCGCATCGCCGACGCGCTCGCCACGCCGGTCGTGCTGCGCGCCGACGCCCGGGGCCGGGGCACGCTCGCGATCTCGTTCTCGGGTCACGAGCAGTTCCAGGGCCTGCTCGAGCGGCTGGGCATCCCCGCAGGCGATTGAGCCGGCCCGGGGTCGCGGCGGGCCGCCGGACGGCCGCGCCGCCCCGCGCCGATGTTGCGCCGCAACGGTGAGTTTGACCCTCCCTTGACCGGACGCTAGAATCCGGCGTCTTTGCCCATTGCGGGCTGACGGCATCGTCGATACGCTCGAAACATGTTGGCCGCCGTCGGACTGCAGATCGCCGCCGTCGCCGTCCTGGCACTCGTTGCCGGGGCGACGACGGGCTGGGAGAGCGCCCGGTTCCTGTTGCTGGGCGGCGCCGTGGCGATCGTCCCGAATGCGTTGTTCGCGCTGCGCTTGGCGCTGCACCGGAAGCGAACGCCGGAGTCCTATCCGGTCGTCTTCTTCCTGGGCGAGTTCGCCAAGATCGGCCTCACGGTCGGCTTGCTGGCCTGGGTCGTGAAGTCGGTGCCGGACATCCGGTGGCTGCCGCTGCTGGTCGGGCTGATCGTCGCGCTGAAAGCGCCGCTGTTTGCACTGGCATTCGTGCGGTCCCTGCCTGCGGCGAAGGGGCAATCGCTCTGAAGACGTACTGACACGAACTCCGCAACAGCGACACGATCGGGATATCCATGGCCGCCGGCTCCAGCGCTCCGACCGCTTCCGAGTACATCGTCCACCACCTGACCCACCTGAATTCTTCCGGCGCCGCCCAGAAGAACATCATCGATTTCTCGATCGTCAACTGGGACACCGTCTTCTATTCGGTGGTCACCGCGGCGCTCACCGCCTGGCTGATGCGCCGCGCCGCGCGCCTGGTCAGCGCCGGCGTGCCCAACCGGTTCGTGGGCGCGATCGAGTCGGTGGTCGAGTTCGTGCACGAGCAGGCGCGCTCGATCGTCAAGGGCGACCTGACCTACGTCGCGCCGCTCGCGCTGGCTTCGTTCATCTGGATCTTCCTGATGAACGCGATCGACCTGATCCCGGTCGACCTGTTCCCGCGCTTCGGCGAGATGCTCGGCATCCACTACATGCGCGCGGTGCCGACCGCCGACCTCAACGGCACGCTGTCGCTGGCGATCGTCGTGCTCGGCACGTCGATCTACTACGGCATCAAGACCAAGGGCGGCGGCGGCTTCACGCACGAGCTGTTCACGGCGCCGTTCGGCTCGCACTGGCTGCTGTGGCCGATCAACCTGCTGATGCAGATCATCGAGTACCTGGCCAAGACCGTCTCGCTGGGCATGCGGCTGTTCGGCAACATGTACGCCGGCGAGCTGGTGTTCATGCTGATCGCGCTGCTCGGCGCCACCGTGACCTGGTGGGGCTTCGGGCTGCACTTCCTCTCCGGCCTGGCGTGGGCGATCTTCCACATCCTGATCATCACGCTGCAGGCCTTCATCTTCATGATGCTCGCGCTGGTCTACGTCGGCCAGGCGTTCGAGCATCACTGATCGAGCCGTCTTTCAACCCGTTTTCAACAACTCGCTTCGAGCACTTTCACCAGGAGTCGGACAAATGACCAACGTTGCTCTCGTCGCCATCGCCTGCGGTTTGATCATCGGCCTGGGCGCCCTCGGCGCCTGCGTCGGCATCGGCATGATGGGCGGCAAGTACATCGAGGGTGCGGCGCGCCAGCCCGAGCTGATGGACAAGCTGCAGACCAAGATGTTCCTGCTGGCCGGCCTGATCGACGCGGCGTTCCTGATCGGCGTGGGCATCGCGATGATGTTCGCGTTCGCCAACCCGTTCCAGGGCTGAACGGCGGCGATCCGCGCGCGGCCGCGCAGCGGCATGCGGACTTCAGTCACGTGTTCACTCAGATAGAAGGGGGGTCGTCGTGAATCTCAACGCGACGCTCATCGTCCAGATCATCGTCTTCCTGGCGCTGTGGTGGTTCACGGCCCGGTTCGTCTGGCCGCCGATCACCCGTGCCCTCGACGAGCGCGCGAAGCGCATCGCCGACGGGCTCGCCGCCGCCGACAAGGCCAAGGCCGACCTCGTCGCCGCCGAGCGCCGCGTCGAGCAGGAACTGCAGCAGGCGCGCAGCGGCGCGGCCGAGGTGCGTTCCGGTGCCGAGAAGCAGGCGGCCGGCATCGTCGAGAAGGCCCGTACCGAGGCCGCCGCGATCATCGCCGCGGCGCGCAAGTCGGCCGAGGACGAGGCCGTGCTCGCCGCCCAGAAGGCACGCGAGGCGCTGCGCGACCAGGTCGCCCAGCTCGCCGTGGCCGGCGCCGAGCGCATCCTGCGCAAGGAAGTCGACGCCGCGAAGCACGCCGACTTGCTGGCGAACCTGAAGAACGAGCTGAAGTAAGGCCATGGCCGAGTCGCTGACGATCGCCCGGCCGTACGCCGAGGCTGCATTCAAGATCGCGCTCGAGGGCCGGGCGCTGCCGTCGTGGTCCGATGCGCTGTCGCGGCTGGCCGTCGTGGCCGGCACGAGCGTGGCGCGCGAGCTGCTCGGCAACCCGCGGCTGTCGAACGCCCAGGTCGCCGCGGTCGTCGCCGATGCCGCCGGCCAGCTCGGCGCCGAGCAGAAGCGCTTCGTCCAGGTGCTGGCCGAGAACGAGCGGCTCGCGGTGCTGCCCGAGATCTCCGGCCTGTTCGATGCGCTGCGCAACGAGCACGAGGGCGTGCTCGACGCGCAGATCAGCTCGGCCTACCCGCTCGACGAACGCCAGATCCAGGACATCGTCGCGACGCTGCAGCAGAAGTACGGCAGGCAGGTCAAGGCCTCGGTGCACGTCGATCCCGATCTCATCGGCGGCGTCTCGCTGCGGATCGGCGACGAGGTCATCGACGCCTCGGTGCGCGGCAAGCTGGCCCAGATGGCCGGCGCGTTGAAGCTTTAAGGAATCACGGGGAACCCCATGCAACTGAATCCGGCTGAGATCAGCGAACTGCTCAAGAGCAAGATCCAGAACCTGAACGTCGCGGCCGACACCCGCAACCAGGGCACCGTCGTCACCGTCACCGACGGCATCTGCCGCATCCACGGGCTGTCCGACGTGATGCAGGGCGAGATGATCGAGTTCCCCGGCGACACCTTCGGGCTGGCGCTGAACCTCGAGCGCGACTCGGTCGGCGCGGTGGTGCTGGGTTCGTACGAGCACATCTCCGAGGGCATGACGGTCAAGGCCACCGGCCGCATCCTCGAGGTGCCGGTCGGCCCCGAGCTGATCGGCCGCGTCGTCGACGCGCTCGGCAGCCCGATCGACGGCAAGGGCCCGATCAACGCCAAGATGACCGACATCATCGAGAAGGTCGCGCCCGGCGTGATCGCCCGGAAGTCGGTCTCGCAGCCGGTGCAGACCGGCCTGAAGTCGGTCGACGCGATGGTGCCGATCGGCCGCGGCCAGCGCGAGCTGATCATCGGCGACCGCCAGACCGGCAAGACCGCGGTGGCCGTCGACACGATCATCAACCAGAAGGGCAAGGACCTGATCTGCGTCTACGTCGCGATCGGCCAGAAGGCCTCGACGATCGCCAACGTGGTGCGCAAGCTGCAGGAAACCGGCGCGATGGAGTACACCATCGTCGTCGCCGCGGCCGCCTCCGACTCGGCTGCGATGCAGTACCTGTCGGCCTACTCGGGCTGCACGATGGGCGAGTACTTCCGCGACCGCGGGCAGGACGCGCTGATCATCTACGACGACCTCACCAAGCAGGCCTGGGCGTATCGCCAGATCTCGCTGCTGCTGCGCCGCCCGCCGGGCCGCGAAGCCTACCCCGGCGACGTGTTCTACCTGCACAGCCGCCTGCTCGAGCGCGCCGCGCGCGTCAACGAGGACTACGTCGAGAAGTTCACCCAGGGCGGGGTCAAGGGCCGCACCGGCTCGCTCACCGCGCTGCCGATCATCGAGACGCAGGCCGGCGACGTGTCCGCGTTCGTGCCGACCAACGTGATCTCGATCACCGACGGCCAGATCTTCCTGGAAACCGACCTGTTCAACGCCGGCATCCGGCCCGCCATCAACGCCGGCATCTCGGTGTCGCGCGTGGGCGGCGCGGCGCAGACCGACATCATCAAGAAGCTGGGCGGCGGCGTGCGTCTGGCGCTCGCGCAGTACCGCGAGCTGGCCGCGTTCGCGCAGTTCGCCTCCGACCTCGACGAAGCCACCCGCAAGCAGCTCGAGCGCGGCCGCCTGGTCACCGAGCTGATGAAGCAGCCGCAGTACCAGCCGCTGCAGGTCTGGGAGATGGCGCTGACGCTGTTCGGCGTGAACAACGGCTACTTCGACGACATCGAGGTCGCGAAGGTGCTCGACGCCGAGCGCGCGCTGCGCGAGTTCGTCAAGACCAAGTACGCGGCGCTGGTCGACGCGATCGCCCGGGACGCCAAGTTCAGCAAGGAGATCGAGGCGCAGCTGCACGAAGCGCTGAAAGACTTCAAGAAGACCGGCGCTTACTGAAACGTACGAATGAACCTGCTGCGCGCCCCGAGGTCGCTGCGGTTCCTTCGCACGTTTTAGAACGCTAAACAGGAAAGCGACATATGGCGGGCAGCAAAGAGATCCGCACCAAGATCAAGAGCGTGCAGAACACGCGCAAGATCACCAAGGCGATGGAGATGGTCGCCGCGTCCAAGATGCGCAAGGCGCAGGACCGGATGCGCCAGGCCCGTCCGTACGCCGACAAGGTGCGCAACATCGCCGCGCACCTGGCCGACGCGAACCCCGAGTACCGCCACCCGTACCTGGTCGGGCGCGAGACGGTGAAGAACGCCGGCGTGATCGTCGTCACCACCGACAAGGGCCTGTGCGGCGGCCTGAACACCAACGTGCTGCGCGCGGTCACCAACAAGCTGCGCGAGCTCGAGGGCGCGGGCATCGGGGTGCGCACCACGGCGATCGGCAACAAGGGCTTCGGTTTCCTGCAGCGGGTCGGCGCGCAGATCGTCTCGCACGTGGTGCAGCTCGGCGACACGCCGCACCTCGAGAAGCTGATCGGCCCGGTCAAGGTCCAGCTCGACGCGTACGCCGCGGGCGAGATCGACGCGGTCTACCTCGCGTATACCCGCTTCATCAACACGATGAAGCAGGAGCCGGTGCTCGAGCAGCTGCTGCCGCTGTCGGTCGAGCGGCTGCAGGAGGACTCGCGCGAGTACTCGTGGGACTACCTCTACGAACCCGACGCGCAGAGCGTGCTCGACGAGCTGCTGCTGCGCTACATCGAGTCGCTGGTGTACCAGGCGGTGGCCGAGAACATGGCCAGCGAGCAGAGCGCGCGCATGGTCGCGATGAAGTCCGCTTCCGACAACGCGAAGAAGGTCATCGACGAACTCCAGCTGTCGTACAACAAGGCGCGCCAGGCGGCGATCACCAAGGAACTGTCCGAGATCGTCAGCGGCGCCGCGGCGGTCTAGGCGGCAACCGTACAGCGAAGCGGAACACATCAGGCAAACAGGGATACGAGCAATGGCACAAGGTCAAATCGTTCAGTGCATCGGCGCCGTCGTCGACATCCAGTTCCCGCGCGAGGCGATGCCGCGGATCTACGACGCGCTGGTGCTCGAAGACACCGGCACCAGCCTGGCCGAGAAGGGCCTCACGTTCGAGGTGCAGCAGCAGCTCGGCGACGGCGTGGTGCGCACCATCGCGCTGGGCTCGTCCGACGGCCTGCGCCGCGGCATGAAGGTGGGCAACACCGGCGCGCCGATCTCGGTGCCGGTCGGCACCGCCACGCTCGGGCGCATCATGGACGTGCTGGGCCGCCCGATCGACGAGGCCGGCCCGATCGCCACCGAGGAGCGCCGCGCGATCCACCAGAAGGCGCCCACCTTCGAGGAGCTCAAGCCCTCGGTCGAGCTGCTGCCCACCGGCATCAAGGTGATCGACCTGATCTGCCCGTTCGCCAAGGGCGGCAAGATCGGCCTGTTCGGCGGCGCCGGCGTCGGCAAGACCGTCAACATGATGGAGCTGATCAACAACATCGCCAAGAGCTACGGCGGCTACTCGGTGTTCGCCGGCGTGGGCGAGCGCACCCGCGAGGGCAACGACTTCTACCACGAGATGGAAGAGTCGAAGGTGCTCGACAAGGTCGCGATGGTGTTCGGCCAGATGAACGAGCCCCCGGGCAACCGCCTGCGCGTGGCGCTCACCGGCCTGACCATGGCCGAGAAGTTCCGCGACGAGGGCCGCGACATCCTGCTGTTCATCGACAACATCTACCGTTACACGCTGGCCGGCACCGAAGTGTCGGCGCTGCTCGGCCGGATGCCGTCGGCGGTGGGCTACCAGCCCACGCTGGCCGAGGAGATGGGCCGCCTGCAGGAGCGCATCACGTCGACCAAGACCGGCTCGATCACGTCGATCCAGGCCGTGTACGTGCCGGCCGACGACCTCACCGACCCGTCGCCGGCCACCACCTTCGGCCACCTCGACGCCACCGTGGTGCTGTCGCGCGACATCGCCGCGCTGGGCATCTACCCGGCGGTCGACCCGCTCGACTCCACGTCGCGCCAGCTCGACCCGCACGTGATCGGCGAGGAGCACTACAACACCACGCGCAAGGTGCAGGCCACGCTGCAGCGCTACAAGGAGCTGCGCGACATCATCGCCATCCTGGGCATGGACGAGCTGTCGCCCGACGACAAGCTGGCGGTGGCGCGCGCGCGCAAGATCCAGCGCTTCCTGTCGCAGCCGTTCAACGTGGCCGAGGTGTTCACCGGCTCGCCGGGCAAGATCGTCGCGCTGAAGGACACCATCCGCGGCTTCCAGATGATCGTCAACGGCGAGTGCGACCACCTGCCCGAGCAGGCGTTCTACATGGTCGGCACGATCGAGGAAGCGATCGAGAAGGCCAAGACGCTGCAGTGAAGGCCGGGGGCGTGAAGGGAATCGGGCCGCTGTCGCGAGCCCCGCGCCCGGCGGGGCGGTGATGGCTGTTGGAGACGAGATGCATACGATTCATGTCGACGTGGTCAGCGCCGAGCGCTCGATCTTCGAGGGCAAGGCCGAGTTCGTCGCGCTGCCCGGCGAGGCCGGCGAGCTGGGCATCTACCCGCAGCACACGCCGCTGATCACCCGCATCAAGCCGGGTGCGGTGCGCATCAAGATCGCCGGCCAGGCCGAGGAAGAGTTCGTGTTCGTGGCCGGCGGCATCCTCGAGGTGCAGCCGAACCGCGTGACCGTGCTCGCCGACACGGCCATCCGCGGCCACGACCTCGACGAGGCGAAGGCCGAGGAAGCCAAGCGCGCCGCCGAGGAAGCGCTCGCCAACCGCACCGGCACGATCGACTACGCGAAGGCCCAGGCCGAGCTGGCCGCCGCGATCGCGCAGATCGCCGCGCTGCGCAAGTTCCGCCAGCGCAAGTAGTCCCCGGCACGGCGCGTCCGCGGCCCCGCTCCCGGGTCGCGCGGCGGCCTGACCCCGGGCGGCGCCGGGTCCGGCGCCGCCTGCAAGCGCGTCACTCGCCGCTTCGCCCGAACACGCCGGCGGCGCGCAGCGCCGCGAGCCGCGGCGTGTCGCAGCCGAGCAGCTCGCGCAGCACCGCCTCGGTGTCCTGGCCCAGCAGCGGCGCCGCGACCGGATCGACCGCCGGCGTGCCCGACAGCCGGAACGGCGCGGCGATGTTGGGCACCGCTCCGGCGCTCGGGTGCGGGATGCGCGACAGCAGCCCCCGGTCCCGCATCTCCTCGGAGGCGAAGGCCTCGCCGATCGAGCGCACCGGCCCCATCGGCACTCCGCAGGCCTGCGCGCGCTCGAGCCACAGCTCGCGCGGCTCGCGTTCGAGCAGCGCCTCCAGCCGCTCGTGCAGCGCGTCGCGGTGCGCCATGCGCTGCGCGTTGCTGCGGTAGCGCGGATCGTCGGCCAGGTCGGGGCTGCCCAGCACCTCCGCGGCGAGGCGCTGGAACAGCCGGTCGTTCGCGCACGAGAGGTAGACCGGCCCGTCGCGCGTCCGGAACAGCCCGGCCGGCGCATAGGTGTTCGATCCGTTGCCCGAGCGATGCTGCTCCTCGCCGGTCATCAGGTGGTTCATCGCGTTCTGCCCGATCAGCGCCACCGCGCTGTCGAACAGCGCCGCCTCGACGAACTGGCCGCGGCCGTGCCGCGCGCGCGCGATCAGGGCGGCGAGGACCGCGTTGCAGGCCATCATGCCGGTCGAGATGTCGACGATCGACGGCCCCGTGCGCACCGGATCCTGGCCGGCGAAGCCGTTCAGCGAGAGGAAGCCGCTGTCGGCCTGGACGATCGGGTCGTAGCCGTGCCGCCCGGCGAAGCGGCCCGCTCGTCCATAGGCCGACACGCTGCAGTAGATCAGCCGCGGGTTGTCGGCCGACAGCACGGCGTAGGACAGCCCGAGCCGTTCCATGACTCCGGTCGAGAAGTTCTCGACCACTACGTCGGCCTGCCGGGCAAGCTCGCGCGCCAGCTCCCGGCCCGCCGGCAGGCGCAGGTCGAGCGCGATGCTGCGCTTGTTGCGGTTGGCCCAGACGTGGCAGGCGCTCTCGCCGCCGAGCGACGGCGGCAGCAGGGCACGGCTGTCGTCGCCGCCCGCGGGGTGCTCGACCTTGATGACCTCGGCGCCGAGGTCGGCGAGCAGCAGGGTGGCGAAAGGCCCGGCCAGCAGGCGCGAGAAGTCGAGCACCCGGACCCCCTGGAGGGCGACCGGAGCGTCCGCGGGCCGCGGCCGGGGCGGCGGCAGCGCGGATACCGGGTCCTGGGCGCTCATCGCGGGATGCCTCGGGGCCGCGGACGCACGGCGGGCGCGGCGGCTAGCGACGCATCGACTTCGCGATGATGGTCCGCTGGATCTGCGAGGTGCCGCCGCCGATCGTCGACTGCATGCCTTCGCGGAAGTAGCGTTCCATGTCGGCCTCGGGCAGCATGCCGTGCCCGCCCAGGATCTGCATGCCCTGGCGGGTGACCTGCTGCAGCGTCTCCGAGGCGAACAGCTTGGCCATGCTCACCTCGCGCGAGCACGGGAGCTCGCGCGTGGCCATCTCGGCCGCGCGATAGACCAGCAGGCGCGCCGCGTCGACGGCGGTCTGCATGTCGGCCAGCATGTGGCGGATCACCTGGAAGTCGAACAGGCGAGTGTCGAACTGCATGCGGTCGTGCGCGTACCGCAGCGCGTCGTCCACGGCCTGCTGGGCGTTGCCGACGTAGGCCGCGGAGACCGCGATCCGCTCGAGCTCGAGGTGGTCGGTGATGATCTTCCAGCCCATCCCGGGCTCGCCGAGGACGTTCGCGGCCGGCACGCGCGCGCCGTCGGCGAAGATCTCGGTGGTGCCGGTGGCGCGTCGCGCCAGCGTCGGCAGGCGGCGGATGTCGAGGCCGGGCGTGTCGTTCGGGACCAGCAGGACGCTGAGGCCGCTCTGCTTGCGCGAGCCGCTCTCGGTGCGCACCAGCATGGCCAGGACCGCGTTCTTCGCCGATGCGCCCGAGCACCAGAGCTTCTGGCCGGTGATCTTCCAGGCGTCGCCGTCGCGCTCGGCGCGGGTCCGGGTGTTCGAGGCGTCCGAGCCGGCGGACGGCTCGGAGATCGAGATCGAGAAGCGCAGGTCGCCGCGCATGAACCCCGGAAGGAAGGCCTCGCGCTGCGCGTCGCTGCCGTACTTCACGATGTTCATGGCGGTGAACGTGGAGACCATGAACGCGGTGGCGAAATCGAAGCCGTAGCGCGCGAGCCCTTCGCACATCAGGGCGTAGTCGAAGATCGACCCGCCGTCGCCGCCCTGGGACTCCGGGATCAGCAGGCGCAGCCACCCCATGCCGGCGATCTTCTCGTAGGCTTCGTAGGGGTACTGCCGCTCGATGTCGCACTTGCGCACGTACTCGCGGCCGACCTCGTTCTCCATCACCCGGAAAACGGTATCGCGCCAGAGCACCTGCTCTTCGGTCAGGAAGTCCATGGTCTCCTCGGCTCGCTGCGCCGCGCGGCTACTTGGCGATGTTCAGCGTCGGCACGAGCTTGGCGAACTGGGAGGTCTCGGCCTCGATGAACTGCCGCAGCTCGGCGGGCGTGCTGCCCACGAGCTCGGTGCCGGATCGCGCCGCGAAGCCCTTGGCCTCGTCCGTTCCGATCCACTGCTTCACCTGGCGGTAGATCTTGTCGACGATGTCGCTGGGCACGCCGGCCGGCGCCACCAGGCCGTACCACTCGGTCGCCTCGAAGCCCGGGAACATCTCCGACACGGTGGGCACGTCCGGCAGCAGCGGCGAGCGCTTCAGCCCGGTGCTGGCGATCACCTTGATCTTGCCGGACTTCATCTGCGCGAGCACCGTGCCCTGGTCCAGCACCGCCACCGGCAACTGGCCGCCGACCAGGTTCGACACCACGGCGGCGCCGCCGGGGTACGGCACGTGGACGAAATTGGTCTTCGCCAGCTGGTTGACGTGGGCCATCCCCACGTGCGCGCGCGAGCCCACGCCCGAGGTGCCGTAGGCGCCGTACTTGACCGGATCCTTCGTGACCAGCTCGATCAGTTCCTTCAGGTTCGATGCGGGGACTTCGGGGTTGGCGACGATGATCTTCGGGTTGCGCATCACGAGCGTGATCGGCGAGAAGTCGCGCGTGATGTTGAAGGGCACGTTGTCGCTCATCGCGCCCATGATGGTGTGGCCCGGAACGACCATCCCGAGGGTGTAGCCGTCGGGCGCCGACTTCGCCACCGCGGTGACGCCGATGGCGCCGGCCGCGCCGGTGCGGTTCTCGACGACGACGCTCTGTCCCCATGCGCTCGCCAGCGCTCCGCCGATGAGGCGGCACACGACGTCCGTCGGCCCGCCGACCGAGAACGGCACGATGATCCGCATCGGCTTGTTGGGGAACGAGTCGGCGCCCTGCGCCATCGCGAACCGCGCGCCGCCCGCGCACAAGGTTCCGCCCGCGACGCCCAGCGCGCGGCCCAACAGCGATCGTCTCGAGATTCCCATGAGTCCAGCCTCCTCGATTGTTGGAAACGAATTCTTCCGACGAGACGCGCACGGCGAGCTCTTGCAACGCGGAGTGCGCGCTGTCTGCGCGCTCACCCTGCGGGCCTCGGCGCGAGGACGCTAGGAGGGTGAACAGGTCTTAGTATTCAGACCCGGCCGGACCGTCACAAACGTTTTTTTTTCCGCCAACGCGGACCAAAACTCAATTGCCGTTCGCGTCAACGTCGCGCGCGGCATCGGCCGCTTCGATCTCGACGAGGCAGGACATCGCGTTCGGCCCCTGCGTCCATTCGGAGGTGCCGATGTCGAGCGTGAGCGTGTTGGCGGCGCCGGCGCGGTCGAGCCCCGATGCATCGGGCGAGAACCATGCGCCGGTCGCCATGATCGCGACCCCGGGCAGCACGTCGGGGCTGATCGTCAGCCCCGCCAGGCAGGCGCCGCGATCGTTCCGGATCCGCACCAGGGTGCCGTCCGCGAGCGCGCGGGCGCGCGCGTCGTCGGGGTGGAGCAATACGCGCTCCGCGCCGTCGATCGTCGACGACAGCGAGTCGGGGGTGAAGTTGCGCTGGCTGTGCAGCCGGTTCGCCGGCTGCACCGACACGAGATGGATCGGGTGGCGGCGCGCGTCCGGGCTGCCGAGCCACTCGACCGGCTCGATCCATTGCGGGTGGCCCTTGATGCCGGCCTCGCCCGCGGCGCGGATCGCCTCGCTGAACAGCTCGATGCGGCCGCTGGGCGTCGCGAGCGGATGCGCCGCCGGGTCGGCGCGGAATGCCCCGAGCAGCACGTAGTCGGTGTCGCCGCGCGCGGGCACCGCGATGCGTCCGAGCGTCCAGAACGCCTCGAAGTCGGGCAGGCCGGCGCCGGCCGCGCCCTGGGCGGCGCGGAACCGGTCATAGATGAGGCGCAGCCATGCCTGCTCCGAGCGGCCCTCGGTGAACGCGGCGGCCGTGCCGAGCCGCTGCGACAGCTCGGTGAGCACCGACAGGTCGCACCGGGCCTGGTGCAGCGGCGCGATCGCCTGGTGCATCGCGAGGGCGTATGGGTCGCGCGACGATCCGCCGATGTCGTTACGCTCCAGCGTGGTGGTCGCGGGCAGCACGATATCGGCCCGCTTCGCGGTCGGGGTCCACCAGATGTCGTGGACCACGATCGTCTCGGGGCGCGCCCATGCCCGTTCCAGGCGGTTCAACTGCTGGTGGTGATGGAACGGGTTGCCGCCGGCCCAGTGGACCAGGCGCACGTCGGGATAGGTCCGGGTCTCGCCCTGGAACCGGTACGGCTCGCCCGGATGCAGCAGCATGTCGGCGATGCGCGCCACCGGGATCGACGATCGCGCCGGGTTGGGCGGCATCGGCATCTCCGGTCCCGGCGTCGGGATGCGCGGATTGCCCACGCCGTTCATCGACCCGTGCCCGAAGCCGAACCCGCCGCCCGGGGTGCCGACCTGGCCGAGGATCGCGGCCAGCGCGATCAGCATCCAGTAGGGCTGCTCGCCGCGATGCGCGCGCTGCACCGAGTAGCTCGCGGTGAGGTAGCTGCGCACGCCGCACAGGCGGCGCGCCAGGTCCTCGATGCGGCCGGCCGGCACGCCGGTGATTTCCTGCGCCCAGCGCGCCGACTTGGGGACGCCGTCGCTCTCGCCGAGGAGGTAGGCGCGCAGGATCGGCCAGCCCGTGCAATGGCTGGCGAGGAAGCCTTCGTCCTGCGCGCCGCGGCGCACGACCTCGTGCGCCAGCGCGAGCATGAACGCCACGTCGGTATTCGGCCGGATCGGGATCCATTCGGCGTTCAGGAACGCCGGGCAGTCGCCGCGCGCCGGGCTCACGTTGACGACCTGCGTGCCGCCGGCGGCGAGCTGCTCGAGCCAGTGCCGCAGCATGTGCTGCCCCGCGCCGCCCGAGGTGATCTGGCTGTTGCGCAGCGCCAGCCCGCCGAAGGCGACGAGGACCCGGGTGTTCCGGACCAGGCTGGGCCATTCGGTGACCACGCCGGTGAGCGGATGATGCGTGCCGATCACCTGCGGCAGCAGGAACTGCGCCGTCCCCCAGCTGTAGTTGCCGACCTGGTCGACGCAGCCGCCGCCGGTGAAATGGAAGCGCCGGATCAGCGAGCGCGCATGATGGAGGCGTCCCGCCGACGACCATCCGTACGAGCCGCCCAGGATGCCGTCGGCGCCGTGCTGCGCGCGCACGCGCCGGATCTCCTGCGCCACGAGCTCGAGCGCGAGGTCCCAGTCGACCTCGACGAACTCGTCGCGGCCCCGCTGCGATCCGTCGGAGCGCTCGCGCCGCTCGAGCCAGCCGCGCCGCACGCAGGGGCGGCGGATCCGGGTGGGTGAATAGACGGCCGGAACGATGCCGTCGATGAGGGGCGAAGGGTCCGGATCGTCCTCGAACGGCTCGCAGCGCAGCAGCACGCCGTCCTGGACGATCGCGTCGAAGGCGCCCCAGTGCGCCAGATGCGGCACCCGTCTGGGCGTGGACATGGAAATCGATCCTCCGAGCTCCGGCCGCGAACGAGGGCGAGGTCACCCCGGTCGCGGCAGCGAGGGACCGAAGCCGCGCCGCGTCAGTGGCGCTTGGCGTAGGGATAGTAACTCTGGGCGACGTCCAGGCGCCCCAGCTGGCCCCCGCCCAGCCACAACTGGATCACCTTGCTGTCCCGGAGATACTTCTCGACATGATATTCGCGCGAGTACCCGTAGGAGCCCATCAGCTCCATGGCCTTGTTGCACACCATCTCGGTCACGTCGCAGGCGAAGACTTTCGCGGCGCTCGCCCTGCCGAGCAGGAAATCGTCTCCGGGGCTTCCGAAGCGTTCGCGGTCGTTGAACATCGCCGCGACATGCAGGTAATGGGCGCGCGCCGATTCGATGGCGATCGCCATGTCGGCGATCATGGCGGCCTGCAGCGAATGGTTGCGAACCGACTTCCCGCCGTAGAACCGCGTGCCGGTGTACTCGATGACGGTCTCGAGGACCGCCTGGGCATTCCCCAGCGTCATCGGCGCGCTCGTCAGGCGCCCCCAGCTCAGGTTGTTGCGGAAGAGCTTCCAGTCCGTCCCCGGGCCGCCCGCCCGGTAGCTTCTCGGGACGCGCACGTCGTTGAAATAGATGGCGGCGTTGACGTCGGTGATCCGCATCCCCATCTTGCTTTCGGGCTTGCCGAACGTCAGGCCCGGCGTGTCCTTCGGCACGTAGATGAGCGCGACGCCGTTCTCTTCCTGCTCGATGTCGGTGGTGCAGACCACGCAGTACAGGTCCGCGATGCTCGCTCCGCTCGGCCACATCTTCTCGCCGTTGATCACCCACTCGTCGCCATCGAGCCTGGCGGTGGTGCGGATCGTGCGCCCGTGGGCGGCCGCGTCCTCGACGTTGCATCCCCCGGCCGGCTCGGTGATGGCGAGGCAGGCGCAGCGCGGTTCGTCGCCGCAGAACAGGGGCGCGAACTGGTCCAGGACGACCTTGTTCTGTGCCCCCATGGCCGCGGCCATCGCCCAGGGCACGATCAGCGCATGCAGCGAAAGCCCGCTGTCCCCGCGCGAGATCTCCTCGGTGAGCGCGCAGACGGTCGTCGCGGACCGGATCCCCAGTCCCCCGTACTTCTGGGAGAAGCCGCGCTTCTGGATCCCCATCTTGACCAGCCCGTCATAGGCGCGGTGGAAGGCATCGTAGCTTTCGTCGAGCTCGATCCGGAGCGGCATGACCGCCTTGTCGACGTAGTTCCGGACCGCGGACAGGATGGCCTTGTCCTCCTCGGAAGAAACGTGGGTGCCATATCGCTGCATCGCGCATACCTCGGAGTCTGATCTGAACGGACGGATCGTCGGCGTCGAGGACAGGGGAAAAGCGGCGGCGCGGATCCGGATCGTGTCATTCTTGCGTTCGCGGAGCGGAATCCTCAACCGATTTTCCGGCGACCTCGCGTGACTGGAATTCATGCATGGCGCGCTGGTGCGGTGCCGCCGGTTTGACGCGCGTCAAGGCCGGTTCCAGGGGTGCGCGCTAGCTTTTCCCCGGACCTGCGCCGGGCAGGGCCCGCTCCAGCCGTCGGCGGGCACGGGAGCATCGCCCGCGTATGACATCGGGGAGTGGCGATCGTGTCGAGCTACGGGCGGGGTTTCAGCGAACGCCGGCTTCCGCCCTTGAATGCGGTCCGGACGTTCGAGGTCGCGGCGCGGCATGGCAGCTTCCTCAAGGCGGCCGAGGAGCTGCATGTCACTTCGGGGGCGGTCAGCCGGTCGGTCAAGTCGCTCGAAGACTACCTCGGCGTCGAGCTCTTCACGCGCTCGCACCGGACGGTGCGCCTGACCCGGGAGGGCGAAGCCTATGCCAGGGTCATCGCGCAGAGCCTCGGTCAGCTCTCCGATGCGACCGAGCAGTTGTTCCCACGGCGCGCCCGGAACGTCCTGAGCGTCTGCTGCCATCTCACCTTCGCGGTGTACTGGCTGATCCCGCGCTGGGCGAAGTTCCGGTCGCTGCATCCGGAATACGAGATCGAGGTGCATACCGATGTCCCGCCGGAGTCGGCCGACGTCGATGCCTTCGATTGCATCGTGCGCCTCGGCGGCGCCGCCGACAGCGGCGAGAGGCAGGGGCTGACCAGCACCCGCATCGTCGATTTCGAGACCTTCCCCGTCTGCGCGCCGAGCCTGCTGGCGCGCCATGGCGACATCACGCGGCTGGACGATCTGTTCGAGCACCCGCTCCTCAAGTCGGTCAGGCGGCCGAACGACTGGCCGCGCTGGCTCGAGTCGGCCGGTATCGATCCGCCCGGCGGGCCGCGCATCGCGGCCTACGAGAACCTGACTCACGCCTACAGCGCGGCCGTGTCCGGCGGCGGCATCGCCATCGGGATCGGCGCCTTCGTCGACGGGGAGATCGCGTCGGGCCGCCTGCGGAGGTTGTTCGATCACGTTCACCGCGATCCGCGCGGCCTGGAACTCGTATACCGGTCCAGCCGGGCGAGCCGGGTTCCGAAGCTGCGCAATTTCGCCGACTGGATCGTCGAAGGCTATCCGGGCGGGCGAAGCTGAACCGATTTGTACTCGAGGTACTCCTCGAGTCCATAGACGCCGCACTCGCGACCGAGCCCCGAGAGCCCGAAGCCGCCGAACGGCGCCTCCGGGTTCCAGCCGCCGCCGTTGACGTCGACCTGTCCGGCGCGGATGCGCCGGGCGATGGCCAGTGCCCGGTCGTCGGTGCCGGCCCAGACCGCTCCGGCCAGCCCGTAGGGCGTCACGTTGGCGATGCGGACCGCATCGTCGTCGCCATCGTGCGGCAGGACGGTCAGCACCGGCCCGAAGATCTCTTCCTGGGCGATCGGCGCGAACGGATCGTCGGTCGCGAGCACGGTGGGGCGAACGAAGAATCCCTCGGGCCGGCCGGCCGGCGGCTCGCTGCCCCCGCACACCAGGGTCGCCCCGTCGCGGACGGCCTGGTCGATGCAGGCCCGGACGCGCTGGCGCTGCGCCTCCGAGACGAGCGGGCCCAGCATCGAGCCGTCCTCGAGCGCCGGGCCCAGCTTGAACCGCTCCGCCGATTCCCGCGCGACGGCGAGCGATTCCTCGAGCCGGTTCCGGGGCACGAGCAGCCGGGTGAGCGCCGAGCACGTCTGCCCGGAATTCAGGAAGCAGTTCCCGACCGTGCTCTTGATCGCCTTGCCGAGATCGGCGTCGTCCAGCACCACCGATGCCGACTTGCCGCCCAGCTCGAGCGTGCACTTGCGGATCCCGCGTCCGGCGATCTCGCCGATGCGGCGCCCGACCCGGGTCGAGCCGGTGAACGAGATCACATCGACGCCGGGATGGGACACGAGCGGTTCGCCGACCTCGGTGCCCAGGCCCGTGACCAGGTTGAACACCCCCGGGGGAACGCCCGCGGCGTCGATCGCCTCGGCGAGGAGAAACGCGTTGACTGGCGCGACCTCGGACGGCTTGAGCACGACCGTGCATCCGGCGGCCATCGCCGCGGCGACCTTGAGCGTGATCTGGCTGAGCGGGAAGTTCCAGGGCGTGATCGCGGCCACGACGCCGGCCGCTTCGCGCATGACCAGCGAGTGGCCGACCTGCGCCTCGAAGCGGAAGTCGCGGGCCAGCCGCGCGTAGGTGTCCCAGTGGGCGAGCGGGCCGGCGACCTGGACGCGGCGCGTCATCTTGAGGGGCATCCCGACTTCGGACGCGATCGTGGTGGCCAGCAGGTCGGCCCGGGCGCCCAGCTCGGCCGCGATCCGCCCCAGGACCGCGCCGCGCTCGGCGGGCGCGGTCCGGGCCCAGGCCCCGAAGGCCCCGACGGCCGCCGCGACGGCGGCCTCCACGTCCGCCGCGCCGCCCCGGGGCACGCGCGCCCAGAGCCGCCCCGTGCTCGGGTCGGTGACGTCGATCGTCTGCGTCGATTGCGGCCGGGCCCACCGCCCGCCGATATAGAAAGCGTCCCGGACGATCATGGTGCTGTCCTCTGAGTGCCGAACTGTCGCGGTCCCGGGGCAAGGCCCGGGCCTCCCGCGGCCATGATCTTTGCGTCGCGGGCCCGCGCGTTCAACCGATTTTTGCGGGCCCGATCGTGAAATTTTCTCAGCAGTCCGGCCGGTCGCGCACCCTCAGGTTTTGTCAATCTGGACGGCGGAAAAGTGGCTTGAACAACGTCCTGCGGCACGGAACACTTGGGGCCTCGCGGGGCGTTCGCGACGGCGAGGTCGCGGCGCATCGCACGACACAATCCGGGAGACGATCGACGATGGGATTCGAGGGACCCGCGGCGCGGGCGCTTGCATCGGGCACGGGGACGACGCCTGCCCGCGAGGGCGTCGGGCCACGGCCCGCCTGGCTCGCCGCGCTGCTCGAACCGCGCTCGGCCGCGGTGGTCGGGATCTCCGCCGATCCCGGCAAGCTCGGCAACGTGATCCTCGGCAATGTCGCCCGGAACGGCTTCGCCGGACGGATCTACGGCGTGTGCCGCTCGCGCCGGGACCTCGCCTCGGTCCGCGCGCCCGGGGAGCGGGTGACCCTGGTCGGCGCCTTCGAGGACATTCCCGAGCCGGTGGACATCGTGCTGTTCGCGGTGCCGGCGGAGCGCCTGCTGGAGGCGATCCGGGCGGTGCCGCCCGGGCGCATGCGCGTGGCGGTCGCCATCGCGTCGGGCTTCTCCGAGGTGGGCGCGGAAGGCGCGCGGCTCGAGGCCCGATTGCGCGAGTACTGCGACGGCGCGGGCGTCGCGCTGGTCGGCCCGAACTGCCAGGGCGTGGTGGTGCCGGGCGTGGGCCTGCAGATGACCTTCAGCCCGATGTACAACCAGATGGTGCCGGGCGCGGTGGCGATCGTCTCCCAGTCCGGCGCCATGGGCGGCTACATGGCGAATCGCCTGATGCAGCGCGGCGTCGGGTTGAGCTGCTTCGTCAGCTCGGGCAACGAGACCGTGGTCAACGCCACCGACTACATCGCGCTGCTCGGCCGCGATCCGCGCACCCGGGTGATCCTCTGCTACCTGGAGCAGATCAAGGACGGCCGCCGCTTCGCCGAGGTCGCGCGCGAGGTGTCCCGGACCAAGCCGATCGTCATCGTGAAGAGCGGCCGCAGCGCGGCCGGGGTCGCGGCGGTCGGCAGCCACACCGGCGCGATCGCCGGCGACGATGCGGTGACCTCCGGCGTGCTGCGGCAGGTCGGCGTCATCCGCGCGCGCGACAGCGCCACCGCGGTGGATGCGGCGATCGCGCTGTCCGCGGGCAGGCCGCTGGCCGGCCCGCGCATCGGCGTGCTCTCGGTGGCCGGCGGCCTCGCGGTCGAGCTGACCGACCTGCTCGAGATGCGCGGCTTCGAGGTGCCCGAGTTCGATCCCGCGACCCGCGGCCGCCTCGACGCGATCATGCCGGCGTTCGGCGCGACGCGGAATCCGATCGACCTCACCGGCGCGGTCCTGACGCAGGAGGGCCTGTTCGAGTCGTCGATGGAGATCTTCGGCGCCGCGGCGAACGTCGAGGGCCTGGCGGTCATCTCCACCTACATCGCCGACCCGCGTTTCGCGCGGGCGATCGTGCGCCTGTTCGAACGCTCGGGCAAGCCGGTCGCGGTCTGCTGGACCGGCAGCGTCCAGCAGACGCCGGAGTCGCTGCAGATCCTGGCCGACGCGGGCGTGCCGGTCTACGACAATCCGGCGCGCGTGGTGACCGCGTTCTGCGCGCTGCGGCAGGACGCATCGATCGGATAGCATCTGAACCCATGTCCAGTTCCGTCTCGATTTCCCCGGTCGCCTCGACCGTTCCCGCCGAGGTCCGCGCGATGCTCGCGCAATGGCGGGCCGCCGGCCGCCGCCAGGTCGACGAGCTCGACAGCAAGCGGGCGCTGGCCGCCGCGGGGCTGCCGGTGCCGGGCCGCGATCCGTCGCGGCTGTCGGTGGTGAAGTTCTGCTCCGACGCCGCCATGCACAAGTCGGAGTACGGACTGGTGCAGTTGCGGATCGAGCCCGATGACGTCGCGCGCGCGACGCGCGACGTCATCGGCCGGGCACAGGCGGCGAACCTGCGCGACGGCCAGGTGCTGGTCGAGGAGATGGTGACCGACGCGCTGCTCGAATGGTTCATCGGCTGCCGGCGCGACGCCACGTTCGGGCCGGTCGTCGTGCTGGGCGTGGGTGGCCTCTACGCCGAGCTGTTCGGCGATCCGGTGATCCGCCTGGCGCCGCTCGACGAGGCCGATGCGCTGGCCGCGATCCGCAGCCATCGCGCGTTCCCGGTCATCGACGGCGCGCGTGGCAAGCCGAAGGCCGACCTGCGCGCATTCGCGGCGCTGCTGTCGCGCGTCTCGACGTTCTTCGACGCGGTGCACGACCTGGTGGCCGAAGTCGACCTGAATCCGGTCCTGGTGCGGCCCGCCTCGAGCGCGCCCGGCGTGGTCATCGCCGACGCCTCGCTGGTGCTGGCCGGCTGAGCCGTACGGCCGCACCGCCCGCGCCCGGTCTCCGTCATCGAACCCCGCCATCGATCGCCGCCATCGGCTTGCGTCGTCGACCCCCGCCGCCCTCCATCCCACTCCGGTGCCCGAACCCATGCGCGACCATCCCCCCGCCCGTCCCGACCTGGTGCTGCTGGAAGTCAGCGACGGCATCGGCGTCCTGACGCTGAACGATCCCGGTTCGAAGAACGCCATCTCGGCGGACACGATGGATGCGCTGAAGGCGCGCTGCGACGAGGCCAACGCGCGCGAGGACCTGCGCGTCCTCATCGTGACCGGCGCCGGCGACGCGTTCTCGACCGGCGGCCACATGCAGGACATGACGCGGCGCGAGGGCATCTTCGCGTCCGACGACCCGCTCTGGGCGCAGGACATCAACCGGAACCAGGTCAGGAAGATCCCCGAGGCGGTCTACGGGCTCGAGATGCCGACGATCGCCGCGGTGAACGGCTACGCGGTCGGCGGCGGCTGCGACATCGCGCTGATGTGCGACATCCGGATCGCCTCGGAGACGGCGGTGTTCGCCGAGTCGTTCCTGCGCGTCGGCCTGCTGCCGGGCGACGGCGGGGCCTGGTTCCTGCCGCGGGTGGTCGGGTTGTCGCGGGCGATGGAGATGACGCTGACCTCCGACTTCATCGATGCGCGCACCGCGGAGCGCTTCGGGCTCGTCTCGCGGACGGTGCCCGCCGGCAAGCTGATGGACGAGGCTCGCGCGGTGGCCGCGCGCATCGCGCGCCACCCGCCCGAGATCGCGCGCATGACGAAGCGGCTGGTGCGCTACGGTCACGAGGCGTCGCTGGCCGACACCCTGGACATGACCGCGAGCATGCAGGCGATCGCGCAGACGTCCGGGGCGCACCGGGCCGCCGCGCAGCGGCTGCTCGCCGCGATGACCGCGAAGAAGTAGCGGAGCGACCGCGGCGAGCGGAGCGGCCGCAGCGCGGGGGCCGGGGTCGACGGGCGTCCGGGCGGGGGCGCCCCGGCGCCCGGATACTGAGGAAATCTCACGATGACATCCGCAAAAGTCGATTGAAAACCGGCCCGCGCTGCGGAAAGATCGTCGTTCCGAAGCAAGCGAAGCCGCGCGTGCCCGTCTCGGGCGCGCGGGAAGCGCCCGCCTCGCGCGCGGAGCGCCGCAGGCTGCCACGAGATGCCGGAAAGGAGGCACACGATGAGGGAAGCAGTGATCGTATCGACGGCGCGCACGCCGATCGGGAAGGCGTATCGCGGGGCGTTCAACGCCACGCACGGCGCGGAGCTGGGCGGCCATTCGTTGCGGCACGCGATCGAGCGCGCCGGCATCGAGCCCGGCGAGGTCGAGGACCTGATCATGGGCTGCGGCATGCCGCAGGGCGCGACCGGCTACAACATCGGGCGCCAGATCGCGATCCGCGCCGGCCTGCCGATCGAGGTCGGCGGCACGACCGTCAACCGGCTCTGCGCGTCGGGCCTGCAGGCGATCGCGATCGCCGCGCAGCGCGTGATCGTCGACCAGGTCCCGATCATGGCCGCGGGCGGCCTCGAGTGCATCAGCCTGGTCCAGGACGAGCACCACAGCGGGAACAAGAAGAGCGACTGGCTCGACATGCACTGGCCGGGCACCTATTTCTCGATGCTGCAGACCGCCGAGATCGTCGGCGAGCGCTACAAGGTGAGCCGAGAAAGCCAGGACGCCTTCGCGCTCCAGAGCCAGCAGCGCACCGCGGCGGCGCAGAAGGCGGGGCGGTTCGACCGGGAGATCGTGCCGATGCCCACGCTCAAGCAGGTGGTCGACAAGGAGACCGGGAAGTCCCGGCTCGAGCCGGTCACGCTGGAGCGTGACGAGGGCAATCGCGCCGACACCACGATCGAGGGCCTGCGCACGCTGCGGCCGGTGCTGCCGGGCGGCACCTGCATCACCGCGGGCAACGCGTCCCAGCTGTCCGACGGCTCGTCGGCGTGCATCGTCATGGAGGCGCGCGAGGCCGAGCGCCGCGGCCTGCAGGCGATGGGTGCGTTCCGCGGCTTCGTGGCGGTCGGCTGCCGTCCCGAGGAGATGGGCATCGGCCCGGTGACCGCGGTGCCGAAGCTGCTCGAGCGTTTCAAGCTGAAGGTCGACGACATCGACCTGTGGGAGCTCAACGAGGCGTTCGCGGTGCAGTCGGTGTACTGCCGCGACGTGCTGGGCATCCCCGACGAGCGCCTGAACGTCGACGGGGGCGCGATCGCGATCGGGCACCCGTACGGCATGAGCGGCGCGCGCATGGTCGGCCACGCGCTGATCGAGGGCAAGCGCCGCGGCGCGAAGTACGCGGTGGTCACGATGTGCGTCGGCGGCGGCATGGGCGCGGCCGGCCTGTTCGAAGTGTTCTGATTCTGCGAGGGGGCGAGGATGTCTGAATCCGTGATCCGGACCGAGTTCCGCGACGGCGCGGCCTGGCTGACGATCAACCGGCCGCACGCGATGAACGCGCTGTCGCGCGAGGCGGTCAGCGAGATCGATCGCATCGTCTCGGAGCTGGCGGGCCGCGAGGACGTGCGCGCGCTGGTGTTCCGGGGCGAGGGCAAGGCCTTCTGCGCCGGCGGCGACCTGAAGTACTTCAAGGAGACGGTCGGCTCCGGCGACATGAACCGGTTCCGCGACTACCTGAACCTGTGCCAGGCGATGTACCGGCGCGTGGAGACCTTCCCGCGGCCGACCATCGCGATGGTCAATGGCGTGACGGTGGCGGGCGGCCTCGAGCTGGTGCTGTCCTGCGACATGGTGATCGCCGCCGAGTCGGCGAAGATCGGCGACGGGCATGCCAACTTCGGGATCATCCCCGGCGGCGGCGGCGCGATCCGCCTGCCGCGCAAGATCCCGATGGCGCTCGCGAAGCGGCTGCTGTTCACCGGGAACCTGTTCCCGGCGGCCGACCTGGCCCGCTGGGGCCTGGTCAACGAGGTGGTGCCCGACGACAAGCTCGAGGACACGGTGTGCGCGCTGGTCGCGCAGATCGTGAAGAACTCGCCGCTCGGCCTGCGCGTGATCAAGCAGCTGATCGACGACGGCTTCGAGCAGTCGCTCGACACCGCGCTGCGCCTCGAGGTCGTGGCCTGGGAGGGCTACGGACGCAGCGAGGACATCCGCGAGGGCCTGCAGGCCTTCGAGGACAAGCGCAAGCCGCAGTTCAAGGGCCGATAGGCCCGGCGACGGCCGCGGCGCGAT
>JBDHRX010000142.1:0-6934 GCA_039807785.1 Burkholderiaceae bacterium
CGGTGGCCAGTTCCAGGCTGAACTCGGCCAGCAGCGCGCCGAAGACGACGCCCTCGCGGGCCCGGCGGCCCGCGCGCTCGGCGAGCCCGGCGTCGGCGCCGCGCGCGAGCAGCACCGCGGCCTCCTCGAAGGTCTCGCGGCAGGCCGCCACGAAGAAGCTCGCCGCGACCCGGGCATCGAGCCCCGGCTCGCCGAGCCGCGCCTGCAGCGCGTCGGGCGAAGCGCCGGCGCGGCCGAGCAGCGCGTCGTCGCGGTCAGTTTCGTCAAGTTTTCCGCCGGGAAAGACGTAGACGCCCCCGAGCACGTCCGAGCTGCCGTGGCGACGCAGCATCAGCACCTCGGGGCCGCGCTCGCCGTCGCGCAGCAGCAGCACCGACGCCGCGGGACGCGGCGGCGTGAGAACAGGCTTGAAGAAGGTTTCCATCCGAGCTTCGATCAGGTCCGGGCTTCGATCAGGGCTTGGATCGGAGCTTCGATCCGCGTCCGCATTCTGCCTGATCGCGCTCCGGCACGACGCTGGGCTATCATGCGACCTGGAATGCCGATCATGAATGCGATGCCTCCCAGCCGCCGCACCGCCGCCCTGCCGGGCGCGGGGTCCCCGCGCGCGCGCATCGCACCGCCCGGATGCCTGCTCGCGGCCACGGGCCGCGCCGGTTCGCCGGCCTTCCATTGCTGAGCCCGGCGATCTTCCGCACGTCCTTCACCGCCCCCTCCTGATCGCCGGGCCTCCCAGAAGGGGCCACTTTGCGCCGCCCGCGTCGGCGCACGCACAGGAACCGCGATGAACCGTACCGAACTCGCTCCCCGCGTGATGACCGAACTCGACCACGTCCGCATCGATCGCCTGGTCGAGCGCTCGCTGCGCGCGCCGGCCGGCCCGCTGCACGCCTTGCTCGACGATGCCGACATCGTGCCGCCGCGCCAGGTGCCCGCGGATGTGATCACGATGTACACCCAGATCCGCGTCGAGAATCCGCGCGATGGCAGCGAGCGCAAGCTCGCGGTCTGCTACCCCGAGGATGCCGACCCCGCCGCCGGATTCGTGTCGGTGCTCTCGCCCATCGGCACCGCCCTGCTCGGCCACCGGCGCGGCGATCTCGTCGAATGGACCGCGCCGACCGGCGAGACGCAGCGGCTGCGCATCGTCGAGCTGCTGTTCCAGCCCGAGGCCAGCGGCGACTTCACGCTCTGAGCCCCGGCCGCCCCGTGGACGGCGCAGCGCGCCCCGCTCAACGCGGGGGCAGCGCACGGATCTCGACCCGGCGCACCAGGCGCTCGATGTCGTCCGGGAACGCGAGCCGCGTTCCCGGCGCGAGCAGCGCCGCGGCGCCCGCCGACACCGCATGCCGCAGCGCATCCTCGGGCGAGCCGCCCGAGGCCAGCCGCCAGACCAGCGCGGCGACGAAGCTGTCGCCGGCTCCCACGGTGCTCGCGATCTCGACCTGCAGTGCGGGAGCGCGCAGGCGCACGCCCGGCGCGACCAGCAAGGCGCCGCGATGGCCCAGCGACAACGCCACCATCGCGGCCCGGCCGCGTTCGAGCAGCGCCTCGGCCGCTGCAATCCAGTCCGCCTCGTCCTCGAGCGCGCGGCCGGTCAGGGCCCTCAGCTCGCGCAGGTTGGGCTTCACCAGGTCGACGCCTGCCTCGAGTGCGGTCGCCAATGCCGGCCCCGAAGTGTCCAGCGCCACCCGCGCGCCGCGTGCCCGGGCCGCGCTCGCCACGCGGGCGAAGAAATCGTCCGGCACCCCGGGCGGCAGGCTGCCGCTGGCCACGACCCAGTCGGGCGCTTCGCCGGCGTTCGACACCGCGTCGATGCAGGCCCGCCACTCGTCGGCGTCGAGATGGGGCCCCGGCAGGACGAAGCGGTACTCGCGCCCGCTCTCGCCCTCCAGGACCGTGAAGCTCTCGCGGGTCTCGCCGGCGATGCGCAGCGCCGCGCCCGGGACGCCCTCGATCTCGAGCAGGCGCTCGAGCAGCCGGCCGAGGATCGGCCCGGCCGGATAGATCGCGCGGCACGGGATGCCCAGACGCGCGAGCACCCGGGCGACGTTGATGCCTCCGCCGCCGGGATCGCGCCGCACGTCCGCGCAACGCAGCTTGTGCTCCGGCGTGACCGTCTGCGTCGTGGTCGACACATCGACCGCCGGGTTCGGTGTGACGGTGAAGACGAGCCTGCCGGCCATCGCGCCCCCCGGGTCCAGCCGGGCGCCCTCGGCACCCTTCGGCCCGCATTGGGCCGCAGGCCGCCGATTCAGTCAAATCGTCGCGCCGCGCGCGGCCCTCAGGCGCTGCGCGCGGATCCCGCGGCCTCGCCCGCCGCGCCGCTGCGGCGCCGCCGGAGCGCTCGCCACCCGGCCAGCGTGTACGCGAGCAGGGTCGAGCCGACCAGGCCGGCGCCGAACACCAGGGCGATCAGGAACCAGTCGGCCGGGCCGCCGGCATCGGTGAAGCCGGACGACGACACCTCGGCCATCAGGACCAGGGCGAGCGCGCCGCCGACCAGCCCCAGCGCCTCCGAGCGCACCAGGCGGCGCGAGACCACGCCGCGCTCGCGCGCCAGCAGCGCGGCGAACGCCGCGAGCCCCAGCACCCCCACGGCGAGCAGGATCCACAGCAGCGGACCGAGCATTTCCTGGAACACCGCCAGCAGGATCAGCGGATCGAGTTCCTTCATCGCAGTGTCTCCTCAGGCGCGGCCGCGCAACATGCTGATGTAGGTGGGCTTGAGCGCCATGGTCTTCATGACCCAGCTCACCCAGAGCTCCTCGAGCGGCGCGATCACGCCCGGGAACGACGGCACCAGGTTGTTCTGGTAGTCGAACTCGACCAGCATCGCGCGACCCAGGCGTGTGATCAGCGGGCACGAGGTGTAGCCGTCGTAGCGCGACTCCGAAGCCTTGCCGCCGATCTCCGCGACCAGGTGATCGACCGCGACCGGCACCTGCCACTTCACGCTCGCCGCGGTCTTGCCCTTCGGCACGCCCGCGATGTCGCCGACGCCGAACACGTTGCGATACCGGAGATGGCGCAGGCTGTGCGGGTCGACCTCCATCCAGCCCTCCGCCGCCCAGGCCCCGGTTCTCCAGGGCAGCGGGCTGTTCCGGATCGGCTCCGGCGCGCGCATCGGCGGGATGACGTGGATGAAATCGTAGTCCTGCTCCTCGATGCCCGACGGCGTGGCGAAGGTGGCGATCCGCCGGCCCGGATCGATGGCTTTCAGCACGCGCTCGTAGTTCACCCGGATGCCGCGCTGCTGGAACAGCATCCGCACCTTCTCCGAGACGATGGGCACGCTGAACAGCGCCTTGCCGTTCGAGTTGTAAACGATCTCGGCCTTGCCGCGGTGGCCGCGCCGGGTCAGGTAGTCCTCGGTGACGAAGGTGTACTTGAGCGGCGCGCCCGCGCACTTCATCTCGGTGGCGGGACGCAGGAACACGCCGCGCCCGCCCCGGTCCGCGAACGCCGACATCGCTTCCCAGGTGGCCCGCGCCGCCGCCGGCCCGTGGTAGAGGCTGCCGATGCCGTGCTTGCCGATCAGGTCCGGGTCCATGCCGTCGATCAGGCCGTACTCCAGCTGCATGCCGGTGGCGACGACGAGGAAGTCGTAGGCATGGGCCTTGCCGCCGTCGGTGACCACGCGGTTCCCCTCCGGATCGAACTCGGCCACGCGTTCCCGGACCAGTTCCACGCCGGGGGGCACGTACTCGGCGGTGGTCGAGACCACGTAGCCCTCGGGCTTGATGCCGGCCCCGACCAGCGTGAAGCCCGGCTGGTAGAGATGCTCGCGGCGCGCGTCGATCAGCGTGATCTTCGCGCCCTCGAGCGAAGCGGCCAGGCGCGAGGCCGTCGCCAGGCCCGCTGCGCCCGCGCCCGCGATCACGATCCGCGCGGCGGTCCGGGTCTTCTCCGCCGCGGCGGCCCGCCCGGGGCCGAGCGCGGCGCCCGCGGTTCCGGCGAACCCGAGCTTCAGGAGCGTGCGCCGCCGGTCGATCGGCGCCGGCGATCGGCCGGCGGGAGCGGTGCGGGGAGATGCGTGTTCCATGCTTGCGGGCCTCGCTGGTCGACGGACCGTCCTGCCCCGGCACGGCCGGCCAGCCGCGTACGGGCTGGAGCCGGCGACCGCTCGCGGTCCTTCCATGCAATTATATTAGTATTTTCTAATTTAGAAAAGCATGGAATGTCGACTAGCGTCGCGCGCCGCGCTCAGGCGCGCGACGCGGCTGCGCGCGCTTCCCGCTCCCGGTACTCGCGCCAAGCGAGCCAGCCCAGCATCGCCAGCACCACCGCCACCAGCGGCTGCATCAGCAGATTGATCGTCTCCCAGCCCGCCGTGTTGAGCAGGCGGCCCGAGCCGAACGACGCCACGGCCACGGTCCCGAACACCAGGAAGTCGTTGAGCGCCTGCACCTTCGCCCGCTCCGCGGCGGTGTAGGTCTGCGTCACCATCGCGGTGGCGCCGATGAAACCGAAGTTCCAGCCCAGGCCCAGCAGGACCAGCGAGCCCCAGAAGTGCAGCAGTTCCAGCCCGGCCAGCGCCAGCAGGCCGGCCGCGGCGATCAGCGCCAGCCCCAGCGCCGTGATGGTGATCTTGCCGAAGCGCGTGACCAGGTGGCCGGTGAAGAAGCTCGGCGCGAACATCGCCAGCACGTGCCACTGGATGCCCAGCGCGGCCTCGCCCACCGTATGGCCGCAGCCGATCATCGCCATCGGCGCGGCGGTCATGATGAAGGCCATCAGGCCGTACGACACCACGCCCGCCGCCGCCGCGACCACGAATACCGGGCTGAGCGCGATCGCCGCCAGCGACCGCGCCGTGCTCTCGACCGCCACCCGCTGCGGGGGCGGCATGCGCAGCCGCCACAGCAGCGGCAGCGCCAGCAGGGCCAGTGCGGCCTGGCCGAGGAAGCTGCCCGCGAACGGGGCCGCGGGCCAGGCGTCGCGCGTCCAGATGACGACCTGCGGCCCGATGACCGCGGCCGCCAGTCCGCCGACCATGATGCGCGAGATCGCCTTCGGCCGTTCCGGCGGCTCGACGGCGTCGCTGGCGGCGAAGCGGTAGCTCTGCACGCAGGCGCCATAGAAGCCCGCCATGGCGGTGCCGATGCAGAACAGTTCGAAGTTGCCTCGCAGGACCCCCAGCGCGGCGACCAGCGCGGAAACGCAGCCCAGCAGGGCGCCCAGCACGTACGCCGCGCGCCGGCCCAGGCGTCGCATCAGCATCGCCGCCGGAATGGTCGAGAGCGCGAGCCCCAGGTTGTAGAGGCTCACCGGCAGCGTCGCGAGGGTCGGACTGCTGGCGAGCTTCTGTCCGACGATGCCGCCCAGCGAGATGATGATCGGCGGCGCCGCGCCCCCCAGGGACTGGGCGGCGACCAGCAGCCGGATATTGCGCCGGGCCGCGGCCGGGCTGACGGCGCCTGCCGGCGCCGTGGTGGAATTCGTCATCGTGCTTCGCCTGGGGATGCGGGGCCGGCACTGCCGGCCGGTGGCCGCGTGCCGGACCCGTCGGAAGGAACGGGGTCGGATGCACCCTACATATTAGTGCCTCCTAAAGTAAAATCGGAAACGATGGCGTCCGCGGCACAACGAGGAAAGGGTCGGCTGCTCACGCGCGAGGGCGTGGCCCGGGCGGTGGCGATGCTGCGCGCCGTGGGCAACGCGCATCGCCTGGAAGTGCTGTGCCTGCTGATCGAGAACGGCGAGATGACCGTGGGCGCGATGCTCGAGCACGTCGCGCTCAGCCAGTCGGCGCTGTCGCAGCACCTGGCGCGGATGCGCGAGGACGGCCTGGTCACGTTCCGGCGCGAATCGCAGACCCTGCACTACCGCATCGACGATCCGGACGTGAAGCGCCTGATCGCCACGCTCAAGTCGACCTTCTGCCCCTGATCGGCCTCGACCATGCCCGAGCTGTCTGCCCACACGCCGATGATGGCGCAGTACCTGCGCCTGAAAGCCGAGCATCCCGACCGGCTGATGTTCTACCGGATGGGCGACTTCTACGAGCTCTTCTACGGCGATGCCGAACGCGCCTCGCGATTGCTCGGCATCACGCTCACCCGGCGCGGGGCGTCCGCCGGCGAGCCGATCCCGATGGCCGGGGTACCGGTACACGCGGTCGAGCAGTACCTGGCGCGGCTGATCCGGCTCGGCGAGTCGGTGGCGGTGTGCGAGCAGATCGGCGATCCGGCCGCCGCGAAGGGGCCGGTGGAGCGCAAGGTGGTGCGGATCGTCACGCCCGGAACGCTGACCGACGCGCAACTGCTGCCCGATCGCGACGACCGGATCCTGCTGGCCCTCCTGCCGGCCACCTCCGGCCCGCTCGGGCTGGCCTGGATGGTGGTGGCCAGCGGCGAATGCTGGCTGGCCGAACTGGCGCCGGACGCCTTCGCGCGTGAGCTCGACCGGCTCCGGCCGGCCGAGCTCGTGATCCCGGACGGATCGGAGCTGCCGCCGGCATTGCGCGACCCGCTCGCCGGCGCCGCCCTGGCCCGCGCCCCCGCCTGGCAGTTCGACCCGGCGCGCGCCCGGCGGCGCCTCGCCGAGCGCTTCGGCACCCGCGATCTCGCCGGCTTCGGCGCGCAGGACCTGGAGCGCGCGACGGCGGCAGCGGCGGCGCTGCTCGACTACGTCGAACGCACCCAGGGCCAACCCCCCTCGCACCTGCAGTCGCTGCGGGTGTTCGCGGGCGACGAGTTCGTGCTCCTCGACGCCGCCGCGCGGCGCAACCTGGAGATCGTCGAATCGATGCGCGGCGACGACGGCGCCTCGCTGCTGCGCCTGGTCGACCGCTGCGCGACCAGCGCCGGCGGCCGCCTGCTGCGGCGCTGGCTGCTCGAGCCGCTGCGATCGCAGGCGCGGGCGGCGCGACGCCATGGCTGCGTCGAGGCGCTTCTCGCCCCGCCGCCGGCCGCACCGCCCGGCACCGCCG
>JBDHRX010000143.1:0-6909 GCA_039807785.1 Burkholderiaceae bacterium
CGGCGATGCCGCTCCGGCCGCCGGCGCGGCCGCGTCCACCGTCACCGGCACCGTCACCATCGACGCCGGGCTCGCCGCGCGGATGCGCGCGGGCGACACGCTGTTCGTGATCGCGCGCCAGGCCGGCGGGCCGCCGGTCCCGGTCGCGGTGGTGCGCGAGACCGGCCCGCGCCTGCCGATGCGCTTCTCGATCGGCGACGCCGACGCGATGGACCCCTCGCGACGGCTGTCGTCGGCGGGCGCCCTCACGCTGGAAGCCCGGCTCAGCCGCAGCGGCAACGCGATGCGCCAGCCGGGCGACCTCTATGGGCAGCGCTCGGGCGTCGTGCCGGGCCAGAACGACGTGACGATCGTGATCGATCGCGTGGTCACGCCTTGAGCGCTGCGCCGGTCGTCGAGGGGCTCGAGGTCCGCGCCCTCGCCTGTGCGGCCGGCTACCGCATGCTGTTCGCCGCGCTCGACCTGCGCGTGGCACCATCGACCTGGACCATCCTGGTCGGCCCCAACGGCAGCGGCAAGTCCACGCTGCTGCGCGCGATCGCCGGGCTCGCCCGTCCGGTCTCCGGCGAGATCCGCTGGCGCGGCGCGCCGCGGCGCGCCGGCTCGCCCGAATGGCACGCCGACTGCCTGTACCAGGGCCATGCCAGCGGCTGGAAAGACGGGCTGACGGTGCGCGAGAACCTCGCGCTGCAGGCGGCGCTCGACGGCATCGCGACCGATGCACCCGGCATCGAGGCGCAACTGGCGCAGGTCGGGCTCGAGCGCCAGGCGGGGCTGCCGTTCCTGCGTCTGTCCGCCGGCCAGCGCCGCCGGCTCTCTCTGGCACGACTCGGCCTGTCCACGCGCCCGCTGTGGCTGCTCGACGAGCCCGCCACCGCCCTCGACGCCGCGGGCCTGCGCACGCTCGCCGCGCTGGTGGACGCGCATCTCGCGGCAGGCGGGCTCGCGCTCGTCGCCACGCACCAGTCGCTGCCCTGTGCGTGCACGCCGCAGGTGCTCGATCTCGGCGAGGCGGCGCCATGACGTCCCGGCCGGTCCGGGGCGCGTTCGACGCGCTCTGGTGGGCATGCCGGCGCGACCTGCGGCTCGCGATGCGCTCGCGCACCGAGCTGGCGGTGATCGTGGTCTTCTTCCTGCTCGTGGCCAGCCTGTTCCCGCTGGCGGTCAGCCCGGATCCCGACCTGCTGCGCGCGATCGCCTCCGGCATCGCCTGGGTCGCCGCGCTGCTGGCCAGCCTGCTCGGGCTGTCGCGCCTGTTCGCGGCCGACCACGGCGACGGCACGCTCGAGCAGATGGCGCTCGCGGCCGCGCCGCTGCCGGCGCTGGTGGCCGGCAAGGTCCTGGCGCACTGGCTGGTGACCGGCGTCCCGCTGGTGCTGCTCGCGCCGGTCGCGGGCCTGCAGTTCGGCCTCCCCGCCGACGCGATCGGGATCCTGACGGCATCGCTCGCGCTGGGCACCCCGATCCTGTCCTGGCTCGGCGCGGTGGCCGCCGCCCTGACCCTGGGCGCGCACGGCGGCTCGCCGCTGCTCGCCCTGCTGCTGCTGCCGCTGGCGGTGCCGGTGCTGATCTTCGGCGCCGGCGCGGTCGAGGCCATCGCCGCCGGCCTCGGGGCCGACGCCCAGTTGTCGCTGCTGGGCGCCGGCCTGATCGCGGCGTGGGTATTGGGGCCGGCGGCGACCGCGCTCGCGGTTAGAATCGCGCACGAATGAGCACGCCCTCGTCCAGCACCGGCAGCGCCTGGTTCCGGTTCGCGTCGCCGGCCACCTTCTATCCGCTGGCCGGCCGGCTGATCCCCTGGTTCGCCGCCGCCGCGGCGATCCTGGCGGCGGCCGGCCTGTACATCGGGTTCTTCGTCGCGCCCACCGACTGGCAGCAGGGCGAGGCGTACCGGATCATCTTCATCCACGTGCCCGCCGCCTGGATGGCGATGTTCACCTACCTGGTGCTGGCGTTCTGGTGCGCCATGTCCCTTGCCTTCAACACCCGCCTGTCGGCGATGATGGCCCAGGCGCTCGCGCCGACCGGCGCCATGTTCGCGTTCGTCGCGCTCTGGACCGGAGCCTTCTGGGGACGCCCCACCTGGGGCACCTACTGGGTCTGGGACGCCCGGCTCACTTCCACCCTGATCCTGCTGTTCCTGTACCTCGGCTTCATCGCGCTGCGCGCCTCGATCGACGACCCGCGCCGGGCCGATCGCGCCGCGGCGCTGCTGGCGCTGGTGGGCGCGATCAACGTGCCGATCATCTATTTCTCGGTCCGCTGGTGGAATACCCTGCACCAGGGGTCGTCGATCTCGCTGACCGCGGCGCCCAGGATGGCCCACACCATGCTGACCGCGATGCTGCTGATCGCGCTGGCGGCGTGGGCCTACACGATCGCCGTCGCGCTCTACCGGGTGCGCAGCATCATGCTGGAACGCGAAGCCGCGAGCGGCTGGGTCGGCGCGCTCGGAAAGGCCGGCGCCCCGGGCGCGACCCCTACCGGAGCCGGCACGCGATGAGCGAATGGCTGGCGATGGGGGGTTACGGGTTCTACGTCTGGAGCTCGTACGGAATGCTGGTGCTCGCGGTGGCGATCGAGCTGGTCGCGCTGCGGCGTCACCGGCGCGAGAGCTGGCGCCGCGTGCACGAGACGCGCGCGCAGCGCTCGACGGCAGGGGCTGCGCGCCCCGGGGAAACGAATCGATGAAACCGCGTCACAAGCGCATGATGTGGATCGCGGCCGGGCTCGGCGCGCTGGCGGTCGCCGCGGCGCTGGTCCTCAACGCGTTCCGGACCAACCTGGTGTTCTTCTACACGCCGACGCAGATCGCCGACGGCGAAGCGCCGAAAGGCAAGCCGTTCCGGATCGGCGGCCTGGTGGTGCCCGACAGCGTCAAGCGCGTCGGCGACGGAACGACGGTCAGCTTCGCGGTCACCGACAACGCGAAGACGGTCCAGGTCGCCTACACCGGCATCCTGCCCGACCTGTTCCGCGAAGGGCGGGGCGTGGTCGCGCAGGGCACGCTCGAGCACGACGGGACCTTCAAGGCGCGCGAGGTCCTGGCCAAGCACGACGAGAACTACATGCCGCCGGAGGCCGCCGAGGCGCTGCGGCGCGCCGGCCATCCGGTGGGCGCGCCGGCGCAGTTCCAGCAAGCGCCCAAGCAGTGAACGCCGGCCGCGACGCGCGGCCAGGGAGGCAGGGATGATCGCGGAACTCGGACAATTCGCGCTCGCGCTCGCGCTCGCGGTGTCGCTGGCGCTGGGAGTGCTGCCGATGGCGGGCAGCGCGCTGCGCGGCCCGACCGGCGCGCGCCTGATGGCGGTGGCGCGACCGGCCTCGCTGCTGCTGGCGGGGCTCTCGATCTGTGCCTTCGCGGCGCTCGCCGCCCTGTTCGTCGGCAACGATTTCAGCGTCGCGCTGGTCGCGACGCATTCGAACCTGCACCTGCCGCTGCCGTACCGGTTCGCGGCGACCTGGGGCTCGCACGAAGGCTCGATGCTGCTGTGGGTGCTGATCCTGGCCTGCTGGACCGGCGCGGTGGCCCTGTACTCCGGGTCGCTGCCCGAGGTCCTGCGCGCGCGGATCCTGTCGACGCTGGGGCTGGTCGCGGTCGGCTTCCTGCTGTTCCTGCTGTTCACCTCGAACCCCTTCGACCGGCTGGTGCCGGCGCCGCCGGACGGCCGTGACCTGAACCCGCTGCTGCAGGACCCGGGCATGGTCCTGCATCCGCCGCTGCTCTACATGGGCTACGTCGGGCTGTCGGTGGCGTTCGCATTCTCGGTCGCGGGGCTGATCGGCGGCCGCTTCGACGCGGCCTGGGCGCGCTGGGCGCGTCCCTGGACCACCGTCGCCTGGTGCTTCCTCACGCTCGGGATCGCGCTCGGCTCGTTCTGGGCCTACTACGAGCTCGGCTGGGGCGGCTGGTGGTTCTGGGACCCGGTCGAGAACGCGTCGTTCATGCCGTGGCTGATCGCCACCGCGCTGATCCACTCGCTGTCGGTCGCCGAGAAGCGCGGCACGTTCCGGAGCTGGACCGTCCTGCTCGCGATCCTGGGATTCAGCCTGAGCCTGCTCGGCACCTTCCTCGTGCGCTCCGGCGTGCTCACCTCGGTCCATGCGTTCGCGACCGACCCGACGCGCGGCGTGTTCATTCTGTTCTTCCTCGCCATCGTGATCGGCGGATCGCTGCTGCTCTTCGCCTGGCGCGCGCCGGCGATCGGCAACGGCCCCGGCTTCGCCCCGCTGTCGCGCGAATCGCTGCTGCTCGCGAACAACGTGCTGCTGACGGTCGCGATGGGCGCGGTGCTGCTCGGCACGCTGTATCCGCTGGTGCTCGACACGCTCGAGATGGGCAAGCTGTCGGTCGGGCCGCCCTACTTCGACGCGGTGTTCTATCCGCTGATGGCGCCGGCGCTGTTCCTGATGGGCATCGGGCCGCTGGCGCGCTGGAAGAAGGCCGAGCTGCCCGACCTCGTGGCGCGACTGCGCTGGGCGCTCGCCGCCTCGGTGATCGCCGCGCTGCTGCTGCCGCTGACGGTCGACGGGTTCCGCCCGATGACCAGCCTCGGGCTGATGTTCGCGCTGTGGATCGCGGCCTGCGTCGCGATCGCGGTGCGCGACATGCTGCGCGGTCCCGACGGCAGGCTCTCGCTGCGCCGGATCGGCCTGCATCCCGCCAGCGCCTGGGGCATGCACCTGGGGCACCTCGGCGTCGCGATGTTCGTCGCCGGCGTCACGCTGGTCAACAGCTACGAGTCCGGCCGCGAGCTGCGCATGGAGGTCGGACAGCACGTCGAGATCGGCGGCTACGACATCCGCTTCGTCGGCCTGGCGCCGATCGCCGGCCCGAACTACGACGCGACCCGGGGCCGCTTCGAGATCCGTCGCGCCGGCGCGCCCGATTCCGCGCCGGTCGCGATCCTGTCCCCCGAGAAGCGCGTCTACCGCGCGTCGGCGATGCCGATGACCGAGGCGTCGATCCACCGCAGCCTCACGCGCGACGTCTACGTCTCGATGGGCGAGCCGCTCGGCCAGCGCGCGTGGGTGGTGCGCGCGCACGTCAAGCCGTTCGTCAACTGGATCTGGCTCGGCTGCGTGCTGATGTCGATCGGCGGGTTCGTCGCGGCCTCGGATCGCCGCTATCGCCGGCGGGCCGCCGAGCGCGCGGCGCGCCCGCTGCCCGGGGGGCAGGCCGCATGACCGGCGCCCCCGCCCGCCCCGGCCGGAGACCCGCGCGATGAGGATGCTGCGCTTCCTGATCCCGGCGGCGATCTTCGCGGCCATCGCCTGGTTCCTGATGAAGGGGCTCGATCGCGATCCGCGCGAGATCCCCTCGCCGCTGATCGGCAAGCCGGCGCCGATGTTCTCGCTGCCGGTCACCCACGACCTCTCGCGCGCCTGGACTCCCGAGGCGATGCGCGGCCAGGTGTGGCTGCTCAACGTCTGGGGCTCGTGGTGCGCCGCCTGCCAGATCGAGCACCCGCTGTTCAACGATCTCGCGCGCTCAGGCGAGCTGCCGATCGTCGGGCTGGCCTGGAAAGACATGCCCGACAACTCGATCGCCTGGCTGCGCAAGCTGGGCAACCCCTACGCCGTCGTCGTGAGCGACATCAAGGGCGGCGTCGGGATCGACTACGGCGTCTACGGCGCGCCCGAGACGTTCCTGATCGACAAGCAGGGCGTGATCCGCTTCAAGCAGGTCGGGCCGGTCACGCCCGAGCTGCTCAGGACGAAGCTGCTGCCGCTGGCGCGGCAGCTCCGGGAATCCTGATGCGCGCGCCCGTCCGTCGCCTGCCGGTCCTCGTCCTCGCCGCGCTGCTGGCGCTCGGATCGATCGCGACGCTGCTCGCGCCGCGCGCGGTCCGCGCGGCCGACGCTCCCGCCGACCTGAGCATCCTCGCCTCGCCCGAGCAGCGCGAGCGCTACCAGCGGCTCGCCGAGGAGCTGCGCTGCCTCGTCTGCCAGAACCAGACGCTCGCCGATTCGAACGCCGAGCTGGCGGCCGACCTGCGACACCAGGTCGAGACCATGATCCAGGCCGGGCGCAGCGACGACGAGATCAAGACCTTCCTGGTACAGCGCTATGGCGACTTCGTGCTGTACCGCCCGCCGATGCAGCGCAACACCTGGCTGCTGTGGCTGGGCCCGTTCGCGCTGCTGCTGGTCGGCGCGCTCGTCTGGTGGCGCATCCAGCACCGCGGCCGGGCCGCGGCCCCGGCCGACCTGGAGCGGGCGCGCCGCCTGCTCGACGAATGAGCGCGCCGGCGCCCGGCGTCCCGACCGCTCGGGACCGCGCGCTCAACGCGGCCTGAGCGCGTCGTACCGGCGGATCATCACGCCGAGCGCGACCGTCACCATCGCCGCCGCGCCGGTCGCGATCCAGGTCGAGCCCCAGCCGCCGCTGTACTGCGCCAGCGCCGCGATGACCGGCGGCAAGAGGATCTGCCCGATGCCCGAGCCCTGCTGCATCAGGCCGACCGTGGCCGAGACCGCCGCGACCGACGGCGCGTAGAACGGAGCGGTCGCGAACAGCGTCCCCGGAATCAGCCCGCCCACCGCCGACAGCACGACGATCGCGGCATAGCGCCAACCGAAGCCCAGCGGACTGCCGAACGCGAGCCAGGCGCAGGCCGCCATCGCGAGGCCGACCAGCACGATCAGCGTGGCGCGATCGACGCCGCGCTGCAACAGCAGGCCGGCCGCGAGCCCGCCCCCGGCATTGCCGGCAACCGCCAGCGCCGTCAGCGAGGCGCCCAGCTGCGCCGAGATGCCGTACTCGCGGTACACGCTGGGCAGGAAGCTGAAGATGCCGGTGAACTGGCCCGCATAGAACGCGAAGCACAGCGCGAGCAGCCACGGCCCGCGCGAGCGCAGCGTGGCCGCGGCCACCGCGGCGATCGGCGCCGGCGGCGTCGCCTGCGC
>JBDHRX010000144.1:0-6834 GCA_039807785.1 Burkholderiaceae bacterium
CGCGCCGGCCTCGCGCTGCGTCAGCCCGCGCTGCGTCAGCCCGCGCCGCCCTGCCAGGGCGCGGCGCCCTCGGCCAGCGTGGCCAGCACCGCGCCCGGCGCCTGCACCGCGCTGCGCTGGTGGTAGAAGGCGAGCGCGCGCAGGCCGCCCAGTTCCTCGCCGCCGCCGGCGCGTCCGGGTCCGCCGTGCAGCGACATCGGCATCACGTTGCCGTGCCCGGTCTGGGTCTTCGCCACCTCGGGCGTGACCACGTGCAGCCGCCCGTGCGCGTGCGCCGTCTCGGCCGCCGCGCGGGCGGCGAAGTCCGGGTCGTCGCTGAACAGCGACGCGACCAGCGAACCGAAGCCGCGCCGCGCGAGGGCGAACGCATGCTCGGCGTCGCGGTAGGGGACGACCGTGGCGACGGGCCCGAACACCTCGAGGTCGTGCACCAGCGCCGAGGCGTCGCCGTCGTCGACCCGGAACAGGTGCGGCATCACGCAGGCCGCGACCCGCGGATCGGCATCGACCAGGTCGGCTTCCCGGCCGGTCCAGGCGAGACGGGCCTCGCGCCCGAGCCGGTCGAGCCCCTCGCGCACCGCCGCCAGCTGGGCCCGGCTCGCCAGCGCACCCATGCGCACCGACTCGTCGCGCGGGTTGCCGACCCGGATCGCGGCCAGCCCGGCGCCGATCGCCTCGGCGGCGGCGGCGGCGTGCGCCTGCGGCACCAGGACGCGGCGGATCGCGGTGCATTTCTGTCCCGACTTGACCGTCATCTCGCGCACCACTTCCTTCACCATCAGCGCGAACGCCTCGCTGCCCGGGGCCGCGTCGGGGCCGAGCAGCGCGCTGTTCAGGCTGTCGGTCTCGGCGTTGACGCGGATCCCGTGGCGCAGGATCTGGTCGTGCGCGCGGATCGTGCGGGCGGTGTCGGCCGAGCCGGTGAACGAGACCAGGTCGAACGGCTCGAGCGCCTCGATCAGGCCCTCGGAGCGCCCGCAGACGATCGACAGCGCGCCCTCGGGCAGCACGCCGGCGGCGATCACGTCGGCGACCATCTGCTGGGTCAGCCAGGCGGTCGCCGTGGCCGGCTTCACCACCACCGGAACGCCCGACAGCAGCGCCGGCGCCGCCTTCTCCCAAAGACCCCACGCGGGAAAGTTGAATGCGTTGATGAACAGCGCGATGCCGCGCTGCGGCACCAGGAAGTGGCCGCTCTGGAACACGCCGTCCTTGCCCAGCTTCACCGGCTCGCCGTCGGCCAGCCAGCGGGCGTCGCCGAGCTTCGCGCCCCAGCGCGCGTACTGGGACAGGGTGTAGATCGCCCCGTCGATGTCGACCGCCGAGTCGTTGCGGGTGGTGCCCGAGTTTTGCAGCGCAATGTCGTAGTACGCGTCGCGCCGGCCTTGCAGCACCTCGGCGATGCGCGCAAGCTGTGCCGAACGCTCCGCGTAGCCGAGCGCGCGCAGCGCGGCGCCGCCCCGGGTGCGCGCGAAGGCATAGCCCTCGACGAGGTCGAGCCCGGCGCCGGAGACGCGCACGAGTTCGGTGCCGAGCACCGGGTCGAACAAGGGCGTGCCGCTGCCGCCGCCTGCCTGCCAGCGGCCCGCGAGATGGTTGTCGAGCAGTCGAGTCATGGTCGGATCCTCGATAAGGAAATGTCCCTGCGCGCCGCGACAGGGGGCTTGACGCGGCGCGTTACCTGCATCATTATGCATTGACGCATATCAATTGTGCAATATATTTCATCTTACGCCATGAGGAGCGACGCATGAGCGAGTCCCCCCGGGTCGATTACCGGACCGATCCGTCGAAGTACCACCACCTGAAGCTCGGGTTCGACGGCGCCATCGCGACGCTGTCGCTGAACATCGACGAGAACGCCGGCATCCGGCCCGGCTACAAGCTGAAGCTGAATTCCTATGATCTGGGCGTCGACATCGAACTGCACGACGCACTGCAGCGGATCCGCTTCGAGCACCCCGAGGTGCGCGCCGTCGTCGTCACCAGCCTGAAGGATCGCATCTTCTGCTCGGGCGCGAACATCTTCATGCTGGGCCTGTCGAGCCATGCCTGGAAGGTGAATTTCTGCAAGTTCACCAACGAGACGCGCAACGGCATCGAGGACTCCAGCCGGCACTCGGGCCTGAAGTTCCTCGCCGCGCTGAACGGCGCCTGTGCCGGGGGCGGCTACGAGCTCGCGCTGGCCTGCGACGACATCGTGCTGGTCGACGACCGCTCCTCGTCGGTGTCGCTGCCGGAAGTGCCGCTGCTGGGCGTGCTGCCGGGCACCGGCGGCCTCACCCGCGTCACCGACAAGCGCAAGGTGCGCCACGACCGGGCCGACATCTTCTGCACCACCACCGAGGGCGTGCGCGGCAAGCGCGCCAAGGAATGGCGGCTGGTCGACGAAGTGGTCAAGGCGCAGGACTTCGCGCGCGTGGTGAAGGAGCGCGCGCTGGCGCTGGCCGCGCAGAGCGACCGTCCGGCCGACGCGAAGGGCGTGGCGCTGACGCCGCTCGAGCGCACGATCGACGCCGGCGGCTACCACTACCGCTACGTGGACGTGGCCATCGACCGCGCGCGGCGCACCGCCACGTTCACGGTGAAGGGCCCGGGCGGCGCGCAGCCCGGCGGCATCGACGCGATCGTCGCCGCGGGCGCGAGCTGGTGGCCGCTGCAGATGGCGCGCGAGCTCGACGACGCGATCCTGTCGCTGCGCACCAACGAGCTCGATCTCGGCGTCTGGCTGATGAAGACCGAGGGCGACGTCGCCGCGGTCCAGCAGGCCGACGCGATCCTGCAGCAGCATCGCGACCACTGGTTCGTGCGCGAGACGATCGGCATGCTGCGCCGCACGCTGGCGCGGCTCGACGTGAGCGCGCGCACGATGTTCGCGCTGATCGAGCCGGGCTCGTGCTTCGCCGGCACGCTGGCCGAGATCGCCTTCGCCGCTGACCGCAGCTACATGCTGTCGCTGCCCGACGACGAGGCGAAGGCGCCGCGCATGCTGCTCACCGAGATGAACTTCGGCACTTATCCGATGGTCAACGGCCAGTCGCGGCTGGCGCGCCGCTTCTACGAGGAAGAGGCGCCGCTGGCGGCGGCCCGCGCCGCGATCGGCGCGGCGCTCGGCGGCGAGCAGGCCGAGGCGCTCGGCCTGGTCACCGCCGCGCCCGACGACATCGACTGGGCCGACGAGATCCGCATCGCGGTCGAGGAGCGCGCGGCGATGTCGCCCGACGCGCTCACCGGCCTGGAAGCCAACCTGCGCTTCGCCAGCCGCGAGACCATGGAGACGCGCATCTTCGGCCGGCTCACCGCCTGGCAGAACTGGATCTTCATCCGCCCGAACGCGGTCGGCGACAAGGGCGCGCTGAAGGTCTACGGCAAGGGCGAGAAGGCCGCCTTCGACTGGAACCGCGTCTGACGGCGTGCGAATGAACCTGCTGCGCGGCCGCGGGCCGCCCGCCACGGCTGATTCGCGCTTTCCGGCATCTCAGTGAACATCAGGAGCAACGAACTCATGAGCAGCATCGACTACAGCGAGAAGATCCCCAACAACGTCAACCTGTCCGAGGACCGCACGCTGCAGCGCGCGCTCGAGCACTGGCAGCCGGGCTTCCTGGACTGGTGGCAGGACATGGGCCCCGACGGCTCGACCAACTACGACGTCTACCTGCGCACCGCGGTCAGCGTCGACCCGAGCGGCTGGGCGCAGTTCGGCCATGTGAAGATGCCCGACTACCGCTGGGGCATCTTCCTGAACCCGGCCGAGCAGGACCGCAAGATCCACTTCGGCGACCACCTCGGCGAGCCGGCCTGGCAGGACGTCCCCGGCGAGCACCGCGCCAACCTGCGCCGCATCATCGTCACGCAGGGCGACACCGAGCCCGCTTCGGTCGAGCAGCAGCGCCACCTGGGCCTCACCGCGCCGAGCCTGTACGACATGCGCAACCTGTTCCAGGTCAACGTCGAGGAAGGCCGCCATCTGTGGGCGATGGTCTACCTGCTGCACCGCTACTTCGGCCGCGACGGCCGCGAGGAAGCCGAGGCGCTGCTCGAGCGCCGCTCGGGCGACGCCAACAACCCGCGCATCCTGGGGGCCTTCAACGAGAAGACGCCCGACTGGCTGTCGTTCTTCATGTTCACCTACTTCACCGACCGCGACGGCAAGTTCCAGCTGTGCGCGCTGGCCGAGTCGGGCTTCGATCCGCTCGCGCGCACGACCCGGTTCATGCTGACCGAGGAAGCGCATCACATGTTCGTCGGCGAGTCCGGCATCTCGCGCATCATCCAGCGCACCTGCGAGGTGATGAACCAGCTCAAGACCGACGCGCCCGACAAGGTGCGCGCGGCCGGCGCGATCGACCTGCCGACGATCCAGCGCTACCTGAACTTCCACTTCAGCGTCACCATCGACCTGTTCGGCGCCGACCAGTCGTCGAACGCCGCCATCTTCTACAGCTCGGGCCTGAAGGGGCGCTTCGAGGAAGGCAAGCGCACCGACGACCACCTGCTCCGGGGCGCTGCCTACCGGCTGATCGACGTGTCGGGCGGCGCGCTGGTCGAGAAGGAGGTGCCGATGCTCAACGCGCTGAACGAGGTGCTGCGCGACGACTACATCAAGGACTCGATCGCCGGCGTGCAGCGCTGGAACAAGGTGATCGAGAAGGCGGGCATCCCGTTCCGGCTCAAGGCGCCGCACAAGGCGTTCCATCGGCAGATCGGCACGCTGGCGGGCGTGAAGGTCTCGCCCGAGGGCGTCGTGGTGTCCGACGCCGAGTGGAACGCGCGCAAGGACGAATGGCTGCCGAGCGAGGCCGACCGCGCGTTCGTCGCGTCGCTGATGGGCCGCGTGGTCGAGCCGGGCAAGTTCGCCAACTGGATCGCGCCGCCGGCGACGGGCATCAACCGGCAGCCGGTCGACTTCGAGTACGTCCGCTTCAACTGAACGGAGAGCCGCCGTGGGCGCCGCGCCGGAACTGCTCAAGCAGCACCTCATCGATCCCGAGATCTGCATCCGCTGCAACACCTGCGAGGAGGCGTGCCCGGTCAAGGCCATTACGCACGACGCACGCAACTACGTCGTCGACCCCGCGGTGTGCAAGCAGTGCATGGCCTGCGTGCCGCCCTGTCCGACGGGCGCGATCGACAACTGGCGCACGGTGCTCCGCAGCGCCGCCTATCCGCTCGCCGACCAGTTCGAGTGGGACGAGCTGCCGCCGGAGACGCCGCTGCCCGAAGGGGTCGCGGCCGAGGCGGCGGCGGTGATCGAGGCGGCGTCGGCGCCCGCGCCGTCGGCGACCGATGCGCCGGGCTTCGAGACCGCGGTCACCGCCGCCTCGTTCGGGGCGACGGTGCCGCCGTGGTCGGCGGCGCACCCCTATACCAACCTGTACGGGCCGAAGAACCCGACCACGGCCACGGTGGTCGGCAACTACCGCGTCACCGACGCCGGCACCGAGAGCGACACGCACCACATCGTGCTCGACTTCGGGCCGATGCCGTTCCCGGTGCTGGAAGGCCAGTCGATCGGCATCGTGCCGCCGGGCGTCGACGAGCGCGGCAAGCCCCACGTGGCGCGCCAGTACTCGATCGCCAGCCCGAGGAACGGCGAGCGGCCCGGCTACAACAACCTGTCCCTGACGGTGAAGCGCGTCACCGTCGACCACGACGGGAAGCCGGTGCGCGGGGCCTGCTCGAACTACCTGTGCGACCTGAAGAAGGGGGACACGGTCAGCGTCGTCGGCCCCTTCGGCGCCTCGTTCCTGATGCCGAACCATCCGCGCTCGAACATCGTGATGATCTGCACCGGCACCGGCAGCGCGCCGATGCGCGCGATGACCGAGTACCGCCGGCGCCTGCGCGGCAAGTTCGAGGGGGGCACGCTGATGCTGTTCTTCGGCGCGCGCACGCAGCGCGAGCTGCCGTACTTCGGGCCGCTGATGAACCTGCCGCGGGACTTCATCGACGTGAACTTCGCGTTCTCGCGCGCGCCCGACGCGCCCAAGCGCTACGTCCAGGACGTGATGCGCGAGCGCGGCGCCGAGCTGGCCGCGCTGCTGCGCGACGACGACACCTGCGTCTACGTCTGCGGCCTGAAGAGCATGGAGGCGGGGGTGCTGGCGGCGCTGCGCGACATCGCCGCGCAGACCGGCATCCAGTGGGAGGCGCTCGCCGGGCGGCTCAAGCGCGAGGGCCGGCTGCACCTCGAGACCTACTGACGCGGGTCCTCGCGGGCCGGGGTCGCGCGCCGGCGCAGCATCATCGCGCCCGCCGCCGCCGGCAGCGCTGCCAGCGCCAGGTACGCGCCGGCGTAGCCGCCGGCGTGCCGGATCGCCTCGGCGAACACGATCGGCCCGGCCATGCCGCCGCAGAAGGTGAAGAACTGCGACGCGCCGGCCAGCGCCGCGATCTCGTGCGGCGGGCCATGGCGGGCGAGCTCGGCGAAGTAGACGCCGTTCCATCCCATGGTCGTCGCCGCGCAGGCGGTCGCGACCAGCAGCACGAGCGCGGTGCCGGCGTTCTCCGGCAGCAGCCCGAGCCCCGCGCACGAGGCGCCCATGGCGAGGCCCAGGGCGCCCAGCAGCGTGCGCGGCGCGATCCACCGGTCGGCGGCGTAGCCCCAGGCGATCCGCGCGGCGGTGCTGATCGCCTGCGAGGCGGCGAGGATCCCGGCGGCCAGCGCGAGCGAGCGGCCGTGCGCCAGGTTCAGGTACGACACCAGGAAGGTGACGAAGCACAGCTGCGTGAACGCGAAGGCGAACGACATCAGGCTCAGGCGCAGCACCGGGCCGTTGCGCAGCACCAGCGACAGGCCCGCGCGCGCCGTCGCCCCGGCCGGGCCCGGCG
>JBDHRX010000145.1:0-6803 GCA_039807785.1 Burkholderiaceae bacterium
GCTCGCCGCGTTCGCGGCACGCGGCGGGCGCGGCGTGGCCGCGCCCTCGGCGAACCGCTTCGGGCGCGTCAGCCCGACGCGCGCCGAGCACGTGCTGGACGATCTCGGCGACGAGGCCCCCCTGGTGCTCGACGGCGGCGCCTGCGAGGTCGGGCTGGAATCGACCATCGTCGATCTCACGCGGGACCGCCCGGTGCTGCTGCGGCCCGGCGGCGTCTGCGTCGAGCGGCTCGAGGCGGTGCTCGGCGAGCAGGCGCTGGCGCGCGATGCCGGCGCGCCGCGCGCCTCGGGCACCCTCGAGGCCCACTACGCGCCGGCCACGCCGATCGAGCTGGTCGACGGCGCGCGCCTCGCGTCGCGGGTGGCGCAGCTGCATGCGCGCGGGGAACGGGTCGCGGCGCGGGCGCGCGGCGCCGCGGCGCAGGCGGCCGATGTCCGCCTGGCGCTGCCGGACGATCCGGCCGCGGCCGCGCACGCGCTCTACGATGCGCTGCGCACGCTCGATCGCTCGGGGTGCGGGCGCATCCTGGTCGAACGCGTGCCCGTTGCCGCCGCCTGGCAGGCGGTCGCGGATCGCCTGGCGCGCGCCGCGGCGGGGTCGGCCGCCGCGAGCGAGGCGGGACCGTAGCGCGGCGCCGCGCTTCAGCGGTCCTGCGGCTGTACCAGCAGCAACGGTCGCCGGCACGCGCGGACCAGCGCCTGCGCGGTCGATCCCAGCACCATGGCGCCGGCGCCGGTCCGGCCCAGCGTTCCCACGCAGACGAGATCGGGCGCCTCGCGCTCGATCGCTTCCGCGAGCGCGCGGTCGGGGCGATCGTGCTCGACGATCTCGACGCGCAGCCGGCGCCCGCCTTCCTCCTGCGGCAACAGCGCCCGGAGCTCGGCGCGGCGTTCCTCGACGACCGCGCGATGCTCGGCCGCGAAGGCGGCATAGGACGGCCGCCCGTACTGGCCGTCGCGCATCAGGTTGGGACTGACCGCATGCACGACGACCACTTCGCCGCCGGCCGGCGCGATCGCCAGCGCGTAGGCGACGGCGCGGTTGCCGACCGGCGACAGGTCGGTGGCCGCCAGGATCCGCCGGACCGCCGGCGGCAGCTGCGAGACGGCGGCGACGCGGCCGGCAGGCACCACCAGCACATTGGTCGGCGCATCGCGCAGCAGGTCGAGCGACACCGAGCCGGCGAACAACTGCTCGACCGCGCCGCGCTGGCGCGAGCCCACGATGACGAGGTCGGCCTCCTCGCGCTCGGCCAGGTGCGCCAGCCGCGCCGCCGGATCGCCGTCGTGGGCCGAGATCACGACCTCGATCGGCAGCGCGGGCACGGCGCGGGCCAGGCGGCGCGCGATCTCGTCGCACAGGCGTTGCTGCGATTCGGCGGGTGCGTCGAGCAGGCCCATGCGCGCGGCCTCGCGTTCCGGGTCGTCGACATAGGCGGCGACCGGCCGGCAGGCGCCGAGCGCGGCGAGGCGCTCGGCGAACAGGGCGGCCGCATCGGCCTGCGGCGTGAAATCGTAGGCGATCAGGAGTCGCAGCGGACGCTCGCCCTTCAGCCAGCGGAGGATCGGCGCGGGATCGCGCAGCACCAGCATCGGCGACTCCGTGCGCCGCAGCACGCGTTCGCAGGTCTTGCCCAGTCGCACGCCTGCGCCGTCGCGCCGGCCGAGCGCGGGCAGCACCAGCAGCGCGTCGTCGTGGCGCTTCGCCTCGGCGATCAGCGCTTCGTCGGGCCAGCCCGCGGGCAGGCCGGTCGTGACCCGGGCGCCCAGCGCGCGCAGGCGCGCCGCGGTCTCCGACAGCTGCTCGCGCGCCGTCCGATCCAGGGCCTCGAGCACCGGCGCGGCGCCCAGGCTCATGCTGCGCGTGTCCAGCACGTGGATCAGGGCCAGCTCGCCGCCGCTGCGCTGCGCGAGCAGCGCCCCGAGCTCGCCCGCGGCCTCGGAGCGCGCGCTGAAATCGGTGCCGCACAGAACCTGCATCGCATTGCCTCCCCGGATCGTCGTCGGCGCGATTCTAGGCGCGACGGCGCCGCGCCGACCGCGGTCCGGTCAAGGTCCGTGCGAATCGGGCGCCGCGGCGGAATCCGGGTCGCCGAGACCCGGACCGGCGAGGCCCAGGTCGCGCAGGAACGCCGACACGGCCGCGATCACGGCCTCGGGACGGTCGAACTGCGGGCTGTGGCGGCACTTCGAGAGCGTGAGCAGGCGCGCGCCGGGACGCAGCTCGGCGATCCGCTCGATCTGGCGCATCGTCCCGTACTGGTCCTCCTCGCCCTGGATCGCGAGGATCGGGCAGCGCGAGGCCGCGACCTCGGGTTCGATGTTCCACGCGGCGAAGGCCTCGGAGAGCCAGACGCCGGTCCAGGCGCGGAACGCGGCGTCGGCATCGTCGTGGTAGCGGGCGAGCCGGTCGCGCAGCGTGGCGCCGCCGTCCGGACCGGCTTCGCGGTAGCTGCGGGCGATGGCGGCGATCGAGGCGAGGCAGACCGGCTCGACGAACAGGTGCGGCGCCATGACGACGACCGCCCGCGCCACGCCGGGGAAGCGGCCGGCATGGATCAGCGCGATCGAGGCGCCGTCGCTGTGGCCCACCAGCACCGGCCGCTCGATGCCGAACCCGCGCAGCAGCGCCGGCAGCGCCGTCACGGCCTCGTCGTGCATGAAGCGCGGCTCGAAGCTCGCCGGCGCCGGCCTTGAGCGGCCGTAGCCCGCCCGCGAAGCCACCAGCCCCGGGAGCTGCGTCGCCGCGCACAGGCGCTCCGGGAAGTCGCGCCACATCCGCGCGCTGCCGAGTCCCTCGTGCAGGAACACCAGCACCGCGCCGCCTGCGTCGATCGCGCCGATCGTCCGGTATTCGATCGACTGCCCGTCGATCGATGCGATTCCGGATCCGGCATGGGGTTCGGCACCCGGGGTGATCATGAGTTATATTGCAGCTTGTCGTCAAACACGGCCTTATCTTGCATGGCATCGCCGTCCTTGGGCAAATCACCGGACGAGACGGGCTTCCTGGCGGCCCTGGGCCGGCGCGTGCGCGAGCGGCGCGAGGCGGCCGGGCTGACGCGCCGGCGCCTGGCCGAGGCGTCGGGGCTGTCGGAGCGCTACCTGGCGCAGCTGGAGTCCGGCGACGGCAACATCTCGATCCTGCTGATCCGGCGCGTGGCCGAGGCACTCGGCTGCGGGCTCGAGCAACTGCTGAGCGACCAGGCCGGAGACCTCGACATCGCCGCGGCCGTCGAGGTATTGCGCACGCTCGAGCCGGGGCAGCGGCACCAGGCGGTGGCGGGGCTGCAGCAGCGTTTCGGCGAGATGAGTCGCGAGCGCGCGCGGCGCATCGCGCTGGTGGGCCTGCGCGGAGCCGGCAAGTCGACCCTGGGCGCGAAGCTCGCCGCGCGACTGAAGATCCCGTTCTTCGAGCTCGACCAGCAGATCGAGCGCGAGCTCGGCGCGGGCCTGGAGAGCATTTTCGCGATGTATGGCCAGGACACCTACCGCGAGGCCGAGCGCCGCGTGCTGGACCGGCTCACGCGCACGCATCGGCGCTGCGTGATCGCGACCGGCGGGTCGCTGGTGCTCGAGCCCCGTACCTACGAGCTGCTGCGCGAGCGCTGCCTGACCGTGTGGCTGAAGGCCTCGCCCGAGGAGCACATGGATCGCGTGGTCGCGCAGGGCGACCTGCGGCCGATCCGCGGGCGCGACCACGCGATGGCTGAGCTGCGGACGATCCTGAAGCAGCGCGATCGGCTCTACGCGCTCGCGGACGCGGCCATCGATACCACCGGCCTGCCCGAGGCGGAGAGCCTGAAGCGGCTGCTCCAGATGGTCGCCTCGGCGAGCCCGCTGGCCGGGTCGTCGGCGCGCGAAGCCGCGGCAACGTCCGAGTAGCGCCGCAGCGGCGCCGGTTCGCGCCCGGGGCCGGCGGGCCTCGGGAGGCACGGCGCGGCCGGAGCCGGGCCCGGGCTCAGGCCTCGACTGCGGCGTCGCGCGCCAGGTCGAGCCAGTCGCGCATCCACGCCGCCGCTGTCTCCTCGGGCAGCTCGCGGGCGGTCGTGTCGATGGTGGCCCGGTCGCCGATCCGGCGCGCGCCGAGCTCGGCGAGCAGCCGGTCGAATCGCATCCCGCCGTGGCCGAACGTGTCGCCGAAGCTGCTGTCGCCGAGGGCCAGCACGCCGTAGCGCACCGCGGACAGGTCGGGGCGGCGCGCCTCGAGGGCCTCGAACAGATCGCGGGCGTTGTCCGGGACGTCGCCGTGGCCGTAGGTCGAGGTGCACACCAGGAAGATCCGGTCGCCGGCCGTCCCGGGCGCGAACACCTCCGGGCCGAGGTCGTCCATCGGGGTCACCGAGATCTGCGTCCGCGCGTCCCCGAACATCAGCTCGAGCTCCTGCGCGACCAGTTGCGTGTTGCCGGTCATGGTGCCGACCAGGATCTCCACGTGCATGCCGAGCGCCTCGCGTTCTTCTTGATGCAAGATAATGCCGTGCAATCGCGTTTCCGGGAAGTTTATTGCATTCATCGCGGAGGTCGGCTAACGTCCCTGCTCGCCGGGTGCGTTTCCCCTCCGGGGCCTCGCCCCCCATGCGCGCGCGGGATGCGCGCGCTACAGTACAGTCACCCCACCATCGAGCACCGAGGAGAGCCGCCGTGTCCGAGTTGTCGAGTGCCGACCATTCGCTGAGTCCGCCGCGAGTGTCGATTCCGCGCCGATACAACGCGGCGCACGACCTGATCGAACGCAACCTGGGCGCGGGACGCGGCGAACGGCTCGCGTTCATCGACGATCGCGGCAGCTACACCTACGCGGAGCTCGCGCGGCGCGTGAACCGCTTCGCCTCGTCGCTCGCCGGCCTCGGGCTGCGCGCCGAGGACCGCGTGATGATCTGCATGCTCGACACCATCGACTGGCCGGTGGCGTTCCTCGGGGCGATCAAGGCCGGCGTCGTGCCGGTGGCGGTGAATACGCTGCTCAAGCCGCAGGACTACGAGTACATGCTGCGGGATTCCCGCGCGCGCGCGCTGTTCGTGTCGCAGGCGCTGCTGCCGTCGTTCGAGTCGCTGGCGGACCGGATCGACACGCTCGCCCACGTCGTGGTGTCCTCGGCGCCGGGCGCCGCGGGCGGGGCGCGGCCCGCCGAGGCGACCGATTTCGACGCGCTGCTGGCCGGCGGCAGCGAGCGCTTCCAGCCTGCCGACACGGTCGCCGACGAGCCCTGTTTCTGGCTGTATTCGTCGGGCTCGACCGGGGCGCCGAAGGGAACGGTCCACGTGCATTCGAGCCTGGTCCAGACGGCCGAGCTGTTCGCGCGGCCGGTGGTCGGCATCCGCGAATCGGACATCGTGTTCAGCGCCGCGAAGCTGTTCTTCGCCTACGGACTGGGCAACGGCCTCACGTTCCCGATGTCGGTCGGCGCGACCGCCGTGCTGATGGCCGAGCGGCCGACGCCCGAGGCGGTGTTCTCGAGGCTGACCGGCGAGGCGCCGCAGGCGCTGGCGCAACTGGGCGCGCGTCCGACGGTCCACTACGGCGTGCCGACGCTGTTCGCGAGCATGCTCGTCAGCCCTGCCTTCCCGCCGCGCGAGCGCCTGGGGCTGCGCGTCGCGACCTCGGCCGGCGAGGCGCTGCCGGCGCGCGTCGGCGAGAGCTTCACCGAGCGCACCGGCGTCGAGATCCTCGACGGCATCGGCTCGACCGAGATGCTGCACGTGTTCCTGTCGAACCGGGCCGGCGAGGTGCGCTACGGCACCACCGGCAAGCCGGTGCCCGGCTACACGCTGCGACTGCTGGGCGACGACGGGCGCGAGGTCGGCGACGGCCAGGTCGGCGACCTCTACATCGGCGGCCCTTCCGCGGCGGCCATGTACTGGAACCAGCGCGAGAAGACGCGCCAGACGTTCCAGGGCGAATGGACGCGCAGCGGCGACAAGTACGTGCGCGATGCCGACGGCTACTACACGTACGCCGGGCGTTCCGACGACATGTTGAAGGTGAGCGGCCAGTACGTGTCGCCGTTCGAGGTCGAGTCGGCGATCGCCTCGCATCCGGCGGTGCTCGAGGCCGCGGTGGTCGGCGTGCCCGACGAGGAGCGCCTGATCAAGCCGAAGGCCTACGTGGTGCTGAAGGAGCCCGGCCAGGCATCGCCTGCGCTCGCCGAGGCGTTGCGGGCCTATGTCAAGGACCGGCTCGCGCCGTTCAAGTATCCGCGCTGGGTGGAGTTCGTCGACGAACTGCCGAAGACCGCCACCGGCAAGATCCAGCGCTTCAAGCTGCGCGACTGAGGTCGACGATGCGCGTGTTCGAGAGCCTGGATCAGCTCAAGCCCCTGGTCGGGCAGGAAATCGCGGTCGGCGACTGGATCACGGTGACGCAGCAGCGCATCGACCAGTTCGCGCAGGCCACCGGCGACCACCAGTGGATCCATGTCGATCCGCAGCGCGCGGCGGCGGGCCCGTACGGCGCCACGATCGCGCACGGTTACCTGACGCTGTCGCTGCTGCCGCTGCTCACCGAGAGCGCGATCGAGTTCCGCGGCGTGCGCATGAGCGTGAACTACGGGCTCAATCGCGTGCGCTTCCCGGCGCCGGTGCCGGTGGACAGCGAGCTGCGCGCGCGCTTCAAGCTGCTGGCGCTCGAGGACCTCGCCGGCAACGGTGTCCAGGTCACCACTGAAGTGACGATCGAGCGCAAGGGCAGCGACCGTCCGGTCTGCGTCGCCGAAGCCATCGCGCGCCGCTACGCGTAACGGGGGCGGCGCCGGGTAGCTCGGCGGCTGGGGGAAGCCGCATGGCAGGCCCCCATCAGGGCC
>JBDHRX010000017.1:0-36500 GCA_039807785.1 Burkholderiaceae bacterium
TGAAGCTCGATCCGGAGGACGAGGACGCCGCGGTCGCGGCCGCCCGCTACATCGCGCAGACCCCGCGCGGCGGCGCCGGCGCGATCGCGCTGCTCGAGTCCTTCCTGCGGCGCGCGCCCGGCGCGATCGAGGCCCGCTTCTCGCTCGCGCGGCTGCTCGCGGCCGCCGGCCGCAGCGAAGACGCCCGCACGCAGTTCGAGGCGGCGCTGAAGCAGGAGCCGGACAGCCCGGGCATCCTGTTCTCGCTCGCGCAGCTCGCCTACCAGACGAAGCAGCCGCGGGTCGCCGAGGACTACCTGCGCCGCTATCTCGCGCTTCCCGACACGGTGCAGCGCGACGACGATCCCGCCCACCTGTTCATGGGGCAGCTCGCCGACGAGGCCGGCCGCGCCGACGAAGCCATCGACTGGTACGCGCGCGTGCGCCGCGGCGAGCAGTTCCTGCCGGCGCTGACCCGCCGGGCATTCCTGCTCGGCAAGCTCGGTCGCCTCGACGAGGCGCGCGCGCTGCTGCGCTCGACTTCGGTGGGCAGCGTGCGCGAGCGGGTGCAGATCACCGCCGTCGAGGCCCAGGTGCTGCGCGAGGCGGGCCGCGAAGGCGAAGCGTACGAGGTCCTCGAACAGGCCCTCGAGCGCCATCCCGAGAATCCGGAGCTGCTCTACGACCATGCGATGGCGGCCGAGCGCATCGACCGGCTCGACGCGATGGAGAAGAGCCTGCGCGCGCTGATCGCACTGCGGCCCGACCACGCGCACGCCTACAACGCGCTGGGCTACACCTTCGCGGAGCGGAACATCCGCCTCGAGGAGGCGCAGACCCTGATCGAGAAAGCGCTGTCGCTGTCCCCGGACGACGCCCACATCATCGACAGTCTGGGCTGGGTGCTGTTCCGCCGCGGCCAGCTGGCGGCCGCGATCGCGCAGCTCGAGCGCGCCTATGCGCTGCGCCCCGAGGCCGAGATCGCGGCGCACCTGGGCGAGGCGCTCTGGCAGGCCGGCCGCACGGCCGACGCACGGCGCATCTGGAGCGAAGCGGCCGCCCGCGAGCCGAACAACAAGGTCCTCGGCGACACCCTGGCGCGCTTCAAGATCACGCAATGAGATCCCTGTCCGGGCGAACCGCGTACGCCGCGCTGGCGGCCGCCGGCGCGCTCGTGCTCGCGGGCTGCGCCACGCCCGCCATGCCGCCGGCGCCGGCGCCGGATAGCGGCGCGCCGAACCACTGGACCGGCCGCTTCGCGGCCACCGTCACCGAGGCGGGCGATGCCGCGCGCGAGGAGCGCTCCACCGGGCGCTTCGCGCTGCGCGCGCTCGGGACCCGGACCGAGCTCGAGCTGTCGACGCCGCTCGGGCAGACCATCGCCGAACTGCGCCTCGACGCCGCCGGCGCCACGCTGCGCGCCGCCGACGGGCAGACCTGGCAGGCCCCGTCGGCGGAAGCGCTGACCGAGCAGGTGTTCGGCTGGCGCGTGCCCGTGGCCGACCTGCCGGCCTGGCTCGCAGGGCGGGTCGCCGAGCCGACCGAGCGCGATGGCGCGCGCGTCGTCGCCGGCCGCGACGGGGGCTGGTCGGTGCGCTTCGACGCGACCGGCCCGGGGTCGCCGCAGCGGCTCTCGCTCGACTGGCCCGCCGGGGCCGGCCCGATGCAGCGGCGGCTGTCGCTGCGGCTGGTCGTCGACACCGCCGTGCACGATCCCGGACGGCCGTGATCGCCTCGCTGCACAACCTGCCGGCGCCGGCCAAGCTGAATCTCTTCCTGCACGTGACGGGCCGGCGCGGCGACGGCTATCACACGCTCGAGACGGTCTTCGAGCTGGTCGACCTCTGCGACCGGGTCCACCTCCGGAGGCGCGACGACGGAGCCATCATCCGCGCGAATTCGATCCGCGGCGTCTCGCCGGACGCAGACCTCTCGGTCCGGGCGGCACGCCTGCTCGCCGCCGAGACCGGGTGCGGGCTCGGCGTCGAGATCACGCTCGACAAGCGCCTGCCGATGGGCGGCGGGCTCGGCGGCGGCAGCTCCGACGCCGCCACCGTGCTGCTCGGGCTGAACCGGCTCTGGGCCCTGGGGCTGGATCGCCGCCGCCTGATGCGGCTCGGCCTGCGGCTCGGGGCCGACGTCCCGGCGTTCGTCTTCGGGCGGCGGGCGTTCGCCGCCGGCGTGGGCGAGCAGCTGCGCGCGCTGCCCGGCCCGCCCGCGCACTTCGTGATCGTCGCGCCGCCCGCCGCCGTGCCGACAGCCGCGGTGTTCGCCGCACCCGAATTGACACGAAATTCCAAACCGCTCAGAATCTCGGGTCTTTCGCGAGGGCGTTCCGTCTATCGCGGGAGGAACGATCTCGAACCGGTGGTATGCGCAGCCTGGCCGCGCGTCGCCGAAGCGCTTGCCGCGCTCAGAGACGCCGCCGATTCGGCCGGCGCCGACGGGCGGCTCGCGCGGATGACCGGTTCGGGGGCCTGTGTGTTCTGTCCCGTGCCAGACGAAACGGTCGCCGCGTCGATCCGGAAACGGCTCGCGCGGCAGGCGGTCGGCACCGTGCATGCGGTCCGCTCGCTGCACCGCCACCCGCTCTCCGACTGGTCGTTCGCCTGAGGGTTCGCCCGCAGGCGCGACGACCCGGGCCGACGGGCCGTCGCCGCGCGATCGCGGCGCGGGGCTCACCGGCCCGGTGACGCACCGATGGGGAGTCGCCAAGTTGGTTAAGGCACCGGATTTTGATTCCGGCATTCGAGGGTTCGAATCCTTCCTCCCCAGCCAACTTCCTCGGCCCGGCGGGTATGCCGGGCTGCCAGCCGAGAGCTGAACACGTGCAGGGCTATCGCCGAAACGCCGATGTCGTGGACCCCGAAGGTCTGATGATCTTCACGGGCAACGCCAACCCGCGGCTGGCCGCCGATGTCGCGCGCCACCTGTACATCAACCTCGGCAAGGCCACGGTGAGCCAGTTCTCCGACGGCGAGGTGATGGTCGAGATCCTGGAGAACGTGCGCGGCAAGGACATCTTCGTCCTGCAGCCGACCTGCGCGCCGACCAACGACCATCTGATGGAAGTGATGATCATGGTCGACGCCCTCAAGCGCGCGTCGGCCGGCCGGATCACCGCGGCGCTGCCCTACTTCGGCTACGCGCGCCAGGACCGCCGGGTACGCTCGACCCGCGTCGCGATCAGCGCCAAGGTGGTCGCCAACATGCTCGAGACCGCCGGCGTCGACCGCGTGCTGACGATGGACCTGCATGCCGAGCAGATCCAGGGCTTCTTCGACATCCCGGTCGACAACATCTATGCAGCGCCGCTGCTCCTGGCCGATGTGCACAAGCAGCAGTTCGAAAACCTGCTGATCGTCTCGCCGGACGTGGGTGGCGTGGTGCGGGCGCGGGCGCTGGCGAAGCGGCTCGATTCCGACCTGGCGATCATCGACAAGCGGCGCCCGAAAGCGAACGTGGCCGAGGTGATGAACATCATCGGCGACGTCGAGGGACGCACCTGCGTGATCATGGACGACATCGTCGATACCGCGAACACGCTCGTGAAGGCCGCCGCCGCGCTCAAGGAGCACGGCGCGCAAAGAGTGGTCGCTTACTGTACGCATGCGGTCCTGTCGGGCGGCGCGACCTCGCGGATCGCCGAATCGGCGCTCGACGAGCTGGTCGTCACCGACACGATCCCGCTGTCGGCCGAGGCCGAGGCCTGCGATCGCGTCCGCGTCCTGTCGTGCGCGCAGCTGCTGGCCGAAACGATCCTGAGGATCAACCGCGCCGATTCGGTCTCCTCGCTGTTCGTCGACTGAGTGCCGCGCGCCGGAGGCCCGCGGCCCGTGCCGCGCCTGCGTCGCCCGCTGCACGAGTTTTCTGGGTGCCGGGGGCTTGCCGCCCGCCGGCGTGTGTGGATGCCCCGCGGTTCTGGTCGCGGACCCGGGGCCTGTTGAAAGGAAGAACGATGAAAGTCGTTGCCAAGACCCGCAAGGAGCAGGGATCCGGTGCGAGCCGCCGCCTGCGTCGCGCCGGCCTCGTGCCGGGTATCGTCTACGGTGGCCGGGGTGCCGCCACGCCGGTGGCCATCGAGCACAACCCGCTCTATCACGCCCTGCGCGTGGAAGCGTTCCACTCGTCGATCCTCGACATGGAGATCGACGGCGGGCGCGAGCGCGTGCTGCTGCGCGACGTGCAGTGGCATGCCTACAAGGCGCAGGTGATGCACATCGATTTCCAGCGCGTCGCCGCGGACGAGAAGATCACCGTGAAGGTGCCGCTGCACTTCGTGAACCAGGAGAACTCCCCGGCGGTCAAGCTGTCCGGCGGCATCGTGGGCCACGTGGTCAACGACGTCGAGGTGACCTGCCTGCCCGGCGACCTGCCAAGCTTCATCGAGGTGGACCTGGCGAACCTGGAAGCCGGCAAGCCGGTGCACATCAGCGACATCGCGTTCCCGAAGGGCGTGACCCCGGCCGCGCATGCCGGCGACGATCCCGTCATCGTGACGGTGACGATCCCGGGTGCCGCCGAAGAAGAGCCCGCAGCGGCGCCCGCTGCCGCTGCCGCCGCTCCGGCCGCCGCCAAGAAGTGACGCACCCCCGGCCTGCCGGCCGAACCGAAGGCCCGGGATCGCCCCGGGCCTTTTCTTTCCCGGCCCCGCGGTGAACCCCGACGCCGCGACGATCTGGCGCGCGCCGCGCCGCGCACTCGCGGTGCTGCTCGCGGCGCTCGGGATGCTCGGGCCGTTCTCGATCGACACCTATCTGCCGGCGTTCTCCGGCATCGCGCAGGCGCTCGACGCGACGCCGGTGCAGATGCAGCAGACGCTGTCGGCCTACCTGTTCGGCTTCGCCTTCATGAACCTGTTCCACGGCGCGCTGGCGGACAGCTACGGACGGCGCCCGGTGGTGCTCTGGGGCGTGGGCGTGTTCACGCTCGCCTCGGTGGGCTGCGCGCTGTCGCCCACGATCGGCTGGCTGGTGTTCTTCCGCGCGCTGCAGGGGTTGTCCACCGGCGCCGGCATCGTCGTGTCGCGCGCGGTCATCCGCGACCTGTTCCCGCCCGAGGACGCGCAGCGCATGATGTCTCAGGTGACGATCTACTTCGGCATCGCGCCGGCGGTCGCGCCGATCGTCGGCGGCTGGCTGTTCGTCCATGTCGACTGGCACGGCATCTTCTGGCTGCTGGCCACGCTCGGCGCGCTGCTGTGGATCGGGAACTGGCGCTTCCTGCCCGAGACGCTGCACCCCACGCACCGGCAGCCGTTCGAGTTCGGGCACCTGATGCGCGGCTATTCGCAGCTGCTGTCCGACCCGCGTTTCCTGCTGCTGGCGATCGCCAGCGGCGTGCCGTTCAACGGCCTGTTCCTCTACGTGCTGTCGGCGCCCGAGTTCCTCGGCACCCACCTGAAGCTCGGACCGACCGAGTTCTTCTGGTTCTTCATGGTCACGATCGCCGGGATCACCGGCGGCGCCTGGGCCAGCGGCCGGCTGGCCGGCCGGATCGCGCCGCGCGACCAGGTCCGCAAGGGCTTCGTCGTGATGTTCACGGTGGGGGCGCTGAACCTCGTGGCCAACCTGCTGTTCACGCCGCACGTCGGCTGGGCCCTGATCCCCCTCGCGCTGTTCGCGTTCGGCTGGGCGCTCAACGTGCCGGTGGTCACGCTGATGGTGCTCGACCTCTATCCGTACCGGCGCGGCCTGGCGTCGTCGCTCCAGGCGGTGGTCGGCAGCGTCGCCAACGGCCTGGTCGCCGGCGTCATCGCGCCGATCGTGATGCACTCGACCGTGGCGCTGGCCTCGACCTCGCTCGCGATGCTGTGCGTCGGGCTGCTCGCCTGGCTCCACCTGAAGCGGCGCTGGCCCGAGGCGATCGGGGCGCCGGCCACGCCACCTGCCTGAGCACCGCGTCGGCCGCGCTTCCGGCCGCCCCGGCCGAACCGCAGTCGCCCTGACACCGTACGCGGTTCAATGCCCGCCACGGAGATAGCGGGCGATCACTTCACCACGGGTTCGGACGCCCAGCTTGGCGATGATGTTGGCCACGTGCCGCTTGACGGTGTGCAGGCTGATGTCGAGCTTCAGCGCGATGCGCTTGTTGCTGGCCCCCTGCGCGAGCAATGCCGCCACCTCGCGCTCGCGGGCGGTCAGCGCGTCCAGCGCCGGTGCGGCGCGACTCCCGGCCGGCGCAGCGGCCGGCGACGGCGGCGACCGCAGCGCGCGGCAGCGCTCGATCAGGGCCAGCCAGGCGGCCCGGTGCGGATGCGCGCGATCGATCCGGTCGCCCAGCGCGAGGACCAGCTCGGCGCGTTCCAGCAGCAGGCGCCCGAACATTCCGGCCTCGAGCGCATCGTCGAGCAACTGCGCCGCCAGCGCCTGCGCCCGGTCGGGCCGGCCGCCGCGGACGAGCGCATCGACCGCGGCGACCCGCACGTCGCCGCCGATCGCCAGCAGCGGATAGCGGCGCTGCGCCTCGGCCACCTCGCACATCAGGTCGGCCGCGCGCGCCCATTCGCCGTCCCGGTAGGCCACCAGCGCCTCCGCCCAGCGCCGCGCCGCCGTCATGTACGGCCACTCGGTCGCGCGAAACGCCGTGAGCAGCCGCGCGTACGCCTCGCGCAGCCCGGCGTCGTCGCCGCCGTGCCAGTGCAATCGCGCCACCAGGTACAGACAGGTGCCGGCCCAGGCGTCGCGCGTCCCCGGAGCCATGGCCTGGCCGCTGCGGATCACTTCCTGCACCAGCTCGACCGCTTCCTCGTCGCGGCCGGCGATCGACAGCAGCATCGTTCGCGCCATGCACAGGTCGACCATCAGCGCGCGGAACGCGCGCCAGCGCTCGAGATCGACCCAGACCGAGTCGACCAGGTCGCCGGCGCGCTCGAGGTCGCCCTCCCACAGTGCGGCCCAGGCCGCGAGCACGGTCGCATGCGCGAAGGCCAGGCTGTCGGGACGCGCATCGAGAGCGACGACCAGCGCGTGGAAGCGTCGAAACAGCTCGCCGAACGCCGGCGTCGCGACGAAATGCGTGCGGATGCGCTCGCCGAGCCGCAGGCACAGGTCGACCGAAGCGACCTGCTCCGCAAGCTCGATCGCGACGCGCAGCGCCGCCGACGCGTCGTCCGGCCGGCCGGTGGCGTTGAAGAGCCAGGCCCGCTCGAGCGCCACCTCGGCCTGCAGTCCGGGATCGAGCCCGGTATCGTCGATCCGCTCGAGCCGCTCGGCGGCGGCACGGACGTCGCCGGTATAGCTCACCATGCGCGCGAGCAGCAGCAGGCTGCGCACCGCCTGCGCACGATCGCCGGCGGCCTCGAACCCCTGCCAGGCGAGCTCCAGGCTGGTGCGGCCCTCGTCGAACGCGCTGCGCTGCCAGGCGAGCAGCCCGGCGACCCGGTGCGCCTGCACCGCGTCGCCGGCCCCGGCGGCGACCAGCGCGCGCAACGCCTGGGTGACCGCCTCGATATGCCCCTCGCGCAGCAGCGCCTCGGCATGGCGGCCCAGCAGATCGAGCGCACGCCGCGGTTCGCCGGCGTCGGCGGCGTGGCGCACCGCCCGCAGCGGCTGCTCGACGATCGCCGCCGCGCGCAGGTTCAGCTCGCGCCACGCCTGCGGCGCGTCGCGGCGCAGGCGCGCGTTCAGGAAGTCGCGGAACAGGTCGTGCATCCGCACCGTGGGACGCGACGGGTCGAGCACCGCAACGAACAGGTTGCGCTGGACCAGCTGGTCGATCATCGCCAGGCTGTCGGCCCGGCCGCTCAGGCGGGTACAGCACTCGGGATCGAGCTCGTCGAGCACGCAGCACACCGACACGAACGCCGAGAGCTCCGGCGGCAGCTTGGCCAGCACCTCCTCGGCGAGGTACTCGAAGACCTGCTCGTCGCCGGGAACCAGGCTGCCGCCCGCCCCCGCGTACGGCGCGTCGTCGTCGCGACGGCCGGCGGCGAGCAGGCGCAGCCCGGCGATCCAGCCCTGCGAGCGCCGGATCCATGCCTGCGCCAGCTCGCCCGAGGACGCCTCGCCGAGGCGCGCCAGGAAGGCCGCCGCCTCCCCGGACGAGAAGCGCAGCCGCGCCTGCGGGAACTCGGCCAGCCGGCCGGCCGCGCGCCGCCGCGCGAGCGGCAGCCGCGGCAGCTCGCGCGAAGCCATCACGCAGGCCACCCGCTCGGGCAGCAAGCCGATGAAATGATCGAGCCAGCGCCAGGTGATCGCATCGTCGATCACGTGCAGGTCGTCCCAGATCCAGACGAAGCGGGCCACCTCGCATTCGGCCAGCCAGCCGGCGACTTCCTCGGCCGCCGCGCGCGCGCCGGCCTCGCTCGCGGCCACCATGCGCGTCAGCGTGTCGGCGTCCAGCGGGTCGGCGTGATCCAGCGTCGCGTTGATCGAGTCGACCAGCACCCGGAACAGCCGCGTCGGCGCGCGATCGAGCCGGTCGACCGCGATCCAGGACAGCGCCCAGTCGCCGGGGGTCGCCTCGAGCGCCTGCGCGAGCGCGGTGGTCTTGCCGAACCCGGCGCCGGCGACGACCAGCACCAGCGGGGTCTCGGCGATCGCCTCGAACAGCGCGCGGGACAGGCGCTCGCGCTCGAGCGGCCGGGGCCGCAGGGACGGCACCGTGTAGCGGCCGCCGGGCACGCGCCGCTGCCCCGGGCGCGCGGCGCGGGCGGCGGGCGCCGGCGCTCGACCTTCGGTCGACGGCAAGCGAATCTCCCTACGGAATCGGCCGGGCTGCGACCCCGCCGGCGGGGTCGATGATAGCCGATCGGGTTCAGCGCGTGGATTCCACTACACTTGCGCCCGGCGGCCTTCGCAGTCCCGGCGAAGCGCGCTCACGACCTCCGAGATGAACGGCATCCGACTCGTCGTCGGCCTGGGCAATCCCGGCCCCGAACACCAGCTCGACCGGCACAACGCCGGGTTCTGGTTCGTCGACGCGCTGGCGCGCGAGCACGGCGCGTCGCTGGCGCGCGAAGGCAAGTTCCACGGCGACGTCGGCCGCGCGCGCATCGGCGCCGCGCAGGTGTTCCTGCTCCAGCCGGCCACCTGGATGAACCGCTCCGGGCAGGCCGTGGCGGCGCTGGCGCACTTCTACCGCATCGCCCCCGCCGAGATCCTGGTGGTCCACGACGAGCTCGACCTCGCGCCGGGCCAGGTGAAGATGAAGCAGGGCGGCGGACACGCCGGCCACAACGGACTGAAGGACATCCAGGCCCGGCTCGGCAGCGCCGACTTCTGGCGGCTGCGCATCGGCATCGGCCACCCGCGCGCGCTGCAGCCGAACCAGGAGGTCGCCGACTTCGTGCTCGGTCGCCCGACGCGCGAGCAGCAGCAGGCGATCGACGAGGCGATCGGACGCGGGCTCGACGGCGTGCCCGACGCCGCGGCGGGCCGGTTCGAGCACGCGATGATGACGGTTCACACCCGCAAGTAACACGCAACGGAATCCCCATGCCCGCCCGTATCGTCACCCGCCGTTCCGCCATCCACGGCAATGGCATGTTCGCCGCCACCGACATCCCGGCCGGCACCCGGCTGATCCAGTACAAGGGCCAGCTGCTCACGCACGACGAGAGCGACGACCTCTACAGCGACGGCGCCGACACCGGCCACACCTTCCTGTTCTCGCTGAACGACCAGTACGTGATCGACGCCAACCGGCAGGGCAACAGCGCGCGCTGGATCAACCACGGCTGCGCCCCGAACTGCGAGGCGGTGGTCGATGAGGACGAGAACGGCGACCCGCGGCGCGATCGCGTCTTCATCGAGTCGATCCGCGACATCCGCAAGGGCGAGGAGCTGACCTACAACTACGGCATCGTGCTCGGGGTGCCGCATACGCGCGCGATGAAGCAGATCTGGGCCTGCCGCTGCGGCGCGCCCGGGTGCACCGGCACCATGCTGCAGCCGAAGCGCCGGCGCCGCTGAAGGACGCCGGGCGCCCGCCTCAGTCGTCCGCGGACGGGCGCCGCGGACCGTCCTGCTCGGCGACCACCTCGACGATGCCGTCGGCCTCCTGCTGCTCCAGGCGGACGGCGAAGCCCCAGAGCTCCGCGAGATGCCCGAGCACCGCCCGGCAGTCGGCCTCCGAGAGCGGCCGCCGGTCGCGCACGAAGTGGCGCAGTGTCAGCGACCGGTCGCCGTGCAGGTCGACGTTCCAGACCTGGATGTCGGGCTCGCGGCGCCCGAGGTCGTACTGCTCGGAAAGCAGCCGGCGCAGCGCCCGGTAGCCGCGCTCGTCGTGGATCGCGTCGATCAGCAGGTTGTCGCGGCTGTCGTCGTCGAGCACCGCGAACAGGCGGAACTCGCGCATCAGCCGCGGCGACAGGTACTGGGCGATGAAGCTCTCGTCCTTGAAGTTGCGCATCGCGAAATCGAAGGTCTCGCGCCAGTCCGACCCGGCGATGTCCGGGAACCACTCCCGGTCCTCGTCGGTGGGCGACTCGCAGACGCGCCGCAGGTCGCGCCACATCGCGAAGCCCAGCGCGTACGGATTGATGCCCGAGTAGTTCGGACTGTCGTACGACGGCTGGTAGACGACGTTGGTGTGCGACTGCAGGAACTCGAGCATGAACCCGTCCGAGAGCAGGCCGTCGTCGTACATGTCGTTCAGCAGCGTGTAGTGCCAGAACGTGGCCCAGCCCTCGTTCATGACCTGGGTCTGGCGCTGCGGATAGAAGTACTGGCCGATCTTGCGCACGATCCGGACCACCTCGCGTTGCCAGGGCTCGAGCAGCGGCGCGTGCTTCTCGACGAAGTACAGCAGGTTCTCCTCGGGTTCCTGCGGCCAGCGCTTCTCGCGCTTCTCCCGGGCGCGCTCGAGCGCCGGCGGCAACGTGCGCCACAGGTCGTTGACCTGGGTCTGGAGGTAGTCCTCGCGCTCCTTCTGGCGCAGTTTCTCCTTCTCGAGCGACAGCCGCGGCGCGCGCTGGTACCGGTCGACGCCCAGGTTCACCAGCGCGTGGCAGGCGTCGATCAGGCGCTCGACGGCCGCCTCGCCGTGGCGCTCCTCGCACTCGGCGATGTAATTGCGCGCGAACACCAGGTAATCGATGATCGCGTCGGCGCTGGTCCACTGGCGGAACAGGTGGTTGCCCTTGAAGAACGAGTTGTGCCCGTAGGCGGCATGCGCGATCACCAGCGCCTGCATCGGCAGCGTGTTCTCCTCCATCAGGTAGGCGATGCAGGGGTTCGAATTGATGACGATCTCGTAGGCGAGCCCCATCTGTCCGCGCCGGTAGCGGCTCTCGGTCGCCAGGAAGTGCTTGCCGAACGACCAGTGGTGGTAGTAGACCGGCATGCCGCTGGACGCATACGCGTCCATCATCTGCTCGGCGCTGATGATCTCGACCAGGTGCGGGTAGCCGTCCAGCCCGTGGCGCGCGGCGGCTTCGCCGATCGCCTCGTCATAGCGCTCGATCGCCTCGAAGCTCCACTCCGAGCTGTCGGGCAGCCGCGCGCGACGTACCGCGGTCATGCCGCCCCCGCCTGGTCGCGCTTGCGGAAGAGCTCCCGGAACACCGGATAGATGTCGGAGAGGCTGCCGATGCGCTGCATCGCGAAGCGCCCCGGGGCGGCCGCCTGGATCTTCTCGTACTCGCGCCAGAGGTTCTGCGGCTCGCCCGGGCTGATCTCGATGTAGGCGAAGTACTGGCACAGCGGGAGGATCGACGACTCGATCAGCTGGCGGCAGCGCGGCGAATCGTCGTTCCAGTTGTCGCCGTCGGACGCCTGCGCCACGTAGACGTTCCACAGGCTCGACGCATAGCGCTCGGCGGCGATGTCGCGGACCAGCTCGAGCGCGCTCGAGACCACCGTCCCGCCCGTCTCGCGCGAGCCGAAGAACTCGGCCTCGTCGACCTCGCTCGCCACCGTGTGGTGCCGGACGAAGACAACGTCGATGCGCTCGTAGTTCCGGTCGAGGAACAGATAGAGCAGCATGAAGAAGCGCTTGGCGATGTTCTTGCGCTCCTCGTCCATCGAGCCCGACACGTCCATGACGCAGAACATCACCGCCTGCGTCGTCGGCTCGGGAACGCGCACGCTGTGCCGGTAGCGCAGATCGAAGGTGTCGATGAACGGGATCGCCTCGATCCGCGCCCTGAGCCGGGCGATCTCGCGCCGCAACGCCTCGACCTCGTCGTCGTCGTCGCGCCGCTCCGGCGCGATGCGCGCCAGCGCCGCCTCGAGCTCGCGCAGCCTGCGCGCGTCGGCGCCGCCGGCCGCGACGCGCCGCCCGGCCGCCCCGCGCATCGTCCGGGTGAGGCTGATGTTGGTCGGCACGCCGCTCTGCGTGTAGCCCGCGCGCACGCGCCGGGTCTGCTCGATCCGGGCGAGCTGGCGCTTGACCAGGTTCGGCAGCGCGAGCTCGTCGAAGAAGACGTCGAGGAACTCCTCGCGCGTCAGCGTGAACGCGAACTCGTCGAGCCCCTCGCCGTCCGGGCTGGCGCGGCCCCGCCCCTGCGCGCCGGCCGCGCCGCCGGGCCGCTCGACCTCGTCGCCGGCGGCGAAGCGGTCGTTGCCGGGATGCACCTGCTCGCGCACGCCGCCCCGGCCGTGCGCGAACTGCGGCTCGGCGATGTCCCGGCCCGAGATGCCGATCCGCTCCCCGTTCCCGAGGTCGCGGATGCCGCGCCGCGACACCGCCTCGTCGACCGCCTTGCGGATCTGCGCCTTGAAGCGGCGGATGAAGCGGCCGCGGTTGACCGAGCTGCGGTTGCGGACGTCGAAACGGCGATCGACGATGCGCAGCATCACGGCCTCACGACGACTTCCTCACCCGCAGGTACCACTCGCAGAGCAGCCGCACCTGCTTCTCGGTGTAGCCCCGGGCGATCATCCGGTCGACGAAGTCCTGGTGCTTCTTCTGCTCCTCGGCGCTCGCCTTGGCGTTGAACGAGACCACCGGCAGCAGCTCCTCGGTGTTCGAGAACATCTTCTTCTCGATCACCGCGCGCAGCTTCTCGTAGCTGGTCCACGCGGGGCTGCGGCCGTCCTGTGCCGCCCGCGCGCGCAGCACGAAGTTCACGACCTCGTTGCGGAAGTCCTTCGGGTTGGCGATGCCCGCCGGCTTCTCGATCTTCTCGAGCTCGGCGTTGAGCTGCGTGCGGTCGAGGATCTCGCCGGTATGCGGGTCGCGGAACTCCTGGTCCTGGATCCAGAAGTCGGCATAGGTCACGTAGCGGTCGAAGATGTTCTGGCCGTACTCCGAGTAGCTCTCCAGGTACGCGGTCTGGATCTCCTTGCCGATGAACTCGGCATAGCGCGGCGACAGGTACTCCTTGATGAAGCGCAGGTAGCGCTCCTCGACCTCGGACTGGAACTGCTCCTGCCCGATCTGCTGCTCGAGCACGTACATCAGGTGCACCGGGTTGGCGGCGATCTCGCGATGGTCGAAATTGAACACGCGGGACAGGATCTTGAACGCGAAGCGCGTCGACAGCCCGGTCATGCCCTCGTCGACGCCGGCGTAGTCGCGGTACTCCTGGTAGCTCTTGGCCTTCGGGTCGGTGTCCTTCAGGTTCTCGCCGTCGTAGACGCGCATCTTCGAGTAGATCGACGAGTTCTCCGGCTCCTTCAGGCGCGACAGCACCGAGAACTGCGCCATCATCCGGAGCGTGTCGGGCGCGCACGGGGCCTCCGACAGCGACGAGTTGTCGAGCAGCTTCTCGTAGATGCGCATCTCGTCGGTGACGCGCAGCGAGTACGGCACCTTGACGATGTAGATCCGGTCGAGGAACGCCTCGTTGTTGCGGTTGTTCCGGAACGACAGCCATTCGGCCTCGTTCGAATGCGCCAGGATCAGCCCGTCGAACGGGATCGCGCCGAAGCCCTCGGTCCCCTTGTAGTTGCCCTCCTGGGTCGCGGTGAGCAGCGGGTGCAGCACCTTGATCGGCGCCTTGAACATCTCGACGAACTCGAGGATGCCGCGATTGGCCAGGCACAGCCCCCCGGAGTAGCTGTAGCAGTCCGGGTCGCTCTGGGAGAAGGTCTCGAGCTTGCGGATGTCGACCTTGCCCACCAGCGACGAGATGTCCTGGTTGTTCTCGTCGCCGGGCTCGGTCTTCGAAACCGCCAGCTGCGACAGCACCGACGGGCGCAGCTTGACGACGCGGAACCGGGTGATGTCGCCGCCGAACTCGTGCAGCCGCTTGACCGCCCATGGGCTCATGATCGTCGACAGGTAGCGGCGCGGGATGCCGTAGTCCTCCTCGAGGATCGCGGCATCCTCCTCGGGCCGGAACAGCCCGAGCGGCGACTCGTGCACCGGCGAGCCCTTGATCGCGTAGAACGGCACCTTCTCGATCAGCGTCTTCAGCTTCTCGGCCAGCGAGCTCTTGCCCCCGCCGACCGGACCGAGCAGGTAGAGGATCTGCTTCTTCTCCTCGAGCCCCTGCGCCGCGTGCCGGAAGTACGCGACGATGTTCTCGATCACCTCCTCCATGCCGTAGAAGTCGGCGAACGCGGGGTAGATCTTCAGGACCTTGTTGGCGAAGATCCGCGAGCGGCGCGGGTCGAGCCGCGTGTCGACCAGCTCGGGCGCGCCGATCGCCATCAGCATCCGCTCGGCGACGCTGGCGTACGCCGAGGGATCGCTGCGGCACAGGTCCAGGTACTCCTGGACCGACATCTCCTCTTCCTGGGCCGCCTCGTAGCGGCGCTGGTACCGGGCGAAGATCGTCATGCTCACCTCCCGCCTCGGCGACGCGGGAAACCGCTCCCGCGCCGCGTCCGGCCTCGTGTTCGAGTTCTCGCGCCCCTCTGTCGTGCCTGTGCTTTCCGTCGTTATATGCCTATTACGGATCAACCTGCCGAGTGGTTGACGCGCCCGAGGGTTTGAACCGATCCCGGTTCACGCCAGCCACGGATGCCCGGCGAGGCGCCGCCGCTCGAAGGCCGCGATCTCGTCGCGCCGCTGCAGCGTGCGCTCGATCTCGTCCCATCCGGACAGCAGCGACTGCCGGGTCCGGTCGTCGACGCCGAACGCATGTTCCCGGTCGCCGGCGCGCAGGCACCGCCGCGGCAGGTCGATCTCGACCTCGGGCAGCGGCCGGGCGCGCACCCAGTCGAACAGCGCCGCGACCTCCACGGCAGGCAGCTCGATCGCCAGCATGCCGTTGGTGCGCGCATTGTCCGCGAAGATCGAGGCGAACCGCGGCGCGATCACCGCCCGGAAGCCGAAGTCGCGCAATGCCCAGACGGCATGCTCGCGACTCGACCCGCAGCCGAAGTTCTCGCGCGCGAGCAGCACCGTCGCGCGCCGGTAGGGCTCCCGGTTCAGCACGAAATCCGGGTTCTCGCGCCGACGCGAGTGGTCACTATCCAGGTCGCCCGGATCGAGGTAGCGCCAGTTGTCGAACAGGATCGGCCCGAAACCGCTGGCGGCGATCGAGCGGCCGTACTGCTTCGGGAAGATCGCATCGGTGTCGACATTGGCGAGGTCCAGCGGCGCGACGATGCCGCGGTGGACGACGAACGGCTCGGGTTTCACACGCGCCCGGCTCAGCGTCCGTTGGCGACGCCGGCCGGCACGTGGCCGGCCGGTCCGTACCGCGCCGCCGACTCGCAATGGCCGGTCTGGTCGTCGAAGAAGAAGTCGGGCTCGAACTCGCGCAGGAACGGGCCCTTCGCGAGGCCACCCAGGAACATCGCCTCGTCCACCTCGATGCCCCAGTCCATCAGGGTGCGGATCGCCCGCTCGTGGGCCGGCGCGCTGCGCGCGGTCACCAGCGCGGTGCGGATCCGCACCGGCGGGGCGTCGGCCCCGGATCCGGCGTCCTCGCGCTGCAGCCGGTGCAGCGCCTCGAGCAGCGGCTTGAACGGCCCCGGCGGCAGCGGCAGTGCCGCGCGGTCGGCCTCGTGACGCTGGAACGCCGCCAGCCCCCCGGACTGGAACACCCGCTCCGATTCGTCGGAGAACAGCACCGCGTCGCCGTCGAAGGCGATCCGGATCTCGTCCGGATGCGACTCGGACGCCTTGACCGACTCCGGGAACACGCGCGCGGCCGGGATCCCGGCGTCGAGCGCGGCGCTCACGTCCTCGGCGTTGGCCGACAGGAACAGGTTGGCCTTCAGCGGCGCGAGATAGCGCCAGGGGGCCCGCCCGCGGGTGAACACCCCGCGCTCGAGGCGCAGCCCGGCCTGCTGCGCCGAGCGGAACACCCGCAGGCCGCTGACCGGATCGTTGCGCGACACGACGACGACCTCGATGCGGCGCTCCGGCTCCGGCCGGCCGGCCGGATCGAACAGCAGCAGCTTGCGCACCAGCGCCCAGGCGACGCCCGGCTGGGCGCTCAGGTCGAGCCGCGCGCGCTGCAGCGCCATGTAGGCCGCGTCGTCGTCGCGCTCGAAGACCCGGTTCTCCTCCTCGAAATCGAACACCGCGCGCGAGGAGATCGCGACGACCAGCTTTCCTTCCAGCGATGCGGGCATGATGTGCAAGCGTAGGCACTGGCGGGGATTTGCGCAAACCCGCCGCGCGGCCGGGGCCCCGGCCGCTCTGCGACAATGGCGGTTTGCCTTCATCCGGCCGCCCGTCGCGGGCGGCCCGCCCGGAGCTCCAGCATGTCCCTGAAATGCGGCATCGTCGGCCTGCCCAACGTCGGCAAGTCGACCCTCTTCAACGCCCTCACCAAGGCCGGCATCTCGGCCGAGAACTACCCGTTCTGCACCATCGAACCCAACGTGGGCATCGTCGAGGTCCCCGACCCCCGGCTCGAGGCGCTGGCGCGGATCGCGAAGCCGGAGCGCGTGCTCCCGGCCACGGTCGAGTTCGTCGACATCGCCGGCCTGGTGGCCGGCGCCTCGAAGGGCGAAGGGCTCGGCAACCAGTTCCTGGCGAACATCCGCGAGACCGACGCGATCGTGCACGTGGTGCGCTGCTTCGAGGACGAGAACGTGGTCCACGTCAGCGGCCGCATCGACCCCCTGTCCGACATCGAGGTCATCGACACCGAGCTGGCGCTGGCCGACATGGCCACCGTCGAGAAGGCGCTCACCCGCTACGGCAAGGTCGCGCGCGCCGGCGGCGACAAGGAGGCGCAGCGCCTGGTCGCAGTGCTCGAGAAGTGCATGACCGCGCTGAACCAGGCGGCGCCGGTGCGCTCGATCGACCTGTACGACGAGGAAAAGGCGCTGCTGAAGCCGCTGTGCCTGATCACCGCCAAGCCGACCATGTACGTCGCCAACGTGCGCGAGGACGGCTTCGAGGGCAACCCGCACCTGGACGCGGTGCGCCGGCACGCCGCGGCCGAGGGGTCGGTGGTGGTGCCGGTGTGCGCGGCGATCGAGGCCGAGATCGCCGACCTGCCGGACGAGGACAAGGCGGTGTTCCTGGCCGACATGGGCATGGACGAGCCGGGGTTGAACCGCGTGGTCCGCGCCGCGTTCTCGCTATTGGGCCTGCAGACCTACTTCACCGCCGGCGAGAAGGAAGTGCGGGCCTGGACCGTCCCGGTGGGCGCCACCGCGCCGCAGGCCGCGGGCGTGATCCACACCGACTTCGAGCGCGGCTTCATCCGGGCCGAGACGATCGCCTACGACGACTTCGTCGCGCTGGGCGGCGAGGCCGGAGCCAAGGAAAAGGGCCGGATGCGGCTGGAGGGGAAGGACTACGTGGTCAGGGACGGGGACGTGATGCACTTCCGGTTCAACGTCTGAAGCGACGCCGGAGCGGTACCGGACACCGCCGGCTCATCGCCCCGACATCCCGGCTTTCGCTTCCTCGATGCGCTGGCGCACGGCCGCGCCGGTCGCCGGCGCGAACGGCGGGCGGCTGCGCGCCAGCACGTCTTCGCCGGCCCGCTGGTGCAGCACGGTCTTCGCGTTGCTGAAGGTACGGAACCCCTCCTGGCCGCGATAGCGCCCCATCCCGCTCGGGCCGACCCCTCCGAACGGCAGGGCCTCGTAGAACAGCTGGCAGCGCACGTCGTTGACGACGATGCTGCCGGTGGCGATCCGCTGCAGCACCTCGGCCTGCTCGGCCTCGTCGGCGCCGAAGTAGTAGGCCGACAGCGGACGGTCGCCGCGGCAGATCGCGTCGAGCGCCTCGGACAGGCGGCCGTACTCGATGACCGGCAACAGGGGCCCGAAGATCTCCTCCTGCATCACGCGCGCGCCGGGGGGCGTGCCGCTCAGCATCACGAACGGGAAGCGCCCGGCCTGCCCGAGGGTTTCGAGCGACGACTCCGCGGGATGGAAGTGCAGGCCGGCGCCCCGGTCCCGCGCATCCTCGAGCAGCGCGCGCAGGCGGGCGAAGTTGCGCGCGTCGATCACCGCCGTGTAGTCCTCGTTGCGCAACAGGTCCGGATAGATCGCCGCGGCCGCCGCGCCGAAGGCCGCGATCCATCGGGCGCCCTGCCCCTCGGGCACCAGGACGTAGTCCGGAGCGACGCAGACCTGCCCGGCCGAGGCCAGCTTGCCGGTCACGATGCGGCTCGCGGTGCTTTCCGGATCGGCGCCCCGCCCGATGACGACCGGGCTCTTCCCGCCCATCTCGAGCGTCACCGGGACCAGGTTCTCGGCGGCGGCGCGCATCACGCGCCTTCCGACCGCCGACGACCCGGTATAGAGCAGGTGATCGAACGGCTGGGCGGCGAACGCCGCCGCCACGTCGCTGTCCCCGGTGACCACCGCGAGCTCGGTGGGGTCGAAGAAGGCGGCGAAAGCGTCCCGGATCGCCTCCGCGGTCCGCGGGGCGAACTCGGAGAGCTTCAGCATCACGCGGTTTCCGGCGCCGAAGGCGCCGGCGGCGGCGATGCTGGCGAGCAGGACCGGGCCGTTCCACGGCACGATCGCGCCGACCACCCCGAGCGGCTCGTAGCGCACCTCGGCCGAGGTGCCGTGCTGCGCCACGTCGGGCGGCAGCACGACCGGTACCGGCGCCATCCATTGCGCGAGGTGCGCCCTGGTGTAGTCCACCGCCGCCACGGTGCCCAGGATGTCGCCGGTGCGGCTCGCGATTCTCGAGCGCCCGCCGAAATCGGCGTACAGCGCCTCGACGAGGGCATGCTCGTGCTCCAGCACCGCCCTGGACAGGCGGGCCAGGCGATCGAGGCGCAGTTCCAGCGCCGGCCAGCCGTCGTTGCGGAAGGCGGTTCGCTGCGCATCCAGCATCGCCCGTATCGAATCGCTCACACCCACCCCCGATGGTTGCGGTCCAGAGTCGTCAGCCGCGGCAGACGACGTGCACGAGCGCCTGCCGCCCTTCCTCGCGGACGACCGTCAGCGCGCGCCGGAGCGCGGCCGGCAGCGCGTCGCTGCGATCCACCGTCACGCCGAACCCCCCGAATGCCTCGATGATCCTCCGGTAGTCGGTTGCGCAGCCGAACGAGACCAGCGGCATCGGGTCCTGTCGCGCGGCCCAGCCGCCCGGATGAACGCTGAGCACGCTCTTGCGCACCTCGTTCCACCCGCCGTTGTCGAACACGACCACCAGCAGCGGAAGCTTCTGCGCGGCGGAGACATGATGACACGAGGTCGGGACCGCGTAGTGATACGAGCCGTCGCCCAGCGCGCAGACGACGGTGGCCTGCGGCCGCGCCGCGCGCACCCCCAGCGCCGCGGCGAAGCCCCAGCCGAGGCCGCCGGCGTGCGAGGGACCGAAGTAGCTCCCCGGTGCCTCGGGCGCCGCGATCCGCAGGTCGACCGGATACTCGTTGACGAGCACCGTGTCCCCGGACAGGATCTGCGCGATGCATGCGCTCGCCCACGCCGGCGAGATCCCGGTCCTGAGGCCCTCCTCGGCGAGGCCGCGCTCGAGCGCCGCCCGGTCGGCCCGCCGGCGATCGGCATGACCGGCGATGCGAGCCGCCGCCAGGGACCGGTCGATGCGTTCGGCGACCAGGCGCGCCAGCCCGCGCAGGGCCGGCTCCGGGTCCGCGACGATGGGGACGTCGCAGCGGAATCCGCGCATCGGGTAGCGCTGGTAGAACGGCTCGACCCCCAACTGGATGACGCGCGTGGCCCCGGGCATCGGCGTGCGAGCCTCGAACCACGGGACGTCCGATTCGACGACGAGCACGACGTCCGCTTCGACGAGCTCTTCGCGCACCTGCGAGGCGAACAGGTAGCCGAGGTGGCACGGATGCGATGGCGGGAAGTTGGCGTACACCGGGCTTGCCTCGAGCACGCCGAAGCCGCCGGTCTGCGCCAGCTCGACGAGCGCGTCACGCGCGGCCGGGTCGCGCCCGACCTCCGACGTCACGATCACGGGGTTCTTCGCCGCGCACAGCAGATCGGCCGCCTCGGCCAGGCGCGCGGGATCCGGATAGTGCTTCGCATCGACGATGCGCCGGGCGGGCACGTCGGCCGCGACCGAATCGAGGCGCGCCGCCAGGATCTCGCGGGGGATGGACAGGTATACCGGCCCCCGGGGCTCGGCCATGGCGACCTCGATGGCCCGGTCGATGACGGCCTCGAGCTGGTCGGCGTTGCGCAGCTCGTAGTCCCACTTCACGTATTCGCGCACCAGCGCGCCCTGGTCGAAGCTCTCCTGCGCCCACTGCACGTGGATGTCCCGGGCGCCCGCGACGCCCGGCCGCTCGGAGATCGGCGAGCGCGCGGCGATCACGAGCATCGGGATGCGCGCGCGGGAGGCGTTGATCAGGCCGCCGAGGGCGTTGGCGGTGCCGACCGTGGAGTACAGGTAGACCGCCTGGAGCGCGCCCGAGGCGGCGTAGTAGCCGTGCGCCATCGCTACCGCCGTCTGCTCGTGCGGCGTGAGCATGCCGGTGAAGCTGGTGTCGCCCTGGGCCGCCTTCTTGGCGATGGCCTCGAGCATCGAGGTCGGCGCCCCGCCGAACAGGCACCGCACTCCCCGCGCCCGGAGCAGCTCCAGGAGCGCCTCTCCGACGGTCTCGGATGGAAACGTCTGTCTTGGCATCATCGATCGATCTCGTACGGTGCCTGTCCGGCCTGCCGGCGTCTCGGACAAGCTACATGCGACTCGGCAACCACAGGGTGATGGCCGGCAGGAACGCCAGCAGCGCGATCCGCGTCAGGTCCGCGACCAGGAACGGAATCAGCGCGCGGAAGACCGGCCCGGGCTCGATGTCGCGCAACGCCGAAGTCAGCACGAACACGTTCATGCCGAAGGGCGGCGTCAGCAGGCCGATCTCGACCGTAACGACGACGAGGATGCCGAACCAGATCAGGTCGATGCCGGCCGCGTCCACCAGCGGCAGGATGATCGGTATCGTGACGAAGAGCATCGAGAAGCTCTCGAAGAAGCATCCCAGGAACAGGTACAGGACGACGATCAGCAGGATGAGCAGCCACGGTTCCGGGTCGACCTCGCGGACCAGGTCGCCGAACGCCTCGGGCGCGCCGGTCATCCCGATGAAGTTCCCCATGATCATGGAGCCGAGCAGGATCGGGAACAGCGAACCGGTGGTGCGCACGGCGCCGACCACGGCCCGGTACATCTCGTGGCGATTCATGTTGCGCCGGAACAGCGCGAGGGCGAAGGCGCCGAAGGCGCCGATGCCGGCGCCTTCGGTCGCGGTGAACGCCCCGCCGTACATGCCGCCGATGACCAGGCCGAACAGCGCCACGACACCCCATACCGGATAGAGCGCCGCCATCCGCGCCTTCCATCCGAACGCTTCGCCGCGCGGACCCGCGCCGGGATCGCGCCAGACGACCCATGCCACGGCGCACAGGTACAGGAGCGCCCCCAGCAGCCCGGGAAGCACGCCGGCGAGGAACAGCTTGGCGATGTTCTGCTCCGCCAGGATGCCGTAGATGATGAGGATGACGCTCGGCGGGATGAGGATGCCGAGCGTCCCGCCGGCGGCGATCGTCGCGAGCGAGAACGGGGCCGAATAGTTGAACGCGCGCATCGGGGGATACGAGACCTTCGCCATCGTCGCCGCCGAGGCGACGCTCGACCCGGAGATCGCGGCGAACCCGCTGGAGGCGAGGATCGAGGAGAAGGCGAGCCCGCCGGGAAGCCGCCCGATGAAGGTGTATGCGGCGCGGAACAGGTCGTGGCCCAGCCCGCTCGACGAGACGAAGTTGCCCATCAGCACGAACAGCGGAATGACCGACAGGGAGTACGCCCCGAGCTCGAAGGCGGTGCTGGCCGCCATCTTCCCGGCGACCCCGAGGTCGAGGTAGTGCGCATACCCGAAGAACCCGACCAGCCCGAGCGCCAGCCCGACCGGCATGCGCAGCAGGATCAGCACCAGCAGGGCGGCCAGGCCGGCGAAGAAGGCAAGCACGTCAATCGTCCCCGACAGGGTTCTTCATGACCACCGACAGCAGCGAGAGCAAGGCCGCGACCGCCAGGGCAATGGCGACGAACCAGGCCACCGGGGCCAGCGGAAGATGCATGACGGGCGTGAACTCGACCCGCTTGCCCTGGCCGAGCTCGAGCATCCGGAACGCGAGGAACGACAACGCGAGCGCGATCGCGATCCGGAACACGACATGGGTCGCGCGGCGGAACCGCGGCAGGCGGGCAAGCAGCGGATCGAGCAGCGTCACCTCGATGTGGTCGTCGCGCGCCATCGCGATGGCGATGCTCGCGAACAGCATCATGGCGAGCAGCACTTCGGTCAGCTCGAAGCTCGCCGCCAGAGGCTGGTGCAGGAGATAGCGGAAGACGACGTCGACGACGGTGATCATCATGATCGCCACCAGCAGCGCCGCGGCGGCGATCTCGAGCACGGCGACCACGCTGCGTCGAACGCGCTCCATGCCCCGCTCCGCGGCCCTGCGCCCGGCCCGCTCTCGCCCGGTCCGTTCCCGCTCGATCACCTGGCCTCGTTCAGCTTCCGGATCTCGGCGCGCAGCTCGGCCAGCGCCGCAGCCGCATCGACGCCGGTCGCGGCCGCCGCCCGCTTCGCCCAGGCCTCCTCGGTGCCGGCGAAGCGCTCGCGGATCTCGCCGACGAATGCGCCGCTCGCCGGGTAGCGCTTCCCGCCCTTGGCCTCGAAGAGCTTCCAGCCCCGTTCATCGGCCTCGTCCGAGGCACGGCCCGCGATGCGCGAGAAGGCTTCGCCGGTGACTTTCGCCAAGGCCGCTTTCTCCTCGGCCGACAGCGCCTTGTACTTCGCCGGATTCATGACCAGAGCAAAGCTGGCGTTGTAGAAGCCGCCGGGCGCGCTGGTGACGCTCTTGATGAGATCCTCGAGTCGCCAGCCCCCGAAGACATCCGCCGGCATGAACGCGCCGTCGACGATGCCGCCGTTGATCAGTTCGTACAGCTCGCTCGCCGGACGCGTGAGCGGCGCGGCGCCCAGCGTCTCGGCGACCTGGAACGCGATCCCTCCGGGCGCCCGGATCTTCTTGCCCTGGAGCGACGCGACGCTCTCGAACGCACCCCGGGGCGCCATCAGGTGCCCCGGCCCGGGCGTGAACATCGCCAGCGGCACGACGCCGTCGTGCTCGTTGACCTTTGCCAGGCGGCGTTCGAAGACGCGCTGGTAGGCGACCGACAGGGTCTCCGCCTTGTCGGCGAGGAACGGCATCTCGGCCACCTGGGTGAGAACGAAGCGTCCCGAGGTATAGCCGTGGGCGATGAAGCTGATGTCGACCAGCCCGTCGCGCACGCCATCGAAGGTCTGCGCCGCGCCCATGGGGGCGCGAGGAAGATAGCGGATCTTCAGCTTTCCGCCGGACTCGGTCTCGACCATCTTCGCCCATTCGTTCTGGAGCAACTGGGTGAAGTGATGCTTCGGAGGGGTCCAGCCCGAGACGGTCAGCGTCGTCTGGGCGCTCGCGGCGATGCTGCCGCCGAGCAGGGCCGCCGCCGCGGTCGTTGCGAGTGCAAGTCGAAGATTCATCGAATTCATCCTCCTGTGGTTCATTCCGGTGCGACTCGTTTCGTCGCCGCCGCCGTGCCGGGGAGCGCGCTGCCGAGCAGGCCGCGCAGGTGCGCGTACCAGTCGTCGGCGGGATCCACCAGGCGCGTGTGGGTGGCGAAATGGTCGTCCTCGGGGTAGACGCGAGCCGTCACCTTGCCCGGCTGCGCGGCGAGCGCCTCTCGCATCGCCGCTCCCGCGCGCTGGATGTGGGGCAGGTCGCTTCCGCCCCAGCTGAGATGAAACGGCGTGACGTTGCCCTCGACGAGCAGGATCGGGCTGGCGTCCGCGTCGTCCGAACGTCGTGCCAGCAGGTACTTGTAGACCCTCGCCTCGCTGCTCGCCTCGTCGACGTCGCCGTATCGCAGGTCGAACGGCGTGCTGACCGGCATGCAGCCGGCGAACCGGCCGGCCTCCCCGCGCAGCGCGACGATCGAAGCGAGTTGCCCGCCGGCCGAATGACCGCCCACGACGATCCGTCCGGCGTCACCGCCGTATTCCGCCGCGTGGCGCCGGAGCCAGTGCAGCGCGTCCCGCGCATCCTCGTACTGGGCCGGCCATCGATGATCGGGGGCGAGCCGGTAGGTGACGCCGACGAACAGGGCCGGCAGCGCGACCACCGGCGGCGCCATGAAGCGCAACCAGTGCAATCCTCCGGCCATCCATGCGCCGCCGTGCAGGAACACGACGATCGGCAGCGACGTACGCGCCGCGCCGGGCGGGGCGAAGATCTCGAGGCGCTGCGCGGGATGATCGCCGTACGAGATGCGCGCCGCCGGATCGATCGCGGCCGCCCGCGAAAGGCGCGTCGCCAGCTCGTCGTAGGCCGCCGCCCCGCGCGGCGTTCCCGTCGCCGTCCGGTCCACTTGTCCAGGTACCCGCAGCCCCACCCGCATCCCTCGTCCGGTTCACCCCCGCAGTGATACCGGACGAGAAATGTCCTGTACATGATCCCTCGGGATCATGTACGGGGTCGGCGCGCGACGATCGCGCGGCTCAATGCCGGAGGATTTCGCCGGCGGGCGAGGGCGGCCCGGTCCGGCGCAGGTAGAACTTCGACAGGAGCTCGCGCCGGTTGACGGTGCCCGTCTTCGCGAGAATGCTGCGCATGTGATGCTTGACGGTCGGCATCGCGATGCCGAGCGCGCGGCGGATGTCGTCGTTGGAGAGGCCGGCCAGGACATGCTCTAGCACCTGCCGCTCGCGCGCCGTCAGCGCCCCCGCCCACGCGGACTCCGCGTCGCCGGCGGGCAGCGCGGAACACCAGGCGGCGGAGAAGACCGGCTGGATCGATTCCAGGGTCTGCATCTCGTCGCGCGTGAACTCCGAGCCGCCGCTCGTGCGGGCGAAGCGCATTCCGCCGCGAATCCGGCCCCGGTCGTCCCGGAAGAACAGCTCCGCCTTGAAGGCCACGCCGACGGCATGCCGGAAGCCGGACAGGTAGTCCGGCGATTCGTGCATGCAGCGGTAGCCTTCGGGCGTCCCGAAGACGCTCCTGCGATCTCCGGCGAAATGCCGGGGATGATACGGATCGAGCTTCACGAACCGTCGATACAGCTCGCCCCAGTACCGTTCGCTCCAGCTGCTGACGTGGCCGAACGGCTCCATCGCGTCGTCCACTTCGTAGACGATCACCCGCTGTGCCGGGACGATCGCCGTGGCGGCGCGCAGAACGGACTCCTTGACCTGGTTCCGGCTGGGCATCGAGCATCTCCTCGCGGCAAGGGATGGAACAGGGGACGCAGGATCGTGCTCGAATGGTACCGGAACGCCTCGCGCGGCAAGTCCTCGGCACGGGAGCCGGCCGAGCCCGAGGTCGGCGGGCGGTTGCGCTAGCATCGGCGGCAGGCTTCAAGACAGGGGAAACGCCATGCCCGCCCGCTTCTCTCGCACGACCCGCCGGCGCATCGCGCCGCTCGCGCTCGCCGCCGGCCTCGCCGGCGCGGTTCCGTTCGCCGCGCATGCCCAGGACGCCCGCGCCGACGGCGCCGGCCACCGCCTGCCGCAGCTCAGCGTCGCGGCCACCGCCTACCGCGACGTGGTGCAGGACCGCGTCACCGTCACGCTGTACGCGGAGCAGGAATCGCCGCAGCCGGCGGCCGGCCAGGCCCAGGTGAGCGCGCTGCTGGGGCCGGTGCTCGCGCGGCTCAAGGCGCGCGGCGAGCTGGAGGTGGAAAGCGACGGGTATCGCACCAACCCGGTCTGGCAGCAAAGCCGCATCGTCGGCTGGCGGACCCGCGGCGCGATCCGGGTCAGCGGGCAGCCCTCGGAAGCGTTCAACCGGCTGGTGGGCGAGCTGGCGACGCAGCTCAACGTCGAATCGGTCGCCTACTGGCTCAGCCGCCCGACCCAGCTGGCGGCGGAGCGCGATCTGATCACCGAGGCGGTGGAGGCGTTCCGCGCCAAGGCCGACGCGGCGACGAAGGCGCTCGGCTTCCGGGCCTATTCGGTGCGCGCCGTCTCGGTCGACGGCGTGGGCCCGATCCGGCCCGAACCGATGCCGAAAGTGATGATGTCGCGCGCCGCCGCCGCCGAGGCCGCCCCGGTGCCGCTGCCCGGCGCCGAAGGCAAGACCACGGTCAGCGTCAGCGTCAGCGGGACCGTCGCGCTGGAACGCTGAACGGCGCCGGCCGGGCGCGCGCCGGGGCTCAGCAGGTGCCGGGCACCAGGATGCCGCGGTCCACCTTCTTCACGTCGCGCACGCCGCAGAAGCCCATGGTGACGTCGAGCTCCTTGCGCAGAATCGAAAGCGCCGTCGCGACCCCCGCCTCGCCCATCGCGCCGAGCCCGTAGACGAACGCGCGGCCGACGTAGACGCCGCGCGCACCGAGCGCGAGCGCCTTGAGGGCGTCCTGCCCGGAGCGGACCCCGCCGTCCAGGTGCACCTCCATGCGCCCGCGCACCGCCTCGACGATCGCCGGCAGCGCGCGGATCGACGACAGCGCGCCGTCGAGCTGGCGGCCGCCGTGGTTGGAGACGATCATCGCGTCGGCGCCGCTGGCGATCGCGGGCTCGACGTCCGCGGAGTCGAGGATCCCCTTCAGGATCAGCTTGCCCTTCCACTGGTCGCGCACCCACTTCACGTCGTCCCAGTCGAGCGACGGATCGAACTGCTGGTTGGTCCACGACGACAGCGAGCTCAGGTCGTCGACGCCCTTCGCGTGCCCGGCGATGTTCCGGAAGGTGCGCCGCTTCGTACGCACCATCCCGAGGCACCAGCGCGGCTTGGTCGCCAGGTTCACGAGGTTGGCCAGCGTCGGTTTCGGCGGCGCCGACAACCCGTTCCGGATGTCCTTGTGCCGCTGGCCCATCACCTGCAGGTCGAGGGTCAGCACCAGCGCCGAGCACTGCGCGGCGTGGGCACGCTCGATCAGGCGCGCGATGAACTCGCGGTCGCGCATCACGTAGAGCTGGAACCAGAACGGCGCGTCGGTGTTCTCGGCCACGTCCTCGATCGAGCAGATGCTCATCGTCGACAGCGTGAACGGGACGCCGGCCTTGGCGGCCGCGCGCGCGGCCAGGATCTCGCCGTCGGCGTGCTGCATGCCGGTCAGGCCGACCGGCGCGAGCGCGATCGGCATCGAGACGGGCTGGCCGACCATGGTGCTGACCAGCGTCCGGTTGTCGATGTCGACCGCGACCCGCTGGCGCAGCTTGATCGGCGCGAAGTCGCTCTCGTTGGCGCGATAGGTGGTCTCGGTCCAGGCGCCCGAATCCGCGTATTCGTAGAACATCTTCGGCACGCGTCGCCGGGCGAGCAGGCGGAGATCCTCGATGCAGGTGATCACGGGCATGGCGGCGGTCGATCCGATGGGAACTGGCGCTGCACTATAGAGCATCGGCACGCCGGCCGACATCCCCCCGCCGCGTCGTCGCCCCCGGCCCGGGGGCTCAGCTCGCAGTCGCCTGCCGGACCGCCCGCTCCCAGTCGTCCATCAGCGCGCGCGCGCGCTCCCGGTCCATCGTCGGCATGAAACGCCGCTCGGCCCGCCAGAGACCGGCCAGCTCCCCGGTGCCCCGGTACACGCCGCAGGCCAGGCCGGCCAGGTACGCCGCGCCGAGCGCCGTGGTCTCGGTCACCCTGGGGCGCACCACCGGGATCCCGAGCAGGTCGGCCTGGAACTGCATCAGGAGATCGTTGCCGCTCGCCCCGCCGTCGACACGCAGCTCGGTGATCGGCGCGCCGGCGTCGCGCCCCATCGCCGACAGCAGCGCCGCGCTCTGGAACGCGATCGACTCGAGCGCCGCGCGCGCGATGTGCGCGACGGTGCTGCCGCGCGACAGGCCGGTGATCGCCCCGCGCGCGTCGGGGCGCCAATACGGTGCGCCCAGCCCGGTGAACGCGGGCACGAAGACCACCCCGCCGGCGTCGGGCACCGAGGCGGCGAGCGCCTCGACGTCGGACGACTTCTCGATCGCCTTCAGGCCGTCACGCAGCCACTGCACGACGGCGCCGCCGATGAAGACGCTGCCCTCGAGCGCGTACTGCCGCTCGCGTCCCGGCTGCGCGGCGACGGTCGCCACCAGGCCGTTGCGCGACGGCTCGAAGCGGGCGCCGGTGTGGGTCAGCATGAAGCAGCCCGTGCCGTAGGTGTTCTTCGCCATGCCGGCCTCGAAGCAGGCCTGCCCGAACAGCGCCGCCTGCTGGTCGCCGGCGATCCCGCCGATCGGCACCGCCGCGCCGAGCAGCGACGCGTCGGTGTCGCCGAAGCGATGGCTGGACGGATGCACTTCGGGCAGCAGCGCGGCGGGCACGTCGAGCGCGGCGAGCAGCGCGTCGTCCCAGTCGCCGCGACGGACGTCGTAGAGCATCGTCCGCGACGCGTTGCTCGCGTCGGTGACGTGCAGCCGTCCCCCGGTCAACTGCCAGGCGAGCCAGCTGTCGATGGTCCCGAAGGCGAGCTCGCCGCGCGCGGCGGCCACGCGCGCGCCCGGCACGTGATCGAGCAGCCAGCGGATCTTGGTGCCGGAGAAATAGGCGTCGATCACCAGTCCGGTCCGCTCCGCGACGCGCCCGGCGAGCCCGGCCTCGCGCAGTTGCCGGCACAGCGGCTCGGTGCGCCGGTCCTGCCAGACGATCGCGTTGTGGATCGGCCTGCCGGTGGCGCGCTCCCAGATCACCGTGGTCTCGCGCTGGTTCGTGATGCCGAGGGCGGCGATCGCATCGGCCCCGAGCCGCGCCCCGGCCAGCGCCTCGCGGGCGGTTGCGAGCTGCGTCGACCAGATCTCCATCGGGTCGTGCTCGACCCAGCCCGGCTGCGGGAAGATCTGCCTGAATTCGCGCTGCGCCATCGACACCACCCGCCCCGCCGCATCGAAGACGATGCTGCGCGAGCTCGAGGTCCCCTGGTCCAGGGCCAGCAGATAGCTCATCCGGATCTCCGCGGCATCGATGGTCGGGCGCGCCGGCCGATGATACGCCGGGCGCCCGATTCGAGCCCTTCCTCGAGTGCGCGGGTTTATGCTTGTCGCATCGGCGACTGCCGGCTCCGGATGGACACGCGATCGATGAAGCCCGGCGACGGATCTCCAGACCTGCACGCCCTGCTCGCGCTGCAGCGCGGCGCCCACCGCGCGGAGCCGTTCCCGTCGTGGGCGCAACGGCGCGACCGGCTCGAGCGCCTGCGCGGGCTGCTGGCCGGCCACGAGGCCGCCATCGAGCAGGCGATCGATGCCGACTTCGGCACGCGTCCGCGCATCGAGACCCAGGTGGCCGAGCTGTTCCCGTCGCTGGCCGAGATCGGCGCCGCGCTGCGCGGCGGCCGCCGCTGGATGAAGCGGCGCCGCACGGGCGTCTCGAAGTGGTTCCTGCCGGCGAGCGCGTGGATCATGCCGCGGCCGCTCGGGGTCGTGGGGATCATCGTGCCCTGGAACTACCCGCTGTTCCTGGCCGTCGGGCCGCTGGCCGGCGCACTGGCCGCCGGCAACCGCGCGATGGTCAAGATGTCGGAACACACGCCGGCCTTCTCCGCCCTGCTGCAGCGGCTGATCGGCCAGGCGTTCGCGCCCGAGGAGGTCACAATCGTCACCGGAGGCCCCGAGGTGGCGGCCGACTTCTCGCGGCTGCCCTTCGACCACCTGGTGTTCACCGGATCGACCGCGATCGGCCGCAGGGTGATGGCCGCCGCCAGCGAGCACCTCACGCCGGTCACCCTCGAGCTGGGCGGCAAGTCGCCGGCGGTGGTCGCGCCCGGCTATCCGGTCGGGCGTGCCGCCGCCCGGATCATCGCGGGCAAGCTGCTCAATGCCGGCCAGACCTGCATCGCGCCCGACTACGTGCTGGTGCCGCGCGACGCCCTCGCGGAGTTCGTCGAGCAGGCGCGGCGGCAGGCGCGCGCGATGTATCCGGCCGGCCTCGCCGACCGCGACTACTGCAGCATCGTCGACGCGCGCCAGTACCGCCGCCTGGTCGGCTATCTCGACGAGGCGATCGCCGGCGGCGCGGCGCCGGTCGAGCTGTTCGCCGGCCCCGCCCGCGACGACGCGGCGCACCGGCTCGGGCCGGTGATCCTGGCCGACCCGCCGACCGGGCTCGCCGTGATGCAGCAGGAGATCTTCGGCCCCATCCTTCCGGTCCTGCCCTACGACCGGACCGAGGACGCGCTGGCGTTCATTGACGCGATGGCGCGCCCGCTGGCGCTCTACTGGTTCGACGACGACCGCCGCCGCACCGACCGGGCCCTGCGGCAGACCCACGTCGGCGGCGTCTGCGTCAACGACACGCTGCTGCACGTCGCGCAGGAGACGCTGCCGTTCGGCGGCATCGGGCCTTCCGGGATGGGTCACTACCACGGCCGCTGGGGGTTCGATGCGATGAGCAAGCTCACGCCGGTGTTCCGCCAGTCGCGGCTGAACGCAATGGGCCTGTTCACGCCGCCCTACCGGCCCGTCGTCCGCCGGCTGCTCGGGCTGATGAAGCGCCTGTAACGGCCCGTCGCGCCCTTTCTCCTTTCCGGACGCCTCCTCCGGACACCTCCTCCGGACACTTCCTCCGCGCCCCCTCCGGACGCCCCGGGGGCGCGGCTCAGGCGGCGGCGAGCCGCGCGAGCAGCGCCGGCTGTGACGCGAACGGCTTGCCGCGGCGACGCCTGCGCCGGTATTGGCCTTCGCCATCCATCCGCCACGCGTCGACGTTGTCGCGCAGGTGGACCGCGATCGCCTCCTCGATCACGCGCTCCTTGAGCTTGCGGTCACGCACCGGGAACGCCACCTCGACGCGGCGGAAGAGGTTGCGGTCCATCCAGTCGGCCGAGGCCAGCCAGACGTCCTTGCGGCCGCCGTTGTGGAAGTGATAGACGCGGCTGTGCTCGAGGAAGCGCCCGACCACCGAGCGCACGCTGATGTTCTCGGACAGCCCCGGAACGCCGGGCCGCAGCGCGCACACGCCGCGCACGATCAGGTCGATCTTCACGCCCGCCGCGCTGGCTTCGTACAGCGCGTCGATCACGGCCGGCGCCAGCAGCGCGTTGACCTTGGCCGCGATGTACGCCTTCTTGCCCGCCCTGGCGCTGGCGATCTCGCGCCGGATCGACGCGATCAGCATCTCGTGCAGGCTGAACGGCGCCTGCGCCAGCTGCCGCAGCACGCCGCGCTGGCCGAGGCCGGTGAGCCTGCGGAACACCTCGTGGACGTCGGCGCACAGCTCATCGTCGGTCGTGAACAGCCCGAAATCCTCGTAGAGCCGGGCGGTGCGCGGGTGGTAGTTGCCGGTCCCGAGGTGCACGTAGCGGCGCAGCACCGTGACCCCCCGGGAGGTCTCGCGGCGCAGCACCATCGCCATCTTCGCGTGGGTCTTGTGCCCGACGACGCCGTAGACGACGTGCGCCCCGGCCTGCTCGAGCTTGGCGGCCCAGTTGATGTTGGTTTCCTCGTCGAAGCGCGCCATCAGCTCGACCACCACCGTGACTTCCTTGCCGGCGTGGGCAGCGTCGATCAGGGCCTGCATCAGCGCGGAGTCGGCGCCGGTGCGGTAGACGGTCTGCTTGATCGCGACCACGCGCGCATCGCGCGCGGCGCTGACCAGGAACTCCATCACCGGGGCGAACGACTCGTAGGGATGGTGGACGAGGATGTCGTGCTTGCGGATCGCGGCGAACAGGTCCTTCTCGCGCAGCACCGCGGGCACCGACGGCTCGAAAGGCGGGTACTTCAGCGCCGGCAGGTCGACCAGGTCGATGACCTGCTGCAGCCGCGCCAGGTTGACCGGTCCGTCGACGCGGTAGCAGTCCTGCTCCTCGAGGTCGAACTCGCGCAGCAGGCGCGCGACCAGGGCGTCGGAGATGCCCGACGACACCTCGAGCCTGACCTCGTCGCCGTACTGGCGCTGGACGAGCTCGCCCTGCAACGCCTCGCGCAGGTCGGTGACTTCCTCGTCGTCGACGAACAGGTCGCTGTTGCGCGTGAGCCGGAACTGGTGGACTGCGCGCACCGAGAGGCCGGGGAACAGCCGGTCGACGAACCCTTCGATGATCGAGCCCAGCGGCATCACGCCGTAGGGCGCGCCGCCGGCCTCGGGTGGCAGGTGCAGGATCCTCGGCAGCGCACGCGGGGCCTGGACGATCGCGATGCCCGCGCGGCGCCCGAACGCATCGTGCCCCTGGAGCTCGACGATGAAGTTCAGGCTCTTGTTCAGGATCCGCGGGAACGGATGCGCCGGATCGAGCGCGATCGGCGTGAGCAGCGGCTCGATCTCGGTCTCGAACAGCCGCTCGGCCCAGGCGCGCTGGGCGCCGGACCGGTCGAGCCGCATGTGCACGACCACCCCGTGCATCGCGAGCTGCGGCAGCAGGGTCCGGTTCAACAGCTCGTACTGGCGCGCGACCAGCCGGCGGGCGCGCGCCTGGATCGCCGCCAGGCTGCGGCGCAGCGCAGCGCTGTCGCCGCGCCCGGCGCGCAGCAGCTCCCCGAACTCGGCCACCCGGATCTCGAACAGCTCGTCGAGGTTGCCGCTCACGATCGTGAGGAAGCGCAGCCGCTCGAGCAGGGGCACAGTCTCGTCGGCGGCCTGCGCCAGCACCCGCTCGTTGAAAGCGAGGATGCCGAGTTCCCGGTCGAGCAGCCGTTCCGCGGGGCCCGCTTTGGCGTCCATCCGCGCGAGCTTGACCTGCTTTCGTGACACTTTCGTGACGTGGCGTGGAGGACTCGTCGAGACGGGGCGCGCAGGCCCCGTCCGGCGCACTTTGTCATACTTCGGCAGATGCGACACCGCATCCCCGCTTCGCCGGCTTCGCGCACCCCCGCGCCCCCCGCGTCCGGACACCGGCTGGTGGCCGCGGTCGACCTGGGCTCGAACAGCTTTCGCCTGCTGATCGGCCGCGTCGAGAGCTCCCGGCTCGGCGATCTCGTGCTCCCGCTGGACGGCGTCAAGCAGACGGTCCGGCTGGCCGGCGGCCTGCGCGAGGACGGCAGCCTCGACGCGGAGGCGCGCGAGCGCGGACTGGCCGCGCTCGCGATGTTCGGCGAGCGCCTGCGCTCGTTCGCCCCCGAGGCGGTGCGGGTGGTCGCGACCAGCACGCTGCGCGTGGCCACCAACGCCGGCGCGTTCCTCGCGACCGCCGAAGCGGCGCTCGGGTTCCCGATCGAGGTCATCTCGGGGCTCGAGGAGGCGCGGCTCATCTACCTGGGCGCCGCGCACGAGCTGCCCTGCGACGGCGTGCCGCGACTGGTGGTCGACATCGGCGGTGGCTCGACCGAATGCATCGTCGGCACCGACATGGTCCCCGCGGTGCTCGAGTCGGCGCCGGTGGGCTGCGTGACGCTGACCATGCGCCACTTCCGCGACGGGCAGGTCGAGCGCGGGGCGTTCGAGCAGGCCTACTACGCGGCGCGCGCGGTCTTCGCCCAGGTCGCCGAACCCTTCGCGCAGCGCCGCTGGCGCTACGCGGTCGGAACCTCGGGCACGGCCAAGTCGCTCTGGCAGGTCGCGCAGGCGCAATGGGGCGCGCAGGACCTCGACCGCGACTCGCTGGCGCGCATCCATGCCGCGCTGATCGAGGCCGGAGGCGTCGACGCGGTGCAGCTCGCCGAGCTGCGCCCCGATCGCCGGCCGGTCCTCGCCGGCGGACTGGCCGTGATGATGGCCGCCTTCGACGAGCTCGGCATCGACTCGATGCGCTACTGCGGGGGCGCGCTGCGGCAGGGCGTGCTGTACGACCTGCTCGGACGCAGCGAGGGACGCGACGCGCGCGCGATCACCGTCGAGCAGATGCTCGCGCGCTACGGCGTCGACCGCCGCCACGCGCAGCGGGTGCGCGACACCGCGCTGGCGCTGTTCGACCAGGGCGCGCGCGCGGCCCGCGAGGTGCTGCTGGCCCGCCGGCAGCTCCTGGGCTGGGCCGCCGAGCTCGCCGAGCTCGGCATGTCGATTTCCCACGAGGGTTTCCACAAGCACTCGGCGTACATCCTGGGACACGCCGACATGCCCGGGTTCTCGCAGCGCGAGCAGTCGGCGCTGGCCCATCTCGCCCTGGCCCAGATCGGCGGACTGCGCAAGCTGCGCGGGCTGTTCGACGACGATCTCGGGTGGCTGATGGTGGCGGCGCTGCGGATCTCGACGATCCTGCACCGCAAGCGCGACGACCAGGAGGTGCCGATGCCGGCGCTGTTCCTGAAGCGGCGCGCGCTCCGGCTCGAGATGCCCGCCCAGTGGGCCCGGCGCTTCCCGCTCGCGCACGAGAGCCTGGCCGGCGAGGCCGCGGCCTGGGCCGAGACACGCGTCTTCGAGGAGTTCGCCTACCAGGCGATCTGACTCGGCGTGGAGAGGCTCGACCGGCCTTCGCTTCAGGCGAGCTCGGGAGAGATCATCGCGCGCAGGACCATCCGGGCCAGCCCCTCGCGCTCGCGAGTCGACAGCCACCAGAGCGCCCCCTTGCGGACGCTCCAGTCGGCTTCCTGCCCCGACAGCAGCAGGCTCACCAGGCGTCCGAGCATCGGCTGGTGGCCCACCAGCACCACATGGCGCGAGCGCGCCTCCGGGCCCGCCGGCCAGTCGAGCGCGGCAAGGCAGTCGGCGACGTCCGCGCCCGGCCCGAGCCGCGCGTCGACGCGCACTTTCACGCCGAGCGCCTCGGCCGTCTCGCGCGCACGCGCGGCCGGGCTCGCCAGCACCGTGTAGTGCTCGGGCAGGCGCGCCTGCAGCCAGCGTGCCCCCCGGTCCGCCTGCTTGCGGCCGCGCTCGGTGAGCCGTCGGCCGGCGTCGCCGCCCGGGTCGGCCGCGGCTTCGCCGGCATCCGCGTGGCGCCAGACGATCAGATCCATTTCGTTCATCCGGAAAACGTCCATGCTGCCCGGACCGGATGACGCGGCGATGTCAGCCCTCGCGCTCCGGCTCGATGGCCGCCGCGGCCTGGAGGCGCCGGTACTTCGCCATCAACTGCTCGGGCGTCTCGGGTCGTCCGGGATCGACGGGAATGCAGTCGACCGGACAGACCTGCCGGCACTGCGGCTCGCCGAAGTGCCCGACGCACTCGGTGCAGCGGTCGGGGTCGATCAGGTAGACCTCCGGCCCCATCGAGATGGCGCCGTTCGGGCACTCGGCCTCGCAGACGTCGCAGTTGATGCACTCGTCGGTGATGATCAGCGCCATCGGCCGCTTCCCGCGCGATTCAGGCCGGCCGCGCCCCGAGCTGCACCAGCTTCCGGCGCAGCCAGTCCTGCACCGACGGCGCGACGAACTTCGAGACGTCGCCGCCGAGCAGCGCGATCTCGCGCACCAGCGTGCCGGAGATGAACTGGTACTGATCGGTCGGCGTCATGAAGATCGTCTCGACCTCGGGCATCAGGTGGCGGTTCATCCCGGCCATCTGGAACTCGTACTCGAAATCGCTGACCGCGCGCAGCCCCCGGATCACCACGTCCGCACGCTGCTGGCGCACGAAGCTCACCAGCAGCCCGGAGAACCCGACGACCTCCACGTTCGAATGCTGCGCGAGCGTCTCGCGGGCGATCGAGAGCCGCTCGTCGTGGCTGAAGATCGGGTTCTTGCCGCGGCTGTCCGCCACCGCCACCACCAGCGTGTCGAACAGCTTCGAGGCACGACGGACCAGGTCCTCGTGCCCACGGGTCAGCGGGTCGAAGGTACCCGGATAGATCGCTCTGGTCATGCCTGAGTCTCCCCTGTGGCGTCCGGCTGCGCGGCATCGCGCCCGACCAGATGATAGTGGACCTGGCCCGCCCGGGCGGCCCGCTCGACGCGCCAGCCGGCCGGCGCGTCGAACCGCGCGCCGGTCTCGACGTAGACGCGCCCGCCGGGCGCCAGCAGCCCGGCGACCCGCGGCAGCGCCCGCTCGACCAGTGACTGCCCGAACGGCGGATCCAGGAACACCAGGTCGAAACGCGCGCCGGCCCGGGCGAGGCGTTCCAGCGCCTCGAAACCGTCGCCGGCGACGAGCTCGACGGTGGTGGCCCCCAGGCGGTCGATGGTGGCCCGGATCGCCGCCGCCGCGCGCGGGTCGCGCTCGACCATCACGACGCGGCGCGCGCCGCGCGAGGCGGCCTCGAACCCCAGCGCCCCGGAGCCGGCGAACGGATCCAGGCAGGCCTGCCCGGCGAGCGACTGTCCGAGCCAGTTGAACAGCGTCTCGCGGACCCGGTCCGGCGTCGGCCGCAGGCCGGCCACCTCCGGCACCGGAAGCGGGGTGCGCTTCCAGGCGCCGCCGACGATGCGGACGCGCCGAGGCGGGCGGCCCGGCGCCGCGCCCGGCTCCGCCGCGGCCGGGCGCGCGGACCCCCT
>JBDHRX010000146.1:0-6664 GCA_039807785.1 Burkholderiaceae bacterium
ACCGCGTGCGGATGATCCACGGCGACATCTTCGTCGAGGACTTCTCGTCGGCGACCGTGCTGACGCTGTTCCTCGGCGCCGAGCTGAACCAGCGGCTGCGACCGGCCATCGCGAAGATGCGGCCCGGAACGCGGGTCGTCTCCAACCTGTTCGACATGGGCGACTGGGAGCCGGACCGCGTGATCCGGCTCCCCGACCAGAATCCGGTCTACCTGTGGATCGTGCCGGCGCGGGTCGACGGCGCGTGGGAGGTCGCGGGGTTGCCCGACTGGCGCACGGCGAGGCTCGAGCTGCGGCAGACGTTCCAGAAGGCCGAAGGCCGCCTGCTCGGCCCCGACGGACGGGCCGTGAGCGTTCGGGGAAGGCTGGACGGGTCGCGGCTGTCGTTCGAGTACCGGAACCACCAGGGCGAGGTCCGGGCCGTGGCCGTCGAGGTGCGCGAGGCGGGCTTCGCCGGCGGACCGGTGCCGGGCGAGACCGTCGCGGTATCGGGTCGCCGGCTTCGCTGAGGCCGGGACCGGCCACGCGATTCGCCGGGTAACCCGGATTTGATTGATATCAATTCTCATTTTCATTCAACTGTGCGAGGATGCGTGCCGTCGCCCCCCGGCCGCCTTTCCCAGCCGCTTTCCGCCAGGTACGGGCGCCCAACTCATCCATCGATGAAAGGAACCGCCATGTCTCAGCTGGGGCGCACTCTCGCGCTCGGTGCCGGACTCTGCGCTGCCGCCGCAGCCGCCGTCGCCCAGACGGAAGTCCAGACTCTCGATACCGTCACCGTCATCGGCACCGGCCTGCCGACCGAGGTGCTGCGCAATCCGGCCTCGATCACGGTGATCTCGGCGGAATCGATCGAGCAGACGGCCCCCGTCTCGATCGCCACCCTGCTGCGCGACGTGCCGGGCGTGCAGATCTCGGAAGAGGGGATCGAGCGCATCTCGATCCGCGGCGAGACCGCGCGTCGCGTCGCCATCCTGATCGATGGCCAGAAGCTGACCGACCATACGAACTACGGCCAGCCCGTCCTGGTGGACCCGACGACGATCGAGCGGATCGAGGTCGTGCGCGGCTCCTCGTCGGTGGTCTCGGGCAGCAGCGCCATCGGCGGGGTGATCAACATCATCACCAAGCGGGGGGCGGACAAGCCCTTCAGCTTCAGCACCACGGCCGGCTACCTGTCGGCCACGCGCGGCTACCGCGTGTCGGCCAGCGCGGCCGGCACCGTCGATGCCGGGCCGGGCGCGCTCGACTACAACTTCAGCGTCGGCAAGATGAAGCAGGGCGACCGCAGGACGCCCGACGGCAAGCTGGTCCCCTCCGACGTGGAAGACCGCAACGTGTCGGGCTACCTCGGCTACCGGCTGGGCAAGCACTACTTCGGCCTGGGAGTGCAGTCCTACGACCTGGGCGCCAACGTCTACGTCGACCAGCCCGGCTTCCTGATCTCGCTCCCGCACCGCGACCTGCGCAAGACCTCGCTGTTCTACGAGGGCGTCCAGTTGACGCCGTGGCTGACCAAGCTCAGCTTCAACCTGTACCGGCAGACCATCGACCGCGACTTCCGCAACGACGTGTCCGTTGCCGCCGGCCCCATGCGGATCAGGGTGCTGTCCACCTCCCTCGACGACCAGACCACCGGCGGCGCCAACCTGCGCGCCGAGATGAAGTTCTCCCCCAACAGCCGCACCGTGGCGGGCCTGGAGCTGGAGGACGATGCCCTGGCGGCGGACAAGATCACGCTCACCACGCGTACGCCGCCGGGAACGACCGTCACCACGCTGCGCTACGACGACGCCAAGACCCGCACGTTGTCGCTGTTCGGCCAGCACGAGATCTCGCTGACCGACAAGCTCGCCGCGACCGCGGGCGCACGCTGGTATCGCGTCCGCTCCGACCATCGCACGTCCACCACCAACGGCAGCCCCAACGCGACCAGCGACGCTTCCGACAGCCTGCTGCTGGGGTCGGTGGGCCTGGTCTGGACGCCCCACGACCGCCTGGCGCTGCGGGCCAATGTCTCGCAGGGCTACATCTACCCGACGCTGGGCCAGCTGTTCCTGACCACGACCGGCGGCGGCGTCACGCTGACGGGCAACCCCAACCTGAAGCCCGAGACCTCGACCACCTACGAGCTGGGCGCGCGCTATGCGGCGCGCGGCACCGTGCTGGACGCCACCCTGTTCTACGCCAGCTCCGAGGACTACATCGCCACCGTGTCTTCCGGCACCACGGGCACGTACCAGAACGTCGATGCCGCCACCAGCTGGGGCGTGGAGCTGTACGCCGAGCACGCGCTCGGCGTGTGGGGGCTGACGCCGTACACCTCCTTCGCCGCGATGCGCCGGCAACTGCGCTACGGCAACGGCTACGACACCCACGACGGCGGCGCGCCCGCCTTCTCCGGCAAGATCGGCCTGCGCAAGGACTGGCGCTGGGGCCGTGCCGCCGGCAGCGCGGACCTGTTCCTGCGCGGCGAGACCCGGGTTCGCCTGCGCGATCAGGCCGGCGCGGTGGCCGGCTCGGCCTCCGGCTACGGCACGCTCAACCTGCGCGTCCATGCCGATCTCGGTTCCGGGCTGGGCCTAGTGGCGGAGCTGAACAACCTGGCCAACCGCCGCTATGCCCCCTACGGGCAGATGCCGGGCGCGGAGCGCTCCCTCAACCTGTTCGTGACGAAGAAGTTCTGATCGCCCCGTCCGGGTCGCTCCGGGGTCCGCTTTTGAGGTCAATCAACGATAAGAGTAACAATTCTTATTAAGATATATGTAAGGTGCGTGTCCCTGGTCGACGCGCGCGCCGGGCCGGCCCGGCGCGCGCCGTCCGCGCATCCGCTGTGACCCACCCGGCCCCGCCCATGACCCGACTCTCCCGCCTGCTGCTGGCCGCCTGTCTGGCCTGTCTCCTCCTGCCGCTGCTGGCGCCGCCGGCGCAGGCGGCCTCGGTGCTGTTCATCGCGACCGGCAACGTGCCGCCGGGCAAGTTCCGCCAGTTGGCCGAGATCGCGCGTCCGCACGGCATCGAGGTGACGGTGCGCTACGTCGACAAGCTGCCGGCCCGGGTCGATGCCGGCCTGTTCGCGGGCGCCGACGCGGTGTTCTTCGACTCCTACCTGCTCGACTACGTGCGCGGCAAGCTCGCCGGGGCGCTGCCCGGCCTGCGCGCGCCGCACGCCTGGCTGTACGACGCCGAGCCGTCCTGGGGCGGCCTGCCCGAGCCGGTGGCGCGCCGGCTGATCGCCTACTACGTCAACGGCGGGCGCGGCAACTTCGAAGGCTTCTTCGCGACGCTGGCGGCGCAACTGGCCGGGCGCACGCCCACCGGCATCGCCGATCCGGTCGTGTTCCCGAAGACCGCGGTCTACCATCCCAAGGCACCCGGCCTGGTGTTCGCCGACCCGCTCGCCTACCTTGCGTGGAAGGGTGTCGACCCGGCGGCGCCGGACCGGCCGCCGATCGTCGCGGTCGCGATGCACCAGCAGTACGTGGCCGCGATGCAGACCGACTTCCTCGACGACGCGATCGCGCGCATCGAGGCGGCCGGCGCGGTGCCGCTCGCGTTCTACTCGCCGGTGATGGAGCCGGGCGCGCTGACGGGGCTGCTGCAGCCGGGCGGCCGGCGCCTGGCCGACGCGATGATCAACATGCAGATCATGCTGAACCCGGAGGGTCGCCGCAAGGAGTTCGAGGCGCTGGGCATTCCGGTGATCCAGGCGATGCCGTATCGCCGCGGCGACGTCGCCGATTGGGCGTCGGACCCGCACGGCATCTCGCTGATGGACGTGCCGTTCTATCTGGCGCAGGCCGAGTACGCAGGCGTCTTCGACATCCAGGTCGCGGCGGCCACGCGCAAGGCCGACGACCAGGTCGTGGCGATCGCTCCGCAGGCGGCTGCGATGGTCGCCAAGGCGCTGAAGCTGGTGGCCCTGCAGCGCAAGCCCAACGCCGAGAAGCGCCTCACGGTGTTCTTCTGGAACTATCCGGGCGGCGAGAAGAACCTCTCGGCCTCGTTCCTGAACGTGCCGCGCAGCCTGGTGCAGACCCTCGCCGCGCTCAAGGCCGAGGGCTACGCGACGCAGGTGCCCGCGAGCGAGCACGCGCTGCTGCCGCAACTGCAGCGGCTGATGGAGCCCTACTATCGCGAGGGCCGGCTCGAGGGGCTGCTGCGCGACGATCTGGCCGACCTGCTGCCGGTCGCCGCGTATCGCGAGTGGCTCGCCACGCTGCCGCAGGCGGCGCGCGACGAGATCACGGCACGCTGGGGCGAGCCGGAGAAATCCGCGATGGTGATCCGCCGGCGCGGCGAGGCGTACTTCGTCGTGCCGCGCCTGATGCTCGGCAACGTGGCGCTGATGCCGCAGCCGCCGCGCAGCGAGCAGTGGGACGACAAGGAGCGCGCGCTCTACCACTCCACCAAGGCCGGGCCGTCGCACTTCTTCTTCGCGACCTACCTGTGGGCGCGCCAGCGGCAGGCCTCGGACGCGCTGGTGCATTTCGGCACCCACGGCATCCAGGAGTGGCTGCCGGGCAAGGAGCGCGGACTGTCGGTGTACGACGCCCCGATGCTCGCGGTGGGCGACGTCCCGGTTGCCTATCCGTACATCGCCGACAACATCGGCGAGGCGCAGCAGGCCAAGCGCCGCGGGCGCGCCGTCATCGTGAGCCACCAGACGCCGCCGTTCAGGCCCGCCGGCCTGCACACGCAGATCGTCGCGATCCACGACCTGCTGCACGCGTGGCTCGCGCAGGACGAGGGCGCTGTCAAGGCGCAGCAGAAGAAGGACCTGCTCGCCGCGGTGGCGGCGGGTCGCATCCATCGCGACATGGGCTGGCCGCTCGCGCGCGCGAGCGACGAGTTCCCGGCCTTCGTCGATGCGCTGCACAACCATCTGCACGAGCTGGCCGAGACCGCCCAGCCGCTCGGCCTGCACACGCTGGGCAAGGCGCCGGACGACGCACACCGCACCGCCACCGTGCTGCTGATGCTCGGGCGCCCGTTCTGGGAAGCGGCCGCGCGGCAGGCCGGCACGGCGCCCGGCGACGTCGACGAGGCGATCGTCGGCGAGTACGAGCAGCTCGCGCAGTCGGCGCCGTACCGGCTGCTGCAGCAATCGCTGTCGCCCCAGGCCCGGCTCGACGACCTGCCGCCGGCGCTGCAGGCCGAGCTGCGCAAGGCGCGCCAGTGGTACGCCGACATCGGCGCCGACCGGGAGCTGCCGGCGCTGCTCGCGGTGCTGGCCGGGCGCCACCTGCGCACCTCGTACGGGGGCGACCCGATCAAGAACCCCGACGCCTACCCGACCGGCAACAACCTGTACGGTTTCGACCCCTCGCGCGTCCCCACGCGCCAGGCCTGGGAGGCCGGCAAGCAGGCGGCCGAGCAGCTGATCGCCGAGCACCGCAAGCTCACCGCGCGTACGCCGGCCAAGCTTGCCTTTTCGCTGTGGTCGGTCGAGACCATGCGCCACCAGGGCCTGCTCGAGGCCCAGGCGCTGTGGCTGCTCGGCGTCGAGCCGCAGTGGGACGCCGGCGGGCGCGTGACCGGCGTGAAGCTGGTGCCGCGCGAGACGCTCGGGCGGCCGCGCGTCGACGTCGTGCTCTCGGCCACCGGCCTGTACCGCGACCACTTCCCCAACGTGATGCAGCAGCTCGCGCGCGCGGTGCAGCTCGCCGCCCAGGCGCGGGAGGCCGACAACCCGGTCGCCGCCAACACGCAGCGCATCGCCGAGCGCCTGCGCGGTCAGGGCCTGCCGGAGGACGCCGCCCGGCGCGCCGGCGAGACGCGCATCTTCGCGTCCGAGTCCGGCCGCTACAGCACCGGGCTCGACGACGCGGCGCTCGCCACCGACACCTGGCAGGGCAAGGCCGAGGGCGACCGCAAGCTCGCGCAGCTCTACCTGGCGCGCATGCAGTTCGCGTACGGGCCCGACGAGAAGGAATGGGGCAGCGCCAATACCGCCGGGCGCGACGTGAACCTGTACGCCGAGCACCTGCGCGGCACCGAGGGCGCGGTGCTGTCGCGCAGCTCGAACACCTACGGCATGCTCACCACCGACGACCCGTTCCAGTACCTGGGCGGCATCGGCCTGGCGGTGCGCCACCTCGATGGCCGCGCCCCGGCGCTCTACATCTCCAACCTGCGCGGCGCCGGTGCGGGGCGCACCGAGAACGCGGCGCAATTCCTCGCCAAGGAACTGGCCACGCGCCAGTTCCACCCGGGCTACATCAAGGGGTTGATGGCCGAGGGCTACGCCGGCACGCTGCAGGTGCTCGACGCCACCAACAACTTCTGGGGCTGGACGGCGGTGGCGCGCGAGATCGTGCGCGACGACCAGTGGCAGGAGATGGTCGACGTCTACGTGCGCGACAAGTACGACCTGGGCCTGAAGGACTGGTTCGAGCGCGAGAACCCGAACGCGCTCGCGCAGACCATCGAGCGCATGATCGAGGCCGCGCGCCAGGGCTACTGGAATGCCGACGCCAAGGTCGTCGCCGAGCTGAAGCGGCGCTACCGGCAGCTCGCCGCGAGCCACGACATCCGCAGCGACAACGCGCGCTTCACCGAGTTCGTCGGCTATGGCCTGCAGGCACCGGCCGCCCAGGCCGCGCAGCCGGCCGCGGCCCAGCCGGCGCCGGCCGAGCCGCCCGAGGCCGCCAGGCCGCCGGAC